>JAIRJX010000361.1 GCA_031260425.1 Gemmobacter sp.
GGCTCGTATCGCAGCTCTGACGGCGAACGTGGTCGTGGCGCTCCCGTGACGAACTTGTCCCATAGGGCTTCCTTCCATTCCAACGAATGGATCACACCATCAAACCGTGGAGGCAAAAACCTGGCCACTCCCGCTCCACCCGCCCACCCTACATGCCTGATAAAGCCGCGTCGTCACATAAGTCGAGGCCATGCCACCACTGGAAAGCCCTGCGGCACGGCACCGTGAATCGCGCTTGCCCAAAGGATGTTCACCAAAAGTCCGTCGGGTCCTTCGGATATGGGCGTCCAGACCAGACGGATGAAAACGGCATCCGCTTCCCATCATATATCGGGCAGGACCTCAACGCGCCGGGCAATAGCGGGAGCGGCGCTCGCCGGCTCATCGGGCGCGGCCGGACCAGACCGTCAGCGATCCGATCCCCAGGCCGACCGTTGAAAGCCGGAAACCAGACGCAGAGGTGACGGCTCGAAATCTCCCATCCCGGCAATCCGCCGCCTGATCACCGGATGCGGCCCCCGTCGCCGCAGTTCGACCGGACACCAACTCCCCCGAACGGCACGGCCTCCGGGAGAGCGAACTCCGCCGTCATCCCGACCCATGACGGATCGGATCATTTCAGCGACCGTTGCCCTCCGTATTCCGGTTCTCTCCGTGCCGATCTGCCGGGGCTCTACCCCGGATCCCATATTTTTGGACAGAAAATGAACAGATGTATGCCATTGTTCATTTTCTGTCGTCAAATATCCCAGGGTGAACGGGCCGCAGGCCCGGAGGGGCAAAGCCCCTCAACCCGAGGCCGGCTGCGCCGCGGGCGCAGGTGGCCGAGAGGAAAGGCGTGCGCCGCGCCCGCAAGGGGGCGGCGCTCCGCTCGGTCACCGTCAGCGCACCTTCAGCGTGGCGAGGCCGATCAGGGCGAGGATCAACGAAATGATCCAGAAGCGGATCACGATCTGCGGCTCGGCCCAGCCCTTCTTCTCGAAATGATGGTGGATCGGCGCCATCAGGAACACCCGTCGGCCGGTGCGCTTGAAATAGGCGACCTGGATGATGACGCTCAACGCCTCGACCACGAAAAGACCACCGACGATGGCCAACACGATCTCGTGCTTGGTGCAGATCGCGATGGCCCCCAACGCGCCGCCGAGCGCGAGGCTGCCGGTATCGCCCATGAACACCGCTGCCGGCGGTGCGTTATACCACAGAAACCCCAGCCCCCCGCCGATCAGCGCAGCGCAGAAGATCAGGAGTTCCCCGGTGCCCGGCACGAAATGCACACCAAGATATACGGTGAAGTTATAATTGCCCACCACATAGGCAATGGCGCCGAAGGTGCCGGCGGCGATCATCACCGGCCCGATCGCCAGCCCGTCGAGCCCATCGGTCAGGTTCACCGCATTTGCCGCGCCGACCACCACGATCATGCCGAAGGGCACGAAGAACCAGCCGAGGTTGAAGAGTGCGTCTTTCAGCAGCGGCAGCGCCAGGCGGTTGGTCAGCGCCTCGGGGTGGAAGCGCGCGGCGGCATAGGCGGCGAGTGCCGCGATCAGCAGCCCCAACGCCATGCGCACCCTGCCCGAGACGCCCCGGGTATTGTGCTTCGTCACCTTGGCATAGTCATCGGCAAAGCCGATCAGACCGAAGCCGATGGTCACCAGAAGCACGATCCAGACATAAGGATTGTCAAGCCGCGCCCAGAGCAGGGTCGACACCATGAGCGCCGAGAGGATCAGGAGCCCCCCCATGGTCGGTGTGCCCGCCTTGGCGAAATGCGAGGCCGGGCCGTCGTCGCGGATCGGTTGGCCCTTCCCCTGCTTGCGGCGCAGCAGGTTGATGAGCGGCCGGCCGAACAGGAAGCCGAAGACCAGCGCGGTGAAGAAGGCGGCTCCGGCCCGGAAAGTGATGTATCGGAACAGGTTGAACAGGTCCCCGCCATCGGAAAACTCGGTGAGAAGGTAGAGCATCAGTCCGTCCCTTTGTCTTGGGGGCGGGGTTGCCCCAGTTTGCGCAGCGCCTCGACCAGCAGGCTGACCTTGATGCCCTTCGATCCCTTCACCAGAACCACATCGCCGGCATCGACCAGCGCCGCCGCGCGCGGCACAAGTTCGGCCGCAGTTTCCACCCACTCGCCACGCCGGGCGGCAGGCAGCGCCGCGTGGAGCGCCCTCATCCGCGGGCCGACGCAATGAACCAGCGCCAGGCTCGCGATGGCCGGATGGCAGGCGATCTCGGTATGAAGCCGCAGTTCCTGCGGCCCCAGTTCCAGCATGTCGCCAAGAATGGCGATGCGGCGGCCCTTCTTGATGCTGCCCACATTGTCCTGCGGCTGCAGGATCGCCAGCACCTCGAGGCTCGCCGACATCGAGGCAGGATTGGCGTTGAAGGCATCGTCGATCAGGTCGAAGCCGATATCTTCCACCGTGTCGGTGGTGATACGTTCACGCTGGCCGCGCCCGGCAGGCGGATGCCAGTTGCCGAGGCCCTGTGCCGAAAGCGCCGGGTCGAGGCCGAGCGCCTCGGCCGCCGCCAGCACGGCAAGGGCATTCACCGCGAAATGCCGACCCGGCGATTGCACGCGGAAAAGCCGCCGCCCGCCAGGCGTATCGGCCCGCACGCCGCTCGCCGCTTCGCCCCACTGGGCGGTGGCGATATGCCAGTCGGCGCCCCTCTCGGCAAAGGTCACGACACGGGCGCCGACCTCGGCGGCCTTCTCCAGCAGAATGGACGAGACCTCCAGCCCACCTGGCAGAATGGCGGTGCCCCCCTTGCGCAACCCGTCGAGGATCGCGGCCTTCTCCTGCGCGATGCCGGCAAGGCCGTCGAAAGCAAAAAGATGGGCGGGGGCAACCGTGGTGATGATCGCGACGTCGAGATCGGCCATCCGGGCCAGCGGCGCTATCTCGCCGGGGTGATTCATGCCGATCTCGATCACCGCAAAGTCGGTTCCGGCAGGCATTCGCGCCAGCGTCAGCGGCACACCCCAATGATTGTTGTAGCTGGCCTCCGCCGCATGGACCCGGCCCTGCCCGGCCAGCGTGGCGCGCAGCATCTCCTTGGTCGAGGTTTTGCCGACCGAGCCGGTGACGCCGACCACTTGCGCCTGTGCGCGAGCGCGGGCAGCGCGGCCCAATGCCTCCAACCCCGCCAGCACGTCGGGGACAAGAAGCAGCGGCGCGTCGGGCCCGACACCCTCGGGAATGCGGGAGACCAGTGCGGCGACAGCCCCTTTTTCCAGCGCCTGCGCCACGAAATCATGGCCATCACGCGCATCCTTCAGCGCCACGAACAGATCGCCCGGCACAAGGCCGCGGCTGTCGATGGAGACGCCGGTAGCGGCCCATGCGCGGGAGGTAGCGCCGCCGGTAGCGGCCACAGCCTCGGCAGAGGTCCAGAGCGCGGTCATCAGATCACCCCGTCCAGTGCGGCGACAGCGATGGAAGCCTGTTCCACATCGTCGAAGGGGAAGATGTCGCCGCCGATCACCTGCCCGCTCTCATGCCCTTTGCCGGCAACCAGCAGCGCATCTCCGGGGCCAAGCGCATCGACACCGCGCAGAATGGCCTCGGCCCGGTCGCCGACCTCGGTCGCCTTCGGGCACGCTTGCATTATTGCTGCACGGATTGCCGCCGGATCCTCGCTGCGGGGGTTGTCGTCTGTCACAAACAGAACATCGGCGTTGTCACGTGCAGCCGCACCCATCAGCGGGCGCTTGCTGCGGTCGCGATCGCCGCCCGCACCGAATACGATGATCAGCCGGCCCATCACATGGGGCCTCAGCGCCTTCAGTGCAGTGATGATGGCATCCGGCGTATGGGCATAATCGACAAAGACCGAGGCGCCATTGGCCCGCGTCGCCGCTAACTGCATCCGCCCACGCACGCCGGATAGGCGCGGCAATACCCGGAACACATCACCAGGGCTTTCGCCCGCACTGATGGCGAGGCCGGCGGCCAGCGCCACGTTCTCGGCCTGGAAACCGCCGATCAGGTTCAACCGCACCTGATGCGGCTGCCCCTGCCAGAGATAGCGCACATCCTGACCCGTGGCATCGAAACGCTGGCCTGCGATGCACAGACCGCAAGCGCCGTCATGGCCGATGGTCAGCACATGCTGGCCCTGGCCGGCGGCAATGCGGGCGACCTCGCCCCCCCTCGGATCGCTCAGGTTCACTACCGCCACTGCCTCGGGGGGAAGGACGCGGGTGAAAAGCCCCATCTTCGCTGCGAAATAGGCATCGAAGGTGCCGTGATAATCCAGATGATCCTGGGTGAAATTGGTGAAACCCGCCGCCTTCAGCCGCACCCCGTCCAGCCGGTGCTGGTCAAGACCGTGGGAAGAAGCCTCCATCGCCGCATGGCTCACCCCTTCGGCGGCGGCCTGCGCCAGCATCGCATGAAGGGTGATCGGGTCGGGCGTGGTATGGGCCGAAGGTGCAGCCCAGGCGCCCTCTACCCCGGTCGTACCGATATTGATCGAGGCGTGACCCAGCGCCATCCAGATCTGCCGGGTGAAGGTGGCGACCGAGGTCTTGCCGTTGGTGCCGGTCACCGCGACCATGGTTGCGGGCTGCGCCCCGAACCAAAGCGCGGCCGCCATGGCCAGCGCGGCGCGCGGCTCCTCCGTCACCACCAGTGCCACGCCCTTCAGCGCGGAGGCCGCCTGCCGCGCGCCTTCGGCATCGGTCAACACAGCCGCCGCCCCCTGTGCAATCGCGGCGGGAATGAAAGCCGCGCCATGCACCCGGCTGCCCGGCAGCGCGGCGAACAGGAAACCGGGCCCGACCGCCCGGCTGTCCACCGCAAGCCCCGCGATACGTGGACCTGCGCCGTCGCCGGGCCGCGGCGTCAGCCCGAGTTCCGCCAGACTTGCCACCCGTTGCACCATGCGTCCCACCTTCCGCCCGCCATGTCGGCCAGGCTCATTCATACTGGCTGACGGCTGTTACCCCATTGTCGGCGGAAAGTGCAATCTCGGGCCTCAGGCCAAGAAGTGGTGCGGTGCGGCGGATCACCTCCGCCGCTACCGGCACGGCGGTGTAGCCGGCGGTGCGGCGCGGCGCGGGGCCGCTGGTGTCCACCGGCTCGTCCAGCGTCACGATCAGCACATAGCGCGGCGCATCGGCCGGAAAGATGCTGGCGAAGGTATTCACCACCTTGTCCTTGTAGTAGCCGCCGCCGTGCCTGGGCTTGTCGGCGGTGCCGGTCTTGCCCGCCACCGCATAGCCCGGGATGCGGGCGTAGGAGGCTGTGCCATGCGTCACCACGCCCCGCAGCATCGCCACCGCCTCCCGCGCCACCGGCTCCGAGAGCACCCGCGTCCCCTCGGGAGCGGAAGTCCGGCGCAGCAGCGTGGGCTTCACCGCCACACCGCCATTGGCGATGGCGGCATAGGCGGCGGCAAGGTGCATCGGGCTCGCGCTCATCCCGTGGCCGTAGGAGGTGGTGATGGTCACGATGTCGGGCCATCGCGCCGGGATCAGCGGCCGGGCCCCCTTCGCCTCGACCAGTTCCAGCGGTGTCGGCTCGAAAAGACCCAACGACTTGAAGAAGGCCTGCTGCCGCAGCCCGCCGATCATCAGAGCGATATGCGCCGTCCCCACATTGGAGGATTTGGCGATCACGTCCGAAACCGACAGCCTCGGCCCGTAATTCTTGCCCTCGAACTCGCTGATCTTGTATTTGCCCCAGATCAGCGGTGCATCGGCGTCAACCAGGGTGTCGGGGGCCACCAGCCCCAGTTCCATCGCCTGCGAGGCCGCGAAGATCTTGAAGGTCGAGCCCAGCTCATAGACCCCCTGCACCGCCCGGTTGAACAGCGGACTGTCGGCGGGATCGCCCTCCACCAGGGGATTGGGCCGGTCATTCGGATCGAAATCGGGCAGCGAGACCATACTGAGGATCTCGCCCGAACGCACGTCAAGCAGGATCCCTGCAGCACCCTTGGCGTTCATCATCTTCATGCCGGCGTCAAGCACCTCGGTCACTGCTGCCTGCACCGTCATGTCGATCGACAGCGCGACCGGCTCCGCCGCCTGGCCCGGATCGCGCAGCCTTGCATCAAGCTGCTTTTCCAGCCCCGCCGTGCCGATCACCTCGGCGCTGTTCACCCCCTCGGCACCGAAACTGGCGCCGCCGAGGATGTGGGCGGCCAGCCGGCCGTTCGGGTAAAGCCGCATCTCGCGCGGGCCGAACAGAAGGCCCGGGTCGCCGATCTCGTGCACCTTCTGCATCTGCTCGGGCGAGAGCTTCTTCTTGATCCACAGAAAGCTGCGCCCATCAGTCAATCGCCGCCGCAGATCCTCCGCCTTCAGGTCGGGGAAAATGACGGCCAGTTCACGCGCCACACGGACCGGATCCACCATATCCTTCGGTTGGGCATAAAGCGCATAGGTCGCCAGGTTCGTAGCCAGCACCCTTCCGTTGCGGTCGGTGATATCGGCCCTCTGCGCAAGGATCGGGGCACCGGGCGCCGCCGAGCGCGGCTCCATCGGCTCCGACGCTGCCAGCAGGCCCATGCGGGCACCGATCACCGTGAAAGCCATGAAGAAGGCGAGGCCGAGAAACAGCAGCCGTCCTGCCGAGCGGCGGCGGAATGTCTCGCGCATCTGCTCCTGGCGGATACCGATATTCTCGCGCTCGATCAGGTCCGGGTTGTCGCCGGTGGCGCGCGCCAGGAGGACGGGCGCGAGCGGGCGCAGCGGGATGCGGGTCATTGCGCTTGCTCCTCTGCGCCGGAGGGGGCGTCCGCCCCGAGCGGCTCGGCTGCGGTTTGCGGATAGATGATCTGGCTGGCCTGCCCGAACTGCTCGGGTTCCAGCGGCAGCAGACCCAGCTTGTCGAAATTGATGGTGGACAGCTCGCGCAGCCGGTCGGGGCGGTTCAGATAGGCCCATTCGGCGCGCTGGATCGACAATGCCTGTCGCAGATCCGCGATCTCGCCATTCAGCCGCGCCACGTCCTTCAGCGCCTGCTGGGTGGCGTAGTTTTCCTTGTAGGCCCAGAAGCCGAGACCGATCACCACAGCGAAGGTCAGAAGATAGGCAAGCGCACGCATTACCGGCGTCCTCCTTTCCGGTGCAGGAGCGGCACATCGAGCGCCGCGTGGTCGAGCTTGTGGGCGGGGGCCTCGCTGCGTTGTCCGACGCGCAGCCTGGCCGAGCGCGCACGCGGGTTCTGCGCCAGTTCGGCATCGTCGGGGCCTATGGCGCGGCGCGTCAGCGGGATGAAGCTGGGTGCGGGACCGGCAGCCGCGGGGGCGTAGCGATTGCCCTGCTGCTCCGTGCTGCGAGTCTGGAAGAAGCGCTTGACGATACGGTCCTCAAGGCTATGGAAAGTGACCACGGCAAGCTTGGCTCCCGGCTTGAGGGCGCGCTCCGCCGCTGCCAGCCCCTCGGCCAGTTCATCGAACTCGGCGTTCACCGCGATACGGATGGCCTGGAAGCTGCGGGTCGCCGGATGGCTTTGCCCCGGTTTCGGACGCGGCAGGCAGCGGGAGACGATTTCCGAAAGCTGCATCGTGGTGGCGATCGGCGCCCGTTTGCGGGCCTCGACGACGGCGCGGGCGATGCGGCGCGAAGCGCGCTCCTCGCCATAGAGATAGAGAATGTCGGCCAGCGTCGCCTCGTCGGTCTCGTTCACCAGATCGGCGGCGGAGGGGCCGGACTGGCTCATCCGCATGTCGAGCGGGCCGTCCTTCTGGAAGGAAAACCCGCGCTCCGCTAGGTCGAGCTGCATCGACGACACGCCAAGATCCAGCACGATCCCGTCCAGATCCTGCGCATAGGTATCAAGCTGCGAGAAGGTGCCCGCCACCAGCTTCAGCCGATCACCATAGCTGCCGGCCCAGGCTGCGGCCATCTCCAGCGCCAGCGGATCGCGGTCCACCCCGATCACCTCCGCCGCCCCCGCCTCCAGCAGGCCGCGCGCATAGCCGCCCGCCCCGAAGGTGCCGTCCAACCAGCGTCCGGACACCGGCGCACAGGCATCAAGCAGCGGCCGCAGGAGCACCGGGATATGCGGTGCGTGTACCTCCAAGGCTCAACCCTCCGGGTCGGCGGGCAGCACCGATAGCAGGTCGGCGCCATCAGCGAGGAAATCGAGCGTGATCTCCGCCTCGGTGGCGAGCGCCGCCTCATAGGCATCACGGCGCCAGATCTGGAACGTGTCGAGCGTGCCGGCAAAGGTGGCCTCGAAACCCTCCCTCATCGCATCGGCGCCGAGGCCCAGCTTCTCGCGCGCCTTGGGTGGCATCACGATACGGCCGTCCTCGTCGATCTCGACCAGTTGCGACAAGGTGATGAAGTTGCGCTCCAGCGCACGGCGCGCGGGAGTGCCGGGCTGCAGGCGACGGATTTTCGCCTCCAGCCGCTTCATCTCGGCAATGCTGTAGCACTCGACATAGGCAGTATCGGGGCGACCATAGACCAGCACGAATTTCGGACGGCTGCCATCGAAACCCGGGTCACCCGCCTCCAGGACACGCCGAAATGGCGCCGGGATCGAGACCCGCGCCTTCCCGTCAACCTTCTGGTTGAATTCGCCTCTGAAGCTCTCCGACACGACCCGCTGTCCCTGCCCGGTCCGGTTTCTTTTGCCGTTGTCCCGGACCCGTGCCCGAGACATTTCGTATTGCATGACCCAGAAACGAATATGGCGGACCGGGCGGCTGCCACTGCCCGATCCGCCGTCTGTCCCATCGCTGGGTCGGCCCGGCTGCGCGAGCCACCTGGGGGAGATGTCTGCTCGCCCGCGCGCCGGTCGTATCAAGATGATGGAGGGGCCTGTATGAAACCTGCTTTTCGCCTTTGGGGTCTTGTTGCCCCTCTGCTTTTTCATTCCCGCCGTCATCCGGTAGTCAAGGGATGCCATGGGATTTTACGGGAAGCAATGGAAATTTTCGGGTATCACTCGTCGCATCCGGGGTGTCTGGCGTAAAGAATTACGATCCGATCACGAAAACATGGGCAGGAGATCTAAATCCAGAGGGCAACGCTTTCGTGATACACAAGATATAGGCGAGCCCTTTTTCCCATTGGAACCCGGAAATTTGCCGCTTCGATCCTCTCCGCCTCAACCTGCAAGTCGTGGAGCTGGCTCGAAAACCTCGGAATCATCGTTTCTGCTGGAAAAATCCCGCACAGATCACCTGCCGGTGATTCGCCGTGATGGCCGATTCCATGAAATTCCATGCTTGACCGACGGAAGTTTCCCATACCGCCCCACCGACGCGCCACAGATGCCGGCGGCTCAGGCCGAAGCGCGAAGCGATGCCCTCACCATGGGAGATGCCGGACGAAGCATCCGGTCGCATCGAAATTCGAAATCCCCGTTGGTTCGCCAGGTGCTGTCGGAAGCGTCGGATATCGACGCCGCCCAATCCTCGTGTGAACCCGCTCCCTGCCCGGCGGCACGCTCCGGGCGGGGCAAGGCTCACACAGCGACAGGGCAGAAACCGCTGCAGGAGCACTCCTGAAATACACATCACCATCCGGGCGGGTTCCTGAACGCTGATCGCTCCGCGCGGCGTTCAGGCCATGCCGCCCTCGATCAACCGCCGTGCCAGCCGGGCGAAGGCTTCCGCCATCGGTCCCTCGCCGGTGGCGATCGGCGCGCCGGCATCCCCCGCCAGCCTTGTATCGAGGTCGATAGGCAATTCGCCCAGGAAGGGCATACCCAGCCGCGCCGCCTCGGCCGCCACACCGCCATGGCCGAACAGATGCGCCTCATGCCCGCAATTCGGGCAGACATAGGTCGACATGTTCTCGATCAGACCCAGCACCGGCACTTTCAGCTTGCCGAACATGTCCAGCGCCTTGCGCGCATCCAGCAGCGCCACATCCTGCGGCGTGCTCACCACCAGTGCCCCGGTCAGCGCGAAGCGCTGGCTCAGCGTCAACTGGATGTCGCCCGTCCCCGGCGGCAGGTCGATCAGCAGGATGTCGAGCTCGCCCCACTGCACCTGCTCGATGAGTTGCTGCAGCGCGCCCATCAACATCGGGCCGCGCCAGATCACCGCCTCGTCCTCTTTCAGCATGAAGCCGATGGACATGACCGTGACGCCATGCGCAGCAAGCGGGATGATGGTCTTGCCGTCCGGGCTGGCCGGACGGCGGTTGACGCCCATCATGCGCGGCTGGCTCGGACCATGAATGTCGGCGTCCAGCAGCCCGACCCGCCGCCCCTGCCGCGCCAGCGCCACCGCGAGGTTGGAAGAGACGGTCGATTTGCCCACCCCCCCCTTCCCCGAGCCGATGGCGACGATCCGGTCGATCCCGCTTACCCGTTTCGGCCCGCCCTGATGCGGCGCGGCATGACCGCCGACCTTCAGCGCGGGCGGCGGCGCTTTCGGCGCGGGTCCATGCGCCGTCAGCACTACCTGCACCCGCTCCACCTCCGGCAGGCT
>JAIRJX010000005.1 GCA_031260425.1 Gemmobacter sp.
CGCAGATTTGCTTTACGGCGATGGCGGCAATGACAGGCTGCTCGGCGGGGCCGGCGCGGATACGCTGCGAGGCTGGTTCGGCAACGATACGCTGCTGGGCGGGGCCGGTAACGACCTGCTGGCGGGCGGGGTCGACGATGACAACCTGTCGGGCGGGGCCGGGGCGGATACGCTTTATGGCGAGAGCGGCAACGATACGCTCCTGGGTGGTGCTGGCAATGACAGTCTGGATGCCTATTATGGCGATGACAGCCTGCTGGGCGGGGACGGGAACGATACGCTGAAGGGCGCCTGGGGCAACGATACGCTGCTGGGCGGGAACGGGAACGACTCGCTGAGGGGCGGGGAGGGCTCGGACCGTCTTGAGGGCGGTGACGGGGCAGATGAACTGGAGGGCGAAACCCCTATTTCCGAGGGCTTTCAATTCGCAAAATCGCCGTCGGAATGGGATACAGGCGGAGCCGATACGCTGATTGGCGGCAACGGCGACGATACTCTGGCCGGTGGTGCCGGGCGGGACGTGCTGACCGGCGGGGCGGGCAAGGACGTATTCGTTCTCACGCACCCCTTTTCCAACCAGCGCGACTTCATTACCGACTTCCATAGCGGCGAGGACCGTATCCGGCTTTACGTCTATCCCGGTGCGTTCAGTTTCAAACCCGAGGCGGTCAGGAATGAGGACGGCAGCTACCACTACAGCCCTGAGGGGAAGCCGAGTCAATTCGTGCTCGGGACCGATCCGACTGACGAGGGTATGCTGTTCTACGACCGGGCGCAGGGTCAGTTATGGTATGATGAAGACGGTCCCGGCACAGACTCCAAGGTGCTGATCGCTGAATTTGCCCTGTCCGGCGGCACCGGTCCGCTGCTGACGGTGGATGACTTCTACTTCCGCGCCAAGGACACCTTCTTCGGCGAAGGCACTTTCACCATCATCGACAACCCCCTCGACCCGTTCTGACATTCGGTATCGGGGCGGGTTGTAGTGATCCCGAGCGGGCCGGGGTGGCAACGCCACCTTCTGGTCTTGCTCACCCCACCGGTGCGATGAAACCCAGCGTCTCTTCCAGCGAGGCGACGTGGCAGTAGATCATGTTGATGATCTCCAGCTCATGCATATGCAGCTCGCGCGTCGCGGCGGCGCAGCAGTCTTCCACCACCACCACCTCGAAACTCTCATCGGCAAGGCTGCGCACGGTCGAGGAGATGCATTGATCGGTGAAGATCCCGGCCACCACGACCTTTCTGATCCCCATATTCTGCAGGATCAGCCGGGCATTGGTGCCGGTCAGTGCGCTGTCGGTGGTCTTGCAGAACACGATCTCGTCGCCCTTTGGCTGCAACTCGGGTACCAGGGCGGAGTCGGCGCTGTCCTTCGGCAATAGCAGATAGTTCCAGCCCGGCTTCTTCTGGCTGAGCGAGCGGTCGCGGCCGTTCTCCTTCAGGCAGGCGATCCGGGCGAACATCACCTCGATTCCCTGCGCCCTCGCCTGTTCCACGAGCCGCGCGGTATTGGGAATCACCACCTCGCGCATCCGGCGGCGGAAGGGCTCCCACCGGGCGTTCTGCACCGGGTCATCGGAGGGCTTCAGATAGATGCTCTGGATGTCGATCACGAGGAGGGCGGTCTCTTCCGGCGCGAGGACGATATCCACGGGTTCGGGGGCACCCTCGTAGTAGAAGGAACGGTATGAGGTTTTCCAGCTCATGGCATATCTCCCAGCAGTCAGGACAGGTCAGGACGGTGCCGGCGCAGCGCCAGCACCTCGCCGATCTCGCGCGCACCCATCAGCCCGCCCGGACGCAGCACCAGCACGAATATCATCGCCAGCGCCAGCACGATCTCGGTCAGCCCGACAAGGCGCAGTGGCAGGATCTCCGACGTGTTGATCAGGGTTTCCACCAGCCGCAGCCCCTCGAACGAGAGCGTTACAAGGAAGGTGCCCAGAACTGCCCCGGACACCGATCCGGCACCGCCGATCACCAGCATGGCAAGGATCACGAAGGTTTCCTTCAGGTAAAAGGCATTGGGCTGGAACGAGGTGATGAAATGCGCCCAGAGCCCACCCGCGATCCCGGCAAACAGCGCCGAAGCGACGAAGCCGCCCCAGCGAATCCGCGAGGGGTGCGCCCCCATGGCCACCGCCGCCAACTCGTCGTCACGCAGGGCGCGCAGCAAGAGCCCGGTCCGCGTCTGGCGGAAGGCCAGCGCCGCCGCCACCGCCACCGCCGCCACGGCAGCCACCACCGGCAGGGTGGTGAAGGCGGGCACACCGAACAGGGTGCGCGGGCCGTTGGTCACCTGGGACCAGTTCACCGTGATCGTATGGATCACCATCAGCAATGCAAAGGATGTGATCACCGCCGCCGCATCGGAAAGCCGCATCAGCGGATAGGAGACCAGCGCCGCGACCAGCGTCGCCACCAGCCCGCCGAACAGAATCGCGGCCACCGGCGAAAGAACGATCTCCCGGACCGGCTCGTAAAGCTCGGGAAGCACCATGCCGCGCATCTGCAGGGGGATCGAAAACACCGAAGCCGCATAGGCCCCGATCGCCATGAAGGCGATATGGGCGAAGGACAGGATGCCGGAATTGCCCATGAAGACCTGCAACCCCAGAACGAGGATCAGGTTGATCAGCAGAAGCGTGGCAATCCGGGTGAAGACCGGATAGCCGACGAGCCCCGCCGCCAGGGTGAGAACGAAGATCGGCAGCATCAGGTAGAACGCGGTGACAAGGGTGGATTTCTTCATGGCCGGTTCCTCTCAGGTCCGCTGCCCGCTCGCCGGCCCCTTCAGCAGCCCGTCCGGCCGCCAGAGCAGGATCAGGATGACGAGGCTGAAGGTGAAGGCATCCTTGAACTTCAGCAGATCCGCTGGCAGCGCATAGTTCAGCGTGGTCACGATCAGCGCCAGAAGATAGCCGCCCAGAACCGCGCCCGGCAGGCTGCGCATGCCGCCGATCACCGTTGCGATGAAGGCGATCAGCAGGGGTTCACCGCCGATCGCCGGCACGACCGAGCCGATCCGCCCCAGCCAGAGCAGCGCCGCGACCCCGGCAAGCAGGCCCGATATCGCGAATGCGGAGGTGATCACCAGATTGGCCGGAATGCCCAGCATCCGCGCCATGGTGAATTTCGTGGCCGCCGCCCGCATCGCCAACCCCAGCACCGTGCGCCGCATCAGCCAGCTGAACAGCGTCAGCATCACCACGGCGGTGCCGATGGTGATCAGGTTGCGCAGCGGGATGGTGGCGCCGGCGAAGCGCACGGTCTCGGTGAACACATCCGGCAGCGGCACCGTGCGAGCGCGCGGGGAGATGAACAGAAGTGCTGCATTCTGCAATAGGGTCGACAGCGCGAAAGAAGTGATCAGCACCGCCGTCACCGATTTTGAGCGCACCGGGCGGAAGGCGATATATTCGGTGAGGATACCACCCAGAATCGCCATCAGCACCGCGACCAACGCCATCACCAGCCACGGAAGCGGCCCGCCGCCAAGCAGGAAAAGCGTATAGCCCGCAATCATGATCAACTCGCCATAAGCGAAATTGACCAGCTTGAGGATGCCGTAGACGATCACCAGCCCAAGCGCCATCAGCGCATAGAGGCTGCCGAGGCTGAGCACATCCACCAGATACTGGATATAGAATCCCATGCTCATCCCCCCAGATAGATCGCACGCAGATCAAAGCCACCCGCGATCTCGGCGCTGGTGCCCTCGGCCGCGGCCCGGCCCAGCGAGATGACGTAGTTACGGTCTGCGATCCGCATCGCCTTGCCGGCATTCTGTTCGACCAGAAGAATGGTGGTGCCGGATTTCTTCAGATCAAGGATCAGGTCGAACAACTGGTCCACAATCACCGGGGCAAGACCCAGCGAGGGCTCGTCCAGCAGCAGCAGCTTCGGAGCCGACATCATCGCCCGCGCGATCACCAGCATCTGCTGCTGACCACCGGAAAGCGTGCCGGCGGGCTGCACGATCCGCTCGGCAAGGATCGGGAACAGCGTGAACATCCGCTCGCGCAGCACCGCCTGGCCGGCCCGGTCATGGCGGCGCGCGAAACCACCGAGGCGGAGATTTTCCTCCACCGTCAGATCTGGAAAGACATCTCTCGTCTCGGGCACCATGGCGACGCCCCGACGCACCATCTGCTCCGGGCTCTGCCCGACGATATTCACCCCGTTCAGGACCATTGTCCCACGCGAGGGCTTCATCACCCCGGCAATCGCCTTCAGCGTGGTCGATTTTCCGGCGCCATTGGCCCCCAAGAGCGCGACCAGCTCACCCTCTCCAACCGTCAGCGAAACGTCCCGGACGGCGACCACCGCACCATAGCGCAGCTCGATGTTGCGGATCTCAAGCATGGCGCAACTCTCCTGCGTCCGAACCGAGATAGGCTTCGATCACCGCAGGGGCGTTGCGCACCTCGTCGACACCGCCGGTGGCGATGGTCCTGCCCGAAGCAAGGACCTGAAGCCGCGAGCTGAGCCGCATGATCAGCGGCATGTCATGGTCGATGATGATGACGCCCAGGCCGCGCCGCTCCGGCAAGGTCTTCAGGATGGAGAGCAACCCGTCGGTTTCCTCCTCGTTCATCCCCGCCGCCGGCTCGTCGAGCAGCAGATATTTCGGATCGGCGGCCAGTGCCCGGGCGATCTCGACCCGCCGCTCGTCACCGTAACTCAGTGTGCGCGCCAGTTCGTCACATTTGCCGCCGAGGCCGAACTCCTCGATCAGGGGCCTGGCGATCCTCTGCGCCTCACGGCGCGAACCACCCTTCGCCACCACCGCCACCTCGATATTCTCGGAAACCGTCAGATCCCGGAACAACCGGACCGTCTGGAACGAGCGCAGGATGCCACACAGGGCACGTTCGTGCGGCGGCCGGGCCGAGATGTCTTCGCCATCGCAAAGCACCCGCCCGGCAGACAGGGGCACCTGGCCGGTGATCGCATTGATCAGCGTGGTCTTGCCCGATCCGTTCGGCCCGATCAGCCCGAGGATTTCGCCCCAGTTCAGCACAAGGTCGACGGCATCAAGGGCCTTGAGGCTGCCGAAATCGACCGAGATGGCTTCGGCGCGAAGGCAGGGCACGGAACCTGGCTTTCCTGTCACAGGCGGACTCGCAGATGAATTTCGGGGGGGGAACCGGAGCGGTGGCGGGCATCCCGCCCGGGTTGAAAAGGGGCCGCCCTGTCCTATCCGGACGGCCCGCGCGCGAGGCTACGGATGCGGCCTCAGGGGGCAGGCTGGCTCTCGGCAGTTTTCCAGCCGATGAAGGCCGGCTTGCCGCCCTGAAGCTCCACCAGGGCTGCGGCCTTGGTCGGCATATGGCCGGTCGCGGCATCCGAATAGTCGAGGTTGCCGGTCAGCAGATCGAACTGGCCCTCTTCCAGAGCCAGCGCTACGGCGGCGCCATCGGTGCTGCCGGCCGCCTCGACCGCCTGGGCCATCATCATCACCGTATCCCAGCCGGTGGCGACGAAGGAGGTGTCGGGCGCGCTGCCGTGATAGGCCTTGTAGAGATCAATGAACTCTTCCATCTGCGGATGCGCCTCGCTGCCCATCCATGTATGGGTGACGAAATAGACATCATTGCCGAACTTTTCACCCAGTGATTCCCCGAGGCTCGGATCGTCATAGGAATCGCCGCCGATGACCGGTGCGGTGATCCCCACCTCGCGGATAGCGCGGATGATCGTACCCAGATCGGGCATGTAGGACGAGATGAAGATCACATCGGGCTGCTGCGGCAGGGCCTGAAGCCGCGCCAGCTGCGCCGAGAAGTCCTGATCACCCTGCGTATAGCTGTCCTCGGCCAGGATTTCGCCGCCGATATCCTTGTAGTGCTGGACAAAATAGCGCGAGAGGCTTTTCGTATAGGCAAGGAACTGGTCCGTCACCACATAGGCCGTCTTCCAGCCCCTGTCCTTCAGGGCGAATTCCGCCGCCGTAGCGCCCATGGCAGTGTTCCACATCGACAGCGTGAACTGCTTGTCGCCCAGCGACCAGGACGAATAGAGCGGATCCGACGCGCAGGTCGAGATGCCGACAAAACCGGCATTCTGTGCCTCGCGGCTGGCCGGGCCGCCAAAATCAAAATCGCAGGGGGCGATGATCAGTTCGGCACCCTCGTTCAGAAGCTGGATCGTGTTGTTGCCGACAGTGATCGGATCGGATTTTCCGTCGATATTGATCAGCTTCACCTGACGGCCGAGCAGCCCGCCATGATCGTTGAGGTATTTCACCGCGACCTCGGCGCCCTTGAGCCCCGGCTCGTCCAGCGGCGCCTGAACCCCGGTCAGGCTGAGCGAGGCGCCGATGACGATATCGTCGGCGAATGCTGGCGCCGCTGCGAGAAACGCCGCCGCGTAAAGCCCGGCCCGGAATTTGCCCTTCGGTGTCATATCCGCATCTCCCTGAGAATGGCGTGGTTTTTCCCGAGATGAGAACCGGCAGTGAGATATGTCAACAAAGATTTTCTTATATGAAAATCTTTGTGTCGGGCGGCTCGTCTCACCCCTCCTCCGCCGGGGCATCTCTACCGGACCGAGTAGAGACGAAAAGCAGCCGCGCCAAGGTGTCGGACCTGCAGACGTAGCAATGACGCGGTGCGGATTCGAAATTCGCGCTATCCCCTTCGTTCAGGATGATCGGTTCCTGCCCCTCGTAATGCAGGGCAATGCTGCCCGACAGAACGGTTACCACCTCCTCGCCGCTGTGGTTGCTCCAATCCACCAGGTCGGGCAGGCTGCGGCTGTGCACCTCCATGATCGCGGCATTCAACCGCCCGCCCGGGCGGGTCGAGAGCGGCACATAGCTGTAGAGAGCGGTTTCCTGCACCTCGGCCTCACCGCGGCGCACCACCCGCAGCGATCCGGCGGCGGGCTGGTTCTCCTCCAGCAGATCGGTCACCAGAATGCCCAGACCGCGGCAGATCCGGTAGATGGCCTGAAAGCCGCCGACGATCTTGCCGGTTTCGATCTTGCTGATATTGGAAACGGAAACCCCGCTACGCCCGCTCAGATCGACCAGCGACAGGCCGAGGCCGAGGCGGTGCCTGCGGATGCGGGGGCCGACCTCCTTCCCGAGTTTCGGGCCTTCCGGTGACAACTGCTTCTCTCCCGTGTTCCGCCGGCGCTACCCGCAGTTGTGGCGTCTTCCGCGCCGCGAGGTCAAGCACCCAGTCTCCCCCCTTCGCGTCCTCACCGTGCACCAATGACGCGGGACGTTTCAGAGCACCGGCCCCGAAGGGGCGAGCGTTACCCGGCGATGCCGCACGCGCCGTGCCCGGCAACGCAAAGGCTCACGCGGCGGCGGTGTGGCGCATGATACACGAGCGCCCCACAACTCATTCGTTGCAACCCAAGGGAAGCCAGGATGTCGATGATGACCAACTGTGGGTCTCAACGCGGGACGAAGTATCACCGGACCTGATTTGTCGAGATGAGGCTACCCTTTTAGGATGCACGGATTTTCGTGCAATATTGGTGCCCAGAAGATGTACGGAATGAGCAAGCGGCAGCGCGAAACTGCCCCGGCGGCGCTCGCAATCCTGCTGGTGGAGGCGGCCGAAGCAGTCAAGGAGGAGCCGCATGAACGCGCATAGCCGTCTCCCCCCACAACCCTGAGGGGATCATCATCAACGAATACACGCTCACAGAGGGAGGGCGGCGGTTCGGGTAGGTTATGGCCTTGGCCGAGGTCCCGACTGATCTGGCGCCAATCCAATCCTCTTGTCGCGAAGAGCCAGATGCCCCATATATCTTCCCTGACAAGGGAACAATTATGCCAGCAGAGCTTACCATCAACGAAGCGGCCCATCTTGCGGGTGTCTCGGCCAAACTGATCGAGAAATCGGTGGAATCCGGCATTCTTCCTGCGGAAAAGGTCACTGACGGGCTCACCCACCGCGCGACTCGACGTCTTCCGCTCGCGGCGGTTCCGTTTCTTTCGGTGATCAACGACGCCTGGCTTCGAGATCTTCCCTTGGCGCGCAAGCGGCACCTCTGGTTGCTTGTGAGCCGAAGCCGACTGGTCAACGAAGCGCAATTGGCCGAAGTTCGGCTGAACGAGACCATCACCCTCGACCTTGAGGGCATGGCGGGGTCACGCACGCGCCTTGCTCTTGCCTATCGTGCGGCGCGTGACGCGCATCTTGTCTCCGACGATGCAGTCATGGGCGGCACACCGGTCATCCGCGGAACGCGCCTGACGGTCTATTCCGTCCTGGGGCGTCTGGTGGGTGGTGACAGCATGGCCGAGCTGGTTGCGGATTATCCTGAAATCCCGGAGGCGGCCTTTGCCGCAGCTGCAACTTATGCCCGGACCCATCCGCTGCGCGGGCGTCCATCGGGGCGGCCTTGGGCTCCGGAGGCCGCACAACGGCACTGAGCCATGCAGTTCTTCATCGACGAATGCATCTCTCCGCAAATTGCCGCGCGACTAAACGAAAGCGGCCATCACTCCACGGTCCATCCCCGTGACATCGGGCGGCGGAGTGACTCCGACCATGTGGTCCTGCGCAACGCCGTAGCCGAAGATCGGATCATCGTGACCGAGAACGCCCGGGATTTCCGAGGTCTCGTCGGGAGAGAGGAACTGCATCCGGGACTGATCATCCTGCCCTGCGTCGCTCGGGACGCCTGCGTGCTCCTGATCGGTCACCCTGGCCCGCATCCCCGATTACAAGATCACCAAAGTCGACGATCTGCTCCCTTGGCAATGGAACGGGTAGCGGTCAGACTGGACGGTTACGCGGCGCTCTGCATCGGCACCGCCGAGGTCGATGAAAGCTGCTTCGGCCCGAGCCGACCGCGCGGCGTCACCGGCAAGCTGAAACGCGGCCGCGGCACCCTCAAGCAGCCGGTCTTCG
>JAIRJX010000089.1 GCA_031260425.1 Gemmobacter sp.
GTTATCACCCGGAGATTTTTGTATTATAATTCTTACCACCCGGCGCGGGGGGGGGGTTCGCGGCCCGGCGCGCCGGGCGGCGCCCCCCCCCCCCCCCCCCTCTCCGCATCGGGGAAACGCAACGCTCCTGCTCCTCAGCGCTGGCATACCGGGCAGAAAAAGCTGGATCGCCCCGATTGCACGATGCGTTCCAGCGTGGCGCCGCAGCTCAGGCAGGGCTGGCCCTCGCGGTCATAGACCCGGAAGGAATGCTGAAAATAGCCCAACTCGCCATCCGCCTTCCGATAATCCTTCAGCGAGGAACCGCCGGCCTCGATCGCCTCGGCCAGCACCTCGCGGATCAGGGTCACGAGGCTCACCGCCTCGGACGAACTCAGGTCGCGGGCAGGACGAGCGGGGTGGATACCGGCGCGAAACAGCACCTCGCAGACATAGATATTGCCCAGACCTGCGACGAGATGCTGATCGAGCAGCGCCGACTTTACCGGCGTGGCGCGGATCCGCAGCCGATCAGCCAGATAATCCTCGTGGAAATCATTGCCGAACGGCTCCGGCCCCAGCACGGCAAGCAGCGGATGCGCATCAACGGTGGTGGCTGGTATCAGATCCATGGCGCCGAAGCGCCGCGCATCGTTGAAGGTGATGCGCGCGCCGCCCTCCATGTCGAGCACGACGTGATCGTGCTTTGCCGGGGCGGGATGGTCGTGATGGAACCCGCCGACCGTCGCCCCCGAGATCAGCATCCGCCCCGACATGCCAAGATGGATCAAGAGCGTCTCGCCGCTGGACAGATCGGCGAGGATGTATTTCGACCGCCGCCGCAATGTCTTGACTCGCACGCCGGTCAACCGCTCCGCCATCCGCTCGGGGAAAGGCCGGCGCAGATCCGGCCGATTCACCCGAGCCTTGATGATCACCCGCCCCTCCATGACCGGCAGGAGCCCGCGACGGACGGTTTCGACCTCGGGCAGTTCGGGCATCGGGGGCTCCTGGGCGGACAGGCCGCATTGCGGCGCGCGTATTGCGGCCTATAAGGGGTGCAAAGCCCCGCCGGGGCAAGAGCCGGATATTGCCCATGAGCGAAGACCAGAAGACCACCCATTTCGGCTTCCAGACCGTGAACGAGGCCGAAAAGGCGGGCATGGTGCATGGCGTCTTCACCCGCGTCGCCAGCCGATACGACGTGATGAACGACGCGATGAGCCTTGGCATCCACCGGCTCTGGAAGGATGCGATGATGGATTGGCTGGCGCCGTGCCCGGGGCAGCGGCTGCTGGACGTGGCAGGGGGCACCGGCGACATCTCCTTTCGCTTCCTTAGGCGGGCGGCAGGGGCGCGGGCCACGGTTCTCGACATGACCGAATCGATGCTGGTCGAGGGGCGGCGGCGGGCCGAGGCCGAAAGCATGGCCGAACGGCTCGACTGGGTGGCGGGCGATGCGATGGCTCTGCCCTTCGGCGCGAACAGCTTCGATGTCTATACGATCAGCTTCGGCATCCGTAACGTGACCCGCATCGGAGACGCGCTGAGCGAGGCATTCCGCGTGCTGCGCCCCGGCGGGCGGCTGATGGTGCTGGAATTCAGCCGGATCCCCAATGACCTGATGCAGAAGCTCTATGATCTCTACAGCTTCAACGCGATCCCGGTGATGGGGCAGATGATCGCGGGCGACCGCGACAGCTACCGATATCTGGTCGAGAGCATCCGCAAATTCCCCGATCAGGAGGCATTCGCCGGCATGATCCGGCAGGCTGGATTCGGGCAGGTGAAATACCGCAACCTCTCCATGGGCATCGCCGCGCTGCATTCGGGTTGGAAGATCTGATGCGGGGGCCGCACAACATCCTGCGGCTGATCCGCACGCTGGCGACGCTGGAGAGGACCGGGGCGATCAAGCAGGTGCTGACGGCCATGGATGCGCCTCCGCGCCTGCGCGCGCTTGCCCGTGTGTTGGGCTGGCCGTTCAAGTGGCTGGGCCTGAGGGGGGATCCGACGCTGCCGCCGACGACGCGAGCGCTGACCGCGCTTGGCCCTGCCTATATCAAGTTCGGCCAGATTCTCTCCACCCGCCCCGACATCGTGGGCGGGGAACTGGCCGAGCAGCTCAGATATCTTCAGGACAAGTTGCCGCCCTTCCCGGTCGAACAGGCCAAGGCGATGATCGAGGCGGAACTGGCCCTGCCGGTCGACGCGATCTTTTCCGGGTTTTCCGAACCCGTCGCTGCCGCCTCCATTGCGCAGGTCCACCGCGCGCGTCTGGCGGAAACCGGCGAGGACGTGGCGGTGAAGGTGCTGCGCCCCGGCATCGAACGCGCCTTCCGCAAGGATATCGACGCCTTCTGGTTTGCCGCGCGGGCGATCGAGACGCTCTCCCCCGCCTCGCGCCGGCTGCGTCCGCTGGACGTGATCGCCCATTTCGAGGGCGTGGTGATGGGCGAGCTCGACTTGCGGCTGGAGGCGGCGGCGGCGGCAGAATTCGCGGCCAATACCGCGAAGGACAAAGGTTTCCGCGTGCCGCAGCCGCATTGGGCACTGTGTTCGCGCAACGTGATGACGCTGGGCTGGGCCGAGGGCACGGCGCTTTCCGACAATGCCGCGCTGGACGCGGCAGGGCAGGACCGGGTGCGCCTTGGCGCGCGGGTCCTGCAACTCTTCCTCAGCCATGCGCTGCGCGACGGCTTCTTCCATGCAGACATGCATCAGGGCAACCTGAAGGTGGCCGCGGATGGCGCCATCATCGCCTATGATTTCGGCATCATGGGGCGGCTGGACGAATATACCCGCCGCGTCTATGCGGAAATCCTCTACGGCTTCATCCGCAAAGACTACCGCCGCGTGGCCGAAGTGCATTTCGAGGCCGGCTATGTGCCCGCCGACCGCGACATGGACGAATTCGCCCGTGCTCTGCGCGTGGTGGGCGAGCCGATCTTCGGCATGGAGGCAAGCCGGATCTCCATGGCGCGGCTTCTGGCCTATCTCTTTGAGGTTACCGAAAGATTCGGGATGCAGACCCGGACCGAACTGATCTTGCTGCAACGCACCATGGTCGTGGTCGAAGGTGTGGCGCGGGGGCTCGATCCGCATATCAACATCTGGCAGGTCGCGCGACCCATCGTCGAGGATTACGTGGCGCGCAATATCGGCCCGCGCGCGTTGGTGCGCGATCTGGCGCAGACGATGCGGGTGCTGGGGCGCTTTGCCCCGAAACTGCCGGCGCTGGTCGAAACCCAATTGGTGAGGCAGGCGCGGCGGGAACCGGAGCCGCGGCCGCCCCTGCATCCGGCATTCTGGATGCTGGCCGGCGGCGGGCTGGTTGCAATCGGCATGGTGCTGGGGGCGCTGCTCTAGAAGACGAGCCGGCCTGCCTGGTTCACCTGGCCTCCCAAGCCGCGCGGTCTCCGGCGCTCACCACCCGTCACGATGAAGACTGGCGACCAGCCGCAGATGGGGCCAGAATGGGTGTGGTCTGCGCCTTGCCGTGCAATCTCTCCTTACGTTCGATCCCCGTGCCGACCTCGCCCCTGCGCTCGTCCGGTCGCATATGCGGGTTGGACAGGATCGACAGACGGGCGGTTCATGGCTCACCTCTGGCCGTCCCGGGGGCCGGGATGTCGGTCCGGACCAACCTCCTTCCTCCGATCCCGCTGGCGAGGCCGGGCTTGCACGTTTCCGTGAGGCTGCTAGGACTCCGCCAAACCAGAGGGGACCTCCGCATGGCCTATGAGACGCTGATCGTCGAGATCGAGGACTATATCGCCCTGATCCGCCTGAACCGGCCCGATGCGCTGAACGCCTTGAACAGCAAGCTGCTGGAAGAGCTCGGACAAGCGCTGAAAGCCGCCGATGCCGACGATTCGGTGCGCTGTGTCATCATCACCGGATCGGAGAAAGCTTTCGCTGCCGGGGCGGATATCAAGGAAATGTCGACCAGAACCTTCGTCGAGATGTTCCAGGAAGATATCTTCGGCCCCGAGGGCGAGGCGATCACCCGCACCCGCAAGCCGATCATCGCGGCCGTGTCGGGTTACGCGCTCGGCGGCGGCTGCGAACTGGCGATGGCTTGCGATTTCATCATCGCTTCCGACACCGCAAAATTCGGCCAGCCCGAAATCAACCTTGGCGTGGTGGCCGGGCTCGGCGGCACCCAGCGGCTGACCCGGTTCGTCGGCAAGTCCAAATCCATGGACATGCACCTGACCGGCCGCTTCATGGATGCGGCCGAAGCGGAGCGCTGCGGGCTCGTCTCCCGCGTGGTGCCGGCGAAGGATCTGCTGACCGAGGCGAGGAAGGCCGCCGCGAAGATCGCCGAGAAATCCATGCTCGCCACCATGGTCGTGAAGGAATGCGTGAGCCGCGCCTATGAAACTACGCTGCGCGAGGGCATCCTTTACGAACGCCGCCTCTTCCACGCCCTGTTCTCGACCGAGGACCAGAAGGAAGGCATGGCCGCCTTCCTCGAAAAGCGCCAGCCACAGTTCCGTGACCGCTGATTCCGCCTTCCCATTGGCGCGAAACTCGCCTATAGGCCCGGGCTACATGCGCGTGGGCCCGCTTTGGCAAGAATCATGACCTTCCCTTGAGGGTGGTCGCCCAGGGTCTTTTGCTGCAATCGAAACGAAAGACCCGAAGGATCAAGCCCATGGCCAATACGCCCCAGTCCGAAAAACGCGCCCGCCAGTCCGAAGCCCGCTATGCGGTGAACAAGGCGCGCCGCTCGCGCATCCGTACCTTCCTGCGCAAGGTCGAGGAAGCCCTCGCCTCCGGCAATCAAACCGCCGCTGCCGAAGCCCTGAAGAACGCCCAGCCGGAAATGGCGCGCGGCGTCACCAAGGGCGTGCTGCACAAGAATACCGTGGCGCGCAAGATGTCGCGGCTGTCCGCCCGCGTGAAGGCTCTGGGCGCCAAGGCCTGAGCGATCCATACGAATCCCGCGTGACATGAAGGTCGCGCCGCAAGCGCGCCGAAAGGCGCGTTTTTTGCATTTTCAAGTCCCATCTTGCGTAAAATCTGCCCGGCCCGGCGACTCCGTGGCGCTTTTGCACTGCCTTCGGGATTCGCTGCCGCAAAGACCTGTCAACAGCGAAGTTCGGTTGCAGCCCACACGCCCAACGGTCTAGTTTAACTTGGCGATTCACGTTGTCCTGGGGGGCAAACCGCGAGCGCGATTCGAGCCGACGGGCTGCCATCTTGCCCTCTGTTGAGGCAAGGTTCCGTAGGGTTGAAGCGTGGTCCGTTGGATTTGGGTCTGCGATTTACGCAGTGGCTTTATACGCATACACATAGCCGGTTTTGTCGGCCGTGGTGTGTTGTCATGGGCCAACCTTTTCCCCAAGCAGGTTGAACCGTGCCGGTCCGGGCCCGCCCGCTCCGGGAGTGGTAGGTATGAGGGTCGGGCGCATCCGCGCCCCAATCAGGCCGAAAAACGGCGTGGGACAGGTTGACAAAAGAATGACAAACGAAACTTGGGGCGAGATTCGTGAGCAACTGCAAAAGCGGCTTGGCAAGAACAACTATGTGACCTGGATCGAACCGCTGACACTGTCGGCTCTGGATGAAGGTATCGCGCGTTTCGAAGTGCCAACCTCATTCTTTGGTGACTGGGTGTCGCGCAACTACGGCGACCATATCCGCAACCACCTGAACGCCAATGGCGCCATCGTGGAGCGGCTGGAATTCGCAGTCAATCTCAGCCAGCCCCCGGCCGCCATCGCACCCAAGCCCGCGCCGCGTGCCCGCCCGGCGGCAAAGCCCCGGCCCCGCAAGGAAGATCTTCCCGGCGCGCCGCTCGACGCACGCTTCACCTTCGACAGCTTCGTCGTCGGCAAGCCGAACGAACTGGCCCATGCCGCCGCTCGCCGTGTGGCAGAAGGTGGACCGGTGACCTTCAACCCGCTGTTCCTCTACGGCGGGGTCGGCCTCGGCAAGACCCACCTGATGCATGCCATCGCGCATGAACTGCAGGAGCGCCGGCCGGAGCTTCGGATGCTCTATCTCTCGGCCGAGCAGTTCATGTATCGTTTCGTGCAAGCGCTGCGCGACCGTTCCGTGATGGATTTCAAGGAAATGTTCCGCTCGGTCGACGTGCTGATGGTTGACGACGTGCAGTTCATCGCCGGCAAGGATTCGACGCAGGAGGAATTCTTTCACACCTTCAACGCGTTGGTCGACCAGAACAAGCAGATCGTCATCTCCGCCGATCGCGCACCGGGCGAGATCAAGGATCTGGAGGAGCGGATCAGGAGCCGCCTGCAATGCGGTCTCGTGGTCGATCTGCACCCGACCGACTACGAACTGCGCCTGGGCATTCTGCAACACAAGGCCGAGTTCTACCGCGAGCAATACAAGGGTCTCGTCCTGGCGCCGGGCGTGCTGGAATTCCTCGCCCATCGTATCACCACCAATGTCCGTGTGCTGGAAGGCGCGCTGACCCGGCTTTTTGCCTTCGCCAGCCTTGTCGGGCGTGAGATCACACTGGATTTGACGCAGGACTGCCTCGCCGACATCTTGCGCGCCTCCGACCGCAAGGCCACCGTCGAGGAAATCCAGCGCAAAGTGGCGGAGCACTACAATATCCGCCTCTCCGACATGATCGGGCCGAAGCGGCTGCGCAATATCGCGCGGCCCCGGCAGGTGGCGATGTATCTTTCCAAACAGCTCACCCCGCGCAGCCTGCCCGAGATCGGCCGTCGTTTCGGCGGGCGCGATCACACCACCATCATGCATGGTGTGCGCAAGATCGAAGAGCTGATGGCAACCGACAGCCAGCTTGCCGACGACCTGCAACTGCTGAAGCGGCTGTTGCAGGGCTGATCCTGGCCCAGGCGCGCGGTGACTCACACGCCTTGACGCCCCCTTGCAATCCGGCGGAATGTTGCCAAAACAGACGGGAATCGGGTAGCTTGCCATTCCCGCAATCCAGAGGTGACAGGGATGAAGATCAGCATCGAACGCGGCACGCTTCTGAAGGCCGTGGGGCAGGCGCAGTCGGTCGTGGAGCGCCGCAATACGATCCCGATCCTCGCCAATGTACTGATCGAGGCGGAGGGGGCGCAGGTCAGCTTCCGCGCCACCGATCTTGACAGCGAGGTAGTGGATCGTGCCCCCGCCATGGTGGAACGCCCCGGCGCTACCACCGTCTCTGCCGTGATGCTGCACGAGATCGTCCGCAAGCTGCCCGACGGCGCGCTGGTCACCTTGGCGGAGGATACGGCGGCAGGGCGGCTGACCGTGGCCGCCGGACGGTCGACCTTCAACCTCGCGACGCTGCCGAAGGAAGACTTCCCGGTCATGGCATCGTCGGAATACAGCAGCAATTTCACCGCTGCCGCCCCTGTGCTGCGCCGGCTGTTCGACAAGGCGAAATTCGCCATCTCGACCGAGGAGACGCGCTATTACCTCAACGGCGTCTATATGCATGTAGCAACCGGAGAGGATGGCCCGGTGCTGCGCTGCGTGGCGACCGATGGCCACCGCCTCGCCCGGATCGACGCAGCCCTGCCCGAGAACGCGGAAGGGATGCCCGGCGTAATCGTGCCGCGCAAGACGGTAAACGAGCTGCGCAAGCTCCTGGACGACGATGAGGCGCAGATTGCGGTTTCCGTGTCGGAAACCAAGGTGCGTTTCGCCACGCCGACAATCACGCTGACCTCGAAGGTGATCGACGGCACCTTCCCCGACTACACCCGCGTCATCCCGATGAACAATACCCGCCGGCTGGAGGTCGACGCCTCCGATTTCGCCAAGGCGGTGGACCGGGTGGCGACCGTCTCGTCAGAACGTTCGCGCGCGGTGAAGCTGAGCCTCGACGAGGACCGGCTGATGCTCTCGGTCAACGCCCCCGACAGCGGTGCCGCGGAAGAAGAGCTGGCGGTGGCCTATGGCGACGAGCGGCTGGAGATCGGCTTCAACGCGAAATACCTGCTGGAAATCGCCTCGCAGGTGGATCGGGAGAATGCGGTATTCCTTTTCAACTCCTCGGGCGATCCGACGCTGATGCGCGAGGGCAATGACATGTCGGCGGTCTATGTCGTCATGCCAATGCGCGTGTGACCGGTCGCCGGGGTTTCACATCCCGCCGCCATCGGGCTTGAACCAATGGCGCAGCACCGGCGCTCCCATGGGGTATCGGGCGACAGAAAATGGAGGGGCGTATGAGCGGATTGGCCATCCTCTCGCTGACGCTTTCGCATTTTCGCACCCATCGGGCGGCCCGGCTGACATTCGACGGCAGGCCGGTGGTGCTGACGGGTGCCAATGGGGCGGGCAAGACCAATATTCTGGAGGCGATCTCGCTCCTGTCGCCCGGCCGCGGGCTGCGTCGGGCAGGGGCAGAGGAGCTGGCGCGGCAGCCCGAGGCAATCGGCTGGAAAGTGGCGGCGCAGGTGGCCGGCCTGGCTGCCGATCACGAGATCGAGACCTGGGCCGAAGGAGGAAACACCCGGTCGGTGCGCATAGACGGCAAGGCGGTGGCGCATCTGGCGCTGGCGCGGGTGCTGCGTATGGTCTGGCTGGTGCCGGCGATGGACCGGCTCTGGACCGAGGCAGCGGAGGGACGGCGGCGCTTTCTCGATCGGATGGTGCTGAGCTTCATCCCCGATCATGCCGAGGCCGTGCTGATCTATGAGAAGGCGATGCGCGACCGAAACCGCCTGTTGAAGGACGAGGTGGCCGACCCGCATTGGTATGGCGCACTGGAGGCGCGGATGGCCGAGGCGGGCGCGCGGATCGCAACACATCGAACGCAGGTGGTGGCGCGGCTCCTGGCGGCGCAAGACGGGGCGGAGACCGCCTTTCCCCGCGCGGAGCTGGAGATCATCTATCCCGAGGGAGCACCCGGGGATCTCGCGGCGGCACTGGCCGCGGGGCGGCGGCGCGACATGGCGGCGGGGCGCACCCTCATCGGCCCGCATCGTGCCGATCTGGCGGCGGTCTTCGCCGCCAAGGATGTGCCGGCGGAGCAATGCTCGACCGGCGAGCAGAAGGCGCTGCTCATCAGTCTGATCCTTGCCAACGCCCGGGCACTTGCCGCCGATCTGGGGCGCGCCCCGGTCCTGCTGCTGGACGAGGTGGCGGCCCATCTCGATGCCGGACGGCGGGCGGCGCTTTTCGACGAGATATGCGCGCTCGGGGCACAGGCGATCGTGACAGGAACGGAACCGGGGCTGCTTGACAGCCTCGGGCCGCGCGGCCAAAAGTTTGCGCTGACGGAAACCGGCGGCCAGTCGCAGATCACGGAGATTCAGCCATGACCCCGCAGCGCGTGACGCTCATCACCCTCGGCGTGGCCGACCTTGCCGCTGCGCGCGCCTTCTATGGTCGGCTGGGCTGGCAGGAACATGGCCCATCGGAGCCGGGCATCACCTTCTTCCAGATCAACGGCATGGCGCTGGCGCTCTTCAGCCGCGAAAATCTGGCGGCAGATCAGGGACGCGCCGGCGAACCGCTTGGCACCGGCGCGATGACGCTGGCACAGAACTTTGCGACCGAGGCCGAAGTGGATGCGGCTTACGCCGCCGCCTTGGCGGCGGGAGCGACCGAACTGAAGGCCCCGGCAAAGGTGTTCTGGGGCGGCTATTCCGGCTATTGGGCCGATCCGGACGGCCATGTCTGGGAACTCGCGATGAACCCGTTCTGGCCGCTGGAAGCGGATGGATCGCTGAAGTTGCCGCAATGACCGTCAGCTTCTGGCAACTTCTGGTCTATGCCGGCGGCATGGTCGCGCTTTGGGCAGTACCCGGCCCGGTCTGGATGGCGCTGATGGCGCGGGCGCTGGCGGGCGGCTTCGCGGCGGCCTGGCCGCTGGCGGTGGGCGTGGCGATCGGCGACCTGGCCTGGCCGCTGAGCGCGATCCTCGGGCTGAGCTGGATCCTCACGGTCTATGGCGACGCGCTGGCACTGCTGCGCTGGGTGGCGGCGGCGGTGTTTCTGGTCATGGGGATCAAACTGCTGCGCAAACCGGCGGTGATGCCGGACGCCGATAGCCGGCTGGCCCGACCCGGTCTCTGGGCGGGGTTCTCGGTCGGCATGGCAGCGGTGATCGGCAACCCCAAGGCGATCCTGTTCTACATGGGCGCGCTGCCCGGCTTCTTCAACCTGTCGCGCCTCACCGCGCTCGATATCATCTGGATCATCAGCATCTCTGCCTTTGTGCCGATGCTGGGCAATCTGGGCCTCGCCTTGTTTCTCGACCGCGCCCGCGCGCTGCTCTCCAGCCCCGGGAACCTGCGGCGGCTCAACATCGTCTCAGGTCTGCTGCTGATCGTGGTTGCCGGCGCGATTCCCCTTCTGTGACCCCAAATCCAGTAGCCAAGGGGTGACATTCCTCGCACCTGCCGTTATAAACCACAGGCAATTCGAAGGGTGCAGAGCATATGGCCGAAGCCGCGAAGAAGCCGAGTGAATACGGCGCCGATTCCATAAAGGTTCTCAAAGGGTTGGAGGCGGTCCGCAAGCGCCCCGGCATGTATATCGGCGATACCGATGACGGCTCGGGCCTGCATCACATGGTCTATGAAGTCGTGGATAACGGCATCGACGAAGCGCTGGCCGGACATGCCGATCATGTGCATGTGATAATCCATGCCGATGACAGCGTTTCGGTGCGCGACAACGGGCGCGGCATTCCGGTCGACATCCACCCGGAAGAGGGCGTCTCAGCCGCCGAGGTCATCATGACCCAGCTCCATGCCGGGGGCAAATTCAACAATACCGACGAGGGCGGCAACGCCTACAAGGTGTCGGGCGGGCTGCATGGCGTCGGCGTCTCGGTGGTGAACGCGCTCAGCGAATGGCTGGAACTACGGGTCTGGCGCAACGATACCGAATACCGCGCGCGGTTCGAATTCGGCGAATGCGTGGAGCATGTGCACGAGGTCGGTCCGGCGCCGGGCCAGCGCGGCACCGAGGTTCGCTTCCTCGCCTCCGCCCGGATCAATCGCGAGGACGGCACCTTCTCCAACCTCGACTACAGCTTCAAGGTGCTGGAAACCCGGCTGCGGGAGCTGGCCTTCCTCAACTCGGGCGTGCGCATCATCCTTGAGGATAACCGCCATGCCGAGCCGCAGAAGGTGGAGTTGCTCTATGAGGGCGGCGTCCGGGAGTTCGTGAAATATCTGGACCGCTCGAAAACCTCGGCCATGGCCGAGCCGATCTATATGGTGGGCGAGCGCAGCGGCATCGGCGTCGAAGTCGCGATGTGGTGGAATGACAGCTATCACGAGACGGTGCTGCCCTTCACCAACAACATCCCGCAACGGGACGGCGGCACCCATCTGGCCGGCCTGCGCGGCGCATTGACCCGCACCATCACCAAATATGCGCAGGACAGCGGCATCGCCCGGCGCGAGAAGGTGGATTTCACCGGTGACGACGCGCGCGAGGGGCTGACCTGCGTGCTGTCGGTGAAGGTGCCGGACCCGAAATTCTCCAGCCAGACCAAGGACAAGCTGGTTTCCTCCGAGGTGCGCCCGGCGGTCGAGAGCCTGGTGAGTGAAAAGCTGGCGGAATGGTTCGAAGAGAACCCGACGCAGGCCAAGGTGATTGTCGGCAAGATCATCGAGGCGGCGCTGGCGCGCGAGGCGGCGCGCAAAGCACGTGAACTGACCCGGCGCAAGACGGCGATGGACGTGGCCTCGCTGCCCGGCAAGCTGGCGGATTGCCAGGAAAAGGACCCGGCGCTGTCGGAGCTCTTCATCGTCGAGGGCGATTCGGCCGGCGGCTCCGCCAAGCAGGGGCGAAGCCGCAAACAGCAGGCGGTGTTGCCGCTACGCGGCAAGATCCTCAATGTCGAGCGGGCACGCTTCGACCGGATGCTCTCGTCGGAAACCGTGGGCACGCTGATCACCGCCCTCGGCACCGGTATCGGCCGTGACGAATTCAACATCGGCAAGCTGCGCTACCACAAGATCATCATCATGACGGATGCCGACGTGGACGGCGCACATATCCGCACGCTGTTGCTGACCTTCTTCTACCGGCAGATGCCGGAAATCATCGATGGCGGCTATCTCTATATCGCCCAGCCACCGCTCTACAAGGTTTCTCGTGGGAAATCAGAGGTTTACCTGAAGGATCAGGCGGCGTTCGAGGATTACCTGATCCAGCAGGGGACCGAAGGCGCGGTCCTGCGGCTCGGCTCGGGCGAGGAGGTCGCCGGGGCGGACCTGCTGCGCATCGTCGAGGGCGCGCGGTCGTTCCGCAAGGTGCTGGAGGCATTCCCGACCCATTATCCTCGCAATATCCTTGAACAGGCCGCGCTGGCCGGCGCTTTTGATCAGGGCCGCGCCGATGCCGACCTGCAGGCAGTGGCTAATACCGTGGCGGAGCGGCTCAACGGCGTGGCGGTCGAATATGAACGTGGCTGGCAGGGCCGGATCACCCAGGATCACGGTATCCGGCTCAGCCGTATCCTGCGCGGGGTCGAAGAGTTGCGCACGCTTGACGGTGCGGTGCTGCGCTCGGGTGAGGCGCGGAAACTGTCGCAACTCGCCGGGCAGACGCAGGGCATCTTTGCTGCGGCGGCGCGGCTGGTGCGCAAGGATCGTGAGGTGCCGCTGCATGGCCCGTCCGACCTGCTGAAGGCCGTGCTGGCCGAGGGCGAGAAGGGGCTGACCCTGCAACGCTACAAGGGCCTGGGCGAGATGAACCCGGAACAGCTTTGGGAAACCACGCTCGACCCGGACGCACGGACGCTGTTGCAGGTGCGAGTGGACGACGTGGCGGAGGCCGACGACATCTTCACCAAACTGATGGGCGACGTGGTGGAGCCGCGCCGGGAGTTCATCCAGCAAAATGCGCTGAACGTCGAGAACCTGGATTTCTAGCGCCTGTTCGCCGCAGACCTGCGTCGGCTGCCTTGAGACAAGATGGGAATTCGTTCTGTCGGGCGGGCCCAGACCTGTATCGACATGCAGGCTTCCCGGACGGCAAGAGCATGTCCGGGAGTGTTGCCGCCTGCCCAAGCGCCGTGCGAGCCCGAAACAGGGCGCGTGAACGCCGCCGAACGGCGCCCGACCGCAAGCAGGCAGGCTTTGGTGAAGCCGGCGCGGGGACGAGTCAGGCGGAGCGTCGCTATAGGGCGACGACCACAATTGTTGTAGCGATCACCCATGGTCGGTCGCTACCCTTGCGTTATGTGGAGAGCTTCCCCACGAGGTCATCGGAGCCGGGATGAAAGTCGATTGGCCCTAACGCCGCTCCTCCAGCTGGCGCAATACATCCGCGCGTCCGAAGGCGCGACGTGCGGCATCCTGCTGGCGCATGACCTCTACCATCTCACGCGCGAGGCGCTGGTTCAGCTCGCGCCGCCGTGCATCAGCCCAGCGGCCGTAGCCGAGTTCGGCCTGCGCCGCAGCGACCGGAGACAGGCCAGCGGCGGGCGGCGCAACGAGCCCGACAATCAGCCCCTCGGTGGCATCACGCCGCGCCTGGGCCTGGCGCAATTCCTCCAGCTTCCAGTCACGCAGCATCGCCGCAAGCTCTGCCATCCGAGCCAGCATCCGCTTTTGACGCATCATCGCGAGCCCCTCGCCTTCTGGCGCATCGCCTCGGCGAAGCGAATGGCGGCGGCGACGGCACCATAGTGATCACGCGGGATCTCCTCGCCCACCCGAAGCGCCGCATGCAGAGCGCGGGCGGTAGGCGGGTCGCTGTGGATCGGCACACCCGCCGCCATCGCCCGCTCGCGGATATGCGCCGCAATTTCATCCACCCCCCTGGCAAGACAGACCGGGGCCCGACCGCTCTTGCGATCCCAGGCCAGAGCCACGGCGTAGTGGGTCGGGTTCACCACCACCACCGCCGCCTTAGGCACATCCGCCAGCATCCGGTTCATCGCGATCTCCTGCCCGCGCTGGCGGCGCGCGGATTTGGCATGGGGGTCGCCCTCGCTGTCACGCTGCTCCTCCTTCAACTCCTCGCGCGACATGCGAGCGCTGCGGAGATGCTCGAAAACCTGCCAGAGATAATCCGCCCCTCCCATGACCACAGAGACGAGAAGCACCACCAGCAGGAAATCCGCCAGCATCCGCAACAGCACCCCGATACCGGCCAGCGGCGAAAGGTAAAGCGCCCCGATGATCCGATCCAGCCGACCGGTCAGGAAATAGCCGAGGATCGCCGCGACCAGCGCCAGCTTGGCCACGCTCTTGGCGAAGCCCACCAAACCCTGGCGGCCGAACTTCTTCCCCATATTGGCGAGAATCGAGACGCGAGAGAGCTTCGGTGCAAGGTTGGAAGGTGTAAGGAGCCAACCACGCTGCACCGTGATCAGCGCGAGCACCGCGAGCAGCGGCAGGAGGAAGAACGGCAGGGCCGCGCCCAGCACCGGCAACAGAACCTCTGCCACAACCGGTCGCGCGCCCCGCGTCATCAATGGCGCCATGCGATCAACCTCGGCAAGCAGCCCCGCCATCGCCTGCCCTGCCCTTTCCAGCGACCAGAGGCCGGGACCGGCGATCGCCAGAATCAGGCCGCCCTGCGCCGCTGCCGCCATGAGATCCTGCGAACGAGCGGCCCGCCCCTCGCGCCGCAGATCCTCAAGCCGCTTCTGCGTCGGCTCATGGCTTTTCTCACCGCTGTCCTCGCGGCTCATGATCGCCCCCCGAAGGGCGCATCGAGGAAGGCGCCGACCGCATTCAGCCAGAGGCCAAGCAACAAGGGCGCCACCAACGCGAAAAGGATAAGCCCGCCCAGCGTAAGCGCCGGGGCACCGACGAACGCGACCATGAGTTGCGGCATCGCCTTGTTCACCACCCCGAGCGCCACGTTGTAGATCAGGCCGCCGATAACGAAGGGCGCGGCGAAAGCCATGGCGAGACCAAAACCGCGGACGACCTGGGCGAGCCCCCAATCCGCCAGGTCGGCGGAGGGCAGGATATGGCCGGGCGGGAAGACCTCGTAGGAGCCGATCAGCAACTCCGCCGCGCGCAGATGCAGGTTCATCGCCATGAAAAGTGCAATACCGGCGAGGGTGAGCGTATTGCCCATGGCCGGCTGTCCCTCTCCCATGCCACCGAAGATCTGCGCCAGCGAGGACGATTGTGCGATGATCATCCCCGCTGTCTGCAAGGCGAAGATGAAGAAACGCAGGCCAAGGCCGAGCAGCAGGCCAATGACCGGCTCAGTCAGGAAATAGCGCATCTCCAACCGCTCCGACGCGATCCCTTCGGGCAGGACGGCGGGCATGACGATACAGGTGAAGGCCAAAGCCGCCGCCAGCTTCACCCGCGGCGGCAGAGCGGTCTCGCCAAAGCCCGGCAACAGAGCCACTGCCGCACCGACTCGCAGCAGGATCAGCATCCCCCCCGCCAGAAGCGGCGTGGCAAGGCCGGAAAGCTGGGTCAGCAGCGCAAAAAGGCTCATGCGGGCACCACGCCGATCATCGCGGGTCGCGCCTCCAGCCCGATCTCCTCGTAGGAGAGCACCGGTGCCGCGACGCCCTTTGCCGCCAGCACGGTGCGCAGGAAGCGTCGCCGCGCGGTGGAGGTAACCAGCGCCGGGAAGATGCCGCCCTCCGTCGCCCGACCCAGCCGCTCGGCCAGGGCGGCGGCGAGGCGGCTGAACTGCTCGGGCGGCAAGGCCACGTCGCGCAATCCCCGCTCGCCGTCGATCTGGTAGGTGGTGAAGGTCTTTTCCCATTCCGGGGCAAGTTGCAGCAGCGGGATCGTGCCATCTTCACGCTTCAGTTCGGCGACGAGCTGGAAGCCGAGACGCTGGCGCACATGTTCGCAGATCGCCTCGGGCGCTCCGCGCCCCCCGATTACCAGGAACAGCACCAGGTCCGGCCGCACGAGCCGCGTCGACGGCAGCACTTCCAGCGG
>JAIRJX010000104.1 GCA_031260425.1 Gemmobacter sp.
GAGGGCGTCAAGGGTGAAATGGCCGGAAAATGCCCGATGGAGTTTCCGGGCGCACCTTCCGGTCTGCCCCCTTCGGCCACACGTTCCGGCTCGTGCCTCTTGGCTCCGCGCCTCTCAGCCTCCCCTTTCCGCTTGCACCTTTCAGCGCGCACGGCGCATTCTGCGCGCCGGGGACAGAGATGAGACAAGCCGGGCGGGCCGAACCCTGCCCGTCCATGGATAAGGACACGACATGAGTGGCGCGAAGAAACCGGCCTGGGTCATCGACAAGGAGCGCGCCCGGCGCGCGGCGGCGGCGGAGACGGTGTGGCTCTTCGGCCTTCACGCAGTGCGCGACGCGCTCCTGAACCCGGCGCGGCAGAGACTGCGGCTGGTGCTGACGAAGAACGCCCATGACAAGCTGGCCGATGCGGTGACTGCGGCCGGAATCGCGCCGGAGATCGTCGATCCGCGCAAGTTCGACGTGCCGATCGATGAGGGCTCGGTCCATCAGGGTGCCGCACTGGAGGTGAAACCGCTGAACTGGGGCAAGCTTGCGGATGTGGCGATCTCGGGCGCGGGGGCGCCGCTGGTGGTGCTGCTCGACCGGGTGACCGATCCGCATAACGTGGGCGCGGTGCTGCGCTCGGCCGAGGTGTTCGGGGCGCGGGCGGTGATCGCGCCGCGCCACCACTCCGCGCCGGAGACCGGGGCGCTGGCCAAAACCGCGAGCGGGGCGCTGGAGCGGCAACCCTATCTGCGCGTTGCCAACCTCTCCGACGCGATGGAAGAGCTGCGCGCGATGGGCTATCTGCTGATCGGGCTTGATGGCGAGGCCGACTTCACGCTGGAACAGGCGGTGACCGAGGCAGGCGGGCGGCCCGTCGGCCTCGTCGTGGGGGCCGAGGGCCCCGGCCTGCGCGAGAAGACCCGCGAGACCTGCGACCGGCTGGCGCGCGTCCCCTATCCCGGCGGCTTCGGCTCGCTCAACGTGTCGAATGCAGCGGCGGTAGCGCTTTATGCAGCCAGCCGGCGCTGATTTTCACGCTTTCGCGACGGGGGCTTTAACGTTTTCGCAGGCCCCCCATATAGCCAGACATGAGGCACGGGCCGGAACTCCCGTCCTTCGTTTCCTACTGTCCCTCGTTCCACACCTTGGCGCCCGGGCATATCAATGCTCCGGGCGCTTTTTTGCCGGAGGATCAGATGACCGAACCCACAGATGACGACATCCGCCGCATCCTGACCGGGGTGAAATCCATCGCCGTGGTCGGCTGGTCAGCCAATGCGGACCGGCCAAGCCATCGCGTCGCAGCCTTCCTGAAGGCAAAGGGCTACCGGGTGATCCCGGTCAATCCCGGACAGGCCGGCAGGGAGAGCGGCCTGGGCGAGGCAGTACGCGCCTCGCTGGCCGAGGTGGCGGGCGAGGTCGATATGGTGGACATCTTCCGCCGTGCCGAGGAGGTGGCTCCGGTGGTCGACGAGGCGCTGGAACTGCCGGGGCTGCGGGCGATCTGGATGCAGCTCGGCATCCGCCACTCCGAGGCCGCCGCCACAGCGCGGGCACGCGGGATCGATGTGGTGCAGGACCGCTGCCCGGCAATCGAGATCCCGCGCCTCGGGCTGTGAAACAGCCAGAATACGCGCTACGAATGAATGCCGATCCGCATCAACGATTCCGAAACCATCTGTGACGAAAATCGGGAACCGATGGCATGGGGACGCAGTTATATGAGTGACCTGACACAAAGCCGTATGCGTGACGGATCTTTACCAGAACCAGCGTCGAAACGGTAAGGTGGCGGGGCGGCACTGGCCACGGGGCCGTGCAACGCAAACGTGCTGCCGGCGGAGAGACACCCGCCGGGACGCAAGGGGATCAGAGGATGAGCACTTACACCAATCTTCCCGCGCCCAGCCCGGAACAGGGGCTGAACCGCTACATGCAGGAAATCCGCAAGTTCCCGCTGCTGGAACCGGAAGAGGAATACATGCTCGCCAAACGCTGGGTCGACCATGAGGATCCGGCGGCTGCGCACAAGCTCGTCACCAGCCACCTGCGACTCGCCGCCAAGATCGCCATGGGCTATCGCGGCTATGGCCTGCCGCAGGCCGAGGTGATCTCGGAAGCCAATGTCGGGCTGATGCAGGCGGTGAAGCGCTTCGATCCGGAACGGGGCTTCCGGCTGGCAACTTATGCGATGTGGTGGATCCGTGCCTCGATCCAGGAATACATCCTGCGATCCTGGAGTCTGGTGAAGCTCGGCACCACCTCGGCACAGAAGAAGCTGTTCTTCAACCTGCGCAAGGCCAAGGCCAAGGTCGGCGCACTGGAAGAGGGCGACCTGCGGCCCGAGACCGTGGCGCGGATCGCCCACGACCTTTCGGTTTCCGAGGAGGAGGTCATCGCCATGAACCGCCGCCTTGCCGGGGTCGACGCCTCGTTGAACGCGATGGTCGGTTCCGATGGCGATTCAGCGACGCAGTGGCAGGACTGGCTGGAAGACGAAGACAGCGATCAGGCAGGTGACTACGAGAGGCGGGATGAACTGGACGCGCGCCGCGCGCTGCTGGCGCAAGCAATGACGGTGCTGAACGACCGCGAGAAGGATATCCTGGTGCGCCGCCGCCTGTCGGAAGAGCCGACGACGCTGGAGGCGCTGTCGGAAAGCTATGGCGTCAGCCGCGAGCGTATCCGGCAGATCGAGGTGCGAGCATTCGAAAAACTGCAGGCGAAGATGAAAGACCTGGCGCGCGGCAAGGGAATGCTGATGCCGGTGTGAGCCTCGCCCTTGCGCACGCGCTCCCCGCGCGGGTCACAGGATACACCACCAGGCGGCGCGGGTATGTTCGATGCCGCGCAGGGGGCGCTCGCGCCCCCTTTCTTCGGTTCACGCTCCGCATCGGTCGGAGGCGGCGAAGGGCGGCTCCAGATCCAGCCGCCCATCACCATCAGCACCACCGCCTGGGCAAGCAGCACCCATCCCTTCACCCCAAGGATCAGACTGATGCCGAAGGCTGCCGCCATGGCCGCGACAGAGGCGCGTTTGGCGACCGGCGGGATCGCGCGGTGCTCTCGCCAGTCGCGGATTGCCGGACCGAAGACGCGGTGGTGCCAGAGCCAGTCATGCAGGCGCGGCGAGGAGCGAGCGAAACAGGCGGCGGCGAGGATCATGAACGGGGTCGTCGGCAGCAGCGGCACCACGATGCCGACGATACCGATCCCGGCAAAGGCCAATCCGGCGACGAGCCAGAGCGGGCGCATCAGCGGCATTCCGGCAAGGGAGGGGGAGGAGGCATCGACGGGGCTCCTTGTTCATCCTTCGCGTAGCTAGCGCGGCGCGGCGTCGAGGGAAAGACCGGAGATTGCCGCGGGGCACCGCGTCCGGTTCCGGCAGGGCGCTGGTGGGACGGCACCTTCCTTATACGGCACGAAGCGGACCGCTGCCACCTGCGGGTGCCGCTCATATGTGGACGATGGCCCGATAGAGGCGGGTCCGGAGCGGCGAAAGGCACTCCATCCCCCGGAACGACCACCGGGATGGCGCATGCGGCTTTCGGAGCTGAGCATGGTCCTGCGGCTTCGACCCTGCACCGAGATCGCCAGATCCGGCATGCCAGGGGGGCACCGGCCCGCCCGACGTATTTTTTCCCCCGGGGTGCCGGGTCCCACCCTGCCCGGACGGGTCCGTCCCGGCTACCCGGGCTCGAGGCCGAGAAGTCGTTGTCGGACCGCCGCCGGCGATGCCCGCCCGCCTAAATCCGCCCTGTTCGAATGGAAACGGGTTCACAGCACCGGATGCGCCGCCTATAGCGGTGGGGCGGGATACCCCCGTGAGCCCGGAACGGAAGACGCCTGATGCGCACCATCACCACGACCGAAGACCTCGCGACCTTCTGCACGGCCGCCAAGGCCCAGCCCTATGTCACCATCGACACCGAATTCCTGCGCGAGCGGACCTATTGGTCGAAGCTCTGCCTGATCCAGATGGCGCTGCCGGGCAAGGATGGCGAAGCGGTGCTGGTCGATCCGATCGCGGGCGAAGGGATGAGCCTTGAGCCGCTCTATGACCTTTTCCGCCACCGGGCGACGGTGAAGGTGTTTCACGCCGCGCGGCAGGATCTGGAGATCTTCTTCGTCGAAGGACATGTCTTCCCGGAACCGCTGTTCGACACTCAGGTTGCCGCCATGGTCTGCGGTTATGGCGAACAGGCGGGCTACGAGACGCTGGTGAAGAAGATCGCCCGCGAAAGCCTCGACAAGACTTCGCGCTTCACCGACTGGTCGCGCCGGCCGCTGTCTGAGGCACAGAAGGAATACGCTCTGGCCGATGTGACGCATCTGCGGCTGGTCTATGAGAGCCTCGCGCGGCAGATCGGCAAGGCCGGTCGCGGGGGCTGGGTGGCGGAGGAACTGGGCACGCTTACCGACCCGGAAACCTATACGATCCGCCCGGAAGAGGCCTGGATGCGGATCAAGACCCGCACCACTTCGGGCCGCTTCCTCGCGGTGGTGAAGGCGCTGGCGCAGTTCCGGGAGACCTACGCCCAGACCAACAACGTCCCGCGATCACGGGTGATGAAGGACGACGCGCTCCTCGAGATCGCCTCGACCCGGCCCGCCAATCACGAGGAGCTCGGTCACGCGCGGCTTCTGCTGCGCGAGGGGCGGCGCGGTGACATCGCCGACGGGATCCTTGCGGCGGTGAAGGCCGGGCAGGAGATGAGGCCCGAGGACATGCCGAAGCCGGAAGTGAACCGCGAGCAGTTGCAGGTGAACCCGGCGCTGGCCGATCTGCTGCGGGTCTTGCTGAAGGCGAAATCCGAAAGCCTCGGCGTCGCCGCGCGGCTGATCGCGCCGGCCTCGGATCTGGATGTGATCGCGGCCGGCGGGCGCGAGGTGCCCGCGTTGCACGGTTGGCGGCTGGAGGCGTTCGGCGAGG
>JAIRJX010000131.1 GCA_031260425.1 Gemmobacter sp.
GGCTCGTATCGCAGCTCTGACGGCGAACGTGGTCGTGGCGCTCCCGTGACGAACTTGTCCCATAGGGCTTCCTTCCATTCCAACGAATGGATCACACCATCAAACCGTGGAGGCAAAAAACTGGCAGAAGAAGCCGCGTGGTCTTTCCCGCGATAAGGTCTAGACCTGCAATAAGGTTTAGATCACAGGATTGGGGCGGGCTGCGGCCCGTCCCGAACTTTTCGTCGGTCTGATTGTCTGTCTCCAGCCACCCGGCTTCAGCTTTCTTCGCTGGAGCGGTTTGCTCGGGGTCACCCCGGCAGCTCCGCTGCCGGGATCACCGGGAAGAACGTCCCGCCCGAGCGGAGGCCGAACCACTCTGCCCCGTCCTGTCCTTCGGTCGTGCCGATCTCCACCAGCCGGTAGAAGCTCTTGCGGTCGATGCGCGCCTCCAGCCCGCGCCGCACCATGACATAGGGGGCGGGCTCGCCCTCGGGTCCGCGCCGCTCCACCCGGATCGGTGTATCCGGGCCGGCTGCCGTCTCGTCCTCGACATTGGTGGTGAAGATCACCACCTGGTCTGGGCCGGGCCTCTCCACCCGAAAATCCACCGCGATGAAGGGCGCGTCCTCGACCACGATTCCCAGCTTCTCGACCGGGGTGACGAGGAAATACTTCCCCTCCTCCAGCTTCAGGATCGAGGCAAAAAGCCTGACCAGCGGCGCCCGTCCGATAGGGGTGCCCTCGTGGAACCAGGTGCCGTCGCGGGCGATCCTCAGGTCCATTTCGCCGCAATAGGGCGGGTTCCACAGATGGACCGGCGGTGGTCCCTTCCCGGATGTGCGTCGCACCGCCTCGGCGATGCCTTGTCCTGCGGCCTTCACGATCATTTGCATCCCCTCCGCGTTTGTCATTTGTGCCCGGCGGGGCAATCCGCTCTAATGCAGAAGATATAACCATCCGGGGACGATTGTCATGGCCGAGGCACTTGTGGCGCAGATCGAGGGCTTGGGCGGGCGGCTGGCCGAGGTGCGCGCCTCCATCGACAAGCGCTTTATCGGGCAAGGTAAAGTAGTCGATCTGGTGCTTACGGCGCTGCTCTGCGGTGGCCATGCGCTGCTGGTGGGCTTGCCGGGCCTCGGCAAGACGCGGCTGGTCGACACGCTCTCGACCGTGATGGGTCTGAAGGGCAGCCGCATCCAGTTCACGCCGGATCTGATGCCCGCCGACATCCTCGGCTCCGAGGTGCTGGAGACCGGCACCGACGGCAGCCGCGCCTTCCGCTTCATCGAGGGGCCGGTGTTCTGCCAGCTTCTGCTGGCGGACGAGATCAACCGTGCCAGCCCGCGCACCCAGTCGGCGCTGCTGCAGGCGATGCAGGAGCGCGAGGTGACCATCGCCGGCCGGCATCGCCCGCTGGGCAGGCCGTTCCATGTGCTCGCCACCCAGAACCCCATCGAGCAGGAGGGCACTTATCCGCTGCCCGAAGCGCAGCTCGACCGGTTCCTTGTGCAGATCGACGTGGAATATCCCGACCGGGCGACTGAGCGCGATATCCTGCTGGCAACGACCGGGACCGAGGAGGAGGTGGCGCATCAGGTCTTCACGGCGGAGGAGCTGATCGCGGCGCAGGCGGTGATCCGGCGGATGCCGGTGGGCGACAGCGTGGTGGAGGCGATCCTTGATCTGGTGCGCAGTTGCCGCCCGGCTGAAGCCGAGGGCGCGGCGCTCAGCGGCACGTTGGCCTGGGGGCCGGGGCCGCGCGCGGCACAGGCGCTGATGCTGGCGGTGCGGGCGCGGGCGCTGCTTGAGGGTCGGCTTGCCCCCGCGGTCGCCGATGTGGCGGCGCTGGCCCATCCGGTGCTGGTGCACCGCATGGCGCTGACCTTCGCGGCGCGGGCACGTGGAGACAACCTTGCGCAGGTCATCGCTGCGGCCGCCGCCCGCAGCCTCGGGTACGAGGCGGCGGCGTGACCTTGGCATCCGACCTGCGGCCCCGCGCCGAGGCGCTGGGTGCAGCCCTGCAGCCGCTGCTTGCGAGCGCCGACCGTCTGTCGCAAGCGGTGATGCTGGGCGAGCATGGCCGCCGCCGCGCCGGCATGGGCGACGAGTTCTGGCAATACCGGCCCGCCCATTCCGGCGACGGCGCGCGCGGCATCGACTGGCGTCGCTCTGCCCGGTCGGACGGGCATTTCGTGCGTGAGCATGAATGGCAGGCGGCGCAATCGGTGCTGATCTGGGTCGATCCGGCGGCTTCGATGCGGTTTTCAGGTGACAGGAAGCGCCCGGCCAAGGTGGATCGCGCTCGCCTGCTGGCCTTGGCGCTGGCGCTGCTGCTGCTCCGCAGCGGCGAGCGGGTGGGCCTTGCAGGTGACGATGCGCCGCCGCGCGCCGGTCGGGCGCAGGCCGATCGTATCGCGCTGGCGCTCCTGTCGGAAGGAGAGGAGGACTACGGCCGCCCTGCGGTGGCTGGCCTGCAATCGCATGGATGGCTGGTGCTGATCTCGGATTTCCTGGGCGACCCCGCCGGGGTGGAGGCGGCGCTGGCCGCCGCTTCCGAGCGCTCGGCGCGCGGTGCGATGCTCCAGATCCTCGATCCGGTGGAGGAGGAGTTTCCGTTCGACGGCCGCACCATCTTCGAATCGATGGCCGGGGTCCTGCGGCATGAGACGTTGCGGGCGGGCGATCTGCGGGCGCGCTATCATGCGCGGCTGGCCGAGCGGAAGGGGCGGTTGGCGGAGCTTGCCGCCGCTGCGGGTTGGCATCTGCACCTGCATCATACCGACGCGCCGCCGCAACCGGCGCTGCTCTGGCTCTACCGGGCGCTGGAGGTCGCACTCTGATGTGGACGCTTGGCCCGGTGGGTTTCGCCTCGCCGCTGCTGCTTCTTGGGCTTGCTGCGCTGCCGTTGCTGTGGCTGCTGCTGCGCGCCGTGCCGCCCGCGCCGCTGCGCCGCCGCTTTCCCGGTGTCGCGCTGCTGATCGGGCTGAAGGACGAGGATGTCGAGACCGACCGGACGCCGCTCTGGCTGCTGCTTTTGCGCGCGGCGGCGGTGGGGGCGGCGATCATCGCCTTTGCCGGGCCGGTGCTGCATCCTGTGGCCTCCGGGGCGGCCGGCGACGATCCGCTGCTGATCGTGATCGACGGCGGCTGGGCCGATGCCCGCGACTGGCCGCGCCGCGTCGCACGCGCCACCGATCTGGTGGAGGCGGCGGGGCGGACGGGGCGCACGGTGGCGGTGATCCGGCTGACCGATCGGCCGGAGGCGCCGATGTTCCAGACCGGCGATGCGGTGGGCGCTCGGCTTGCGGGCCTGCAGCCGCAGCCTTGGGCGCCGATGGCTTTGGCCGACTGGGCAGATACTCTGTCCGCACTGTCCGCGCCGCGTATCGAGAGCTGGTGGATTTCCGATGGCCTCGCCCATCCTGGCCGTGACCACTTGCTGGCGGCGCTGGAAGGCAAGGGGAAGGTGACGGTGGTCGAGACGCCACGCCCGCTGCTGGTGCTGAAGCCGGCGGTGTTCCGGGAGGGTGCGGTGCAGCTTGCCGCCCTGCGCCTACCCGCCGGCGGTGCGGAAGAGGTCGAGGTTTCGGCGCGCGGGCTTGACCCTGCGGGGATCGAACGCGAGCTCGGCCGAGCGCGGCTTGCCTTCGATTTCGGCGAGGCGGAGGCGCACACCGCGCTGGAGCTGCCCCCCGAGCTTCGCAACCGCCTGACCCGGTTCGAGATCGCCGGTCAGCCGAGCGCCGCCGCAGTCACGCTCACCGATGACGGCTTGAAGCGGCCCAAGGTCGCGCTGCTCGCCGCCGCAGCTCCGGCCGAGGGGATGGCGCTGCTGTCGCCCGAACACTACCTGCGGCAAGCGCTTGCGCCGATGTCCGACCTGATGGAGGGTGGGCTGGCCGATCTGATGCGCGCCAGCCCCGATGTTCTGGTGCTGACCGATGTAGCGCGGCTGAGTGCTGCCGAGACTGCAGAACTGACGAGGTGGGTCGGCAAGGGCGGCATCCCGATCCGCTTTGCGGGCCCCCGTCTTGCTGCCGCCGCCACACCGCAAGGCGGCGAAGACCCGCTTTTGCCAGTGCGGCTGCGCGCTGGGGGCCGGGCACTGGGCGGCGCGATGAGTTGGGGCGATCCGCGCACCCTTGCTCCGTTCGCGCCGGAAAGCCCGTTCTTCGGCCTCGCCATCCCCGCCGAAGTGACGGTGAGCGAGCAGGTGCTGGCCGACCCCGACCCCGACCTTGCCGCCCGCAGCATCGCCGCCCTGGCCGACGGCACGCCGCTGGTGACCCGCAAGGCCCTGGGCGACGGGCAGGTGGTGCTGTTTCACGTCACCGCCAATGCCGAATGGTCGTCCCTGCCGCTTTCGGGCCTTTTCG
>JAIRJX010000170.1 GCA_031260425.1 Gemmobacter sp.
TCGTGCTGCTGGAGGCAGGGGATATCGGCTATGGCGCATCTGGGCGGAATGGCGGGCAAGTCAATCCCGGGCTGAAACACGGGCTCTCCGCGCTCAAGGCGAAATTCGGCTCCGAGGCGGGTGCGGCCTTCTGGCGGATGGGGCAGGAGGCACCGGATTTCCTTGTCGGGTTGATTCGCCGATTGAATCTCGACTGCGGGCTCGAGGAGAACGGCCTCATCCGTCTTGCCCATAACCGAGTGGCGGCGCGGAAGATGTGGGAGGCGGCAGACGAACTTGAAGGCCAGGGTCTGGCGATCCGGCGCTTTCCCGATCGCGATGCGGTTGCTGCGGTGACCGGGACCAGCCGCTATCTCGGCGGCTTCACCGATCCCCGCGGCCGGGCGGTGCGTCCGCAGGATCTTGCCTCGGAACTGGCGCGGGCCGCCGCCCGCGCAGGGGCGATGCTGCATCCGCAGAGCCCGGTTACCCGGCTGCAACCCTCGGGATCGGGCTGGCGGGTGCTGACCGCGCGGGATGAGGTTCTGGCGCGCGAGGTGATTGTTGCCACGAACGGCTATACCGGTGGTCTGGTGCCGGACCTCGCCCGCAGCCTTCTGCCGGTGAACAGCTTCCAGATTGCCACTGGCCGGCTGGACCCGGGTCTGTCCGCACAGATCCTGCCGGGACGACAGACGGTCTACGACAGCCGGCGCCTGATCCTCTATTTTCGCAAGACCAGTGATGATCGCGTCGTGCTGGGCGGTCGAGCCTCCTTCTCCTCCGCACGCGGCACTGGCGGGCGTGTGCCGGATTATTCCGCTTTGAAACGGGTGCTGCACGGTATCTTCCCGCAGCTTGAGGGCGTGGCGGTCGAAATGCGTTGGGCTGGCCTTGTCTGCATCACCCGCGATTTCCTGCCGCACTATCATCAGCCCTCGCCGGGGCTGCATGTCGTTCTGGGCTACAACGGCCGTGGGGTGGCGCTGGCGAACCGGGCCGGCGCCTGGATCGCGCGGCACCTTTCGGGTGTGGCGGACAGCGTGGCCATGCCCCCGGTGCCGATCACGCCGGTGCCGTTCCATCGCTGGCGTGAGCCGCTCTTGAACCTTGCCATGAAGGGGCAGCACCTGATGGATCTGGCGGGATATTGATGTTCAGGAAAACTGAAATAGCATTAAGAAGATTGAGATTGTCTTGCCGATCCCTCGAGCGCCTAATCCTTTCATACGGGAGCGCGCCAGTTGCCGCGATATCGCCCATGGCGGCTCTCGCACCAAGCAAGGAACAACGGAGAGACGCATGTTTTTCGCCGATGGTCTGAATTGCAGCGTTTTCGACCGCGCTGTGTTTCAGGAACTGGTTGACGGGGGGCTGGGCTGCGTGACGGTCTGCCTCGGCTTCTGGGAAGACACGGTAGAGTCGATGGATGCCTTGGGGCGATTTCGCGATCTGGTACGCGGCAGCAAGGATCTGGTCGCCATCGCGCGGACCGGCGATGAGATTGCGGCCATCGCCGCCTCGGGTCGCTGTGCACTGGTGGTCGGCTATCAGAACACTACCGTCCTGAGCGGCAACATCCGTTTCCCTGAACTGTTCGCCGATATGGGCGTGCGGGTGCTGCAACTGACCTACAACAACCAAAACGAATTCGGCGGTAGCTGTTATGAGCCGCAGGATAGCGGCATCAGCCGGTTCGGTCGCGAGATGATCCCGGAGTTGAACCGCTGCGGCATCCTGATCGACCTGTCGCATGTCGGCGAGCGCACGTCGCGTGATGTGATCGCGTTGTCGGAAAAGCCGGTGGCGGTCACCCATGCCAATCCTTCGACCCTGGTGCCGCATCTGCGCAACAAGAGCGATGCGTTGATCCGGGAACTGGCAGCGAAGGGCGGTGTGATCGGCCTTGCGACCTATGCCAATATCTGTGGCGACTACGGCGTCTCGCCGGAGAAATGGTCCGAGATGGTGGCCTGGACCGTAGACCTCGTCGGTATCGGCCATGTTGCCATCGGCACCGATCACGGCCGCAATATCGGGATGCCCGAGCTGGAATGGATGCGCCAGGGCTACTGGTCCAGGATAACCAATTTTGGTGCCGGATCGGCCGCAAGGCCCGGAAAGGTCGCCGAGCCGGGCTGGCTCGAGACGATCAAGGGCTTCGGCCGCATCGCCGAGGCGCTGAGCGCGCGCGGCTTCTCTCAGGGTGAGGCCGGCGCGGTCATGGGCGGCAACTGGCTGCGGCTCTACGGGGAGGTGTTCGGCGAAACCGACGCGCAAAAGCGACTGGCAGCCTGAGGCCGGAGCGCCGCCATCCTGCGGTCAGCCCGGATTTCCAGGGCTGACCGGCCCCGAAAAAACAACAAGCCAACAGTGGAGAAACGTCGATGACAAGGATTGGGAAAGACAAGACCTCCGGTGGTTTCCTGACACGCCGGAACCTGCTGTCGAGGGGTGCGGCGGCCGCCGGCGCCGCGTTGGCCGCACCTTATTACATCCGTCCTGCCAGTGCTCAGAGTGGTGGCCGTGTGATCTACGCGACCTGGGGCGGTTCGTGGGAGGAGGCGATCCGCAAGGCCTGGGTCGAGCCGGTCACCGCTGCTACCGGACTCGAGGTCGTGACGAC
>JAIRJX010000181.1 GCA_031260425.1 Gemmobacter sp.
GGCAGACTTTTGCCTGTCTAGAAGGCCGGATCACGATTTGTGAAATCGTCTCTATTTTGAAAGGCGTCCCTCTGCGGTACACCAAGCGCACCGCATTCATTCTTCCACGATCTCTTGAATGCGCATCACGCCGGTTTTCTGAGAATTTCTACATTTGCCGGATAGCGTGCGGATTGAACGAACCCGCTATGCGGGAGCAGGGTCGCTGCTGGTGAAGTGAGTGCCCTGTCTGAGAGGATGCTGGTCTTCGCACCACCCCTCTCAAGACAGGAGCCCCAGATGGCTACAGTGAGCCCTCTTCTGCGGATTCCGACGATCGCGCGCATGTATTCCGATCTGATGGCGCGCAGCGTTCCGATCTGATCGCACGCAGTTGGAGCACCTGATCGTTGGGTGAAGATGTCACCTTGTTTGCGGGCTGGTCAAGCGGCGACGGAGACGGCGGACTTGCGCATGGATTCGCCGCTGAGTTCGAGCCGATGGGCATTGTGAACGAGGCGATCCAGGATGGCGTCGGCGTAAGTGGGATCTCCGATCAGATCGAACCAGCGAGCCACCGGAAGTTGGCTGGTCACCAGCGTTGAGCGCCGTCCGTATCGGTCTTCGAGTATCTCGAGCAGGTGATGACGGGCATTGCCGTCGAGCGGCTCAAGGCCCCAATCATCGAGGATGAGCAGATCGACCCTGGCGAGCCCCTTCATGCGCGCGGCGATACGGCCGTCACCCTTGGCCAGGGAGAGATCGTCGATCAGCCGCGGCAAGCGGGTGTAGAGGACCGAGTGGTTGTCGCGGCAGGCCTTGTGACCGATGGCGCAGGCCAACCAGCTTTTCCCGACACCGGCTGGCCCGATGATAGCCAGGCTCTCGTGGGCGGCGATCCAGTCGCCCTTGAGCAGCATGTCGAGCAACCGGCGATCGAGACCGCGCGAGGCGCGATAATCGATGTCCTCGGGCACGGCATGGTGGCGCAGGCGAGCATGACGAAGGCGAAGCGCAAGACGTCGATCATTGCGCCAGGTCGCCTCGTGATCGAGGAGCAAGGCGAGCCATTCGGCATGACCGAGGCTGGCGGCGTCGCCGTTGGCGGCCAGATCGGCGAAGGCCTTTGCCATGCCGGCAAGGCCCAGCTGATGGAGCAGTTCGAGGGTCGGGTGTTTGAGCATTCGTCGTCCTTTCAGTTGTAATATCCAGAGCCCCGGATGTTGGTGTGGAGGATCGGCGCGCGCTCCGGGGTTTTGCGCACGGGAGCCTTGTCGAGCCCCTTTTCGAGGATCGATTTTACCGAAGGGTAATTGCGCGCCTGGATCTCCAGTGCGCGCTGTGCCGCCGCTTCCAGGCGCTCGGCGCCGAAGCGCTTCGCAAGCCCGATGATCCCGAGGCAGGAACGGTAACCCTGTTCAGGATGCGGTCTGTCCTCGATGATCTTCTCAACCAGAAGCGACAGCATCGGCCCGATTCGTGCGGCTTCCTCCCGGATCTTCACGGGCGTCCATTCGCGATAGCGCCGGTGGCTCGACGGCATGTGTTCCGCGATGGTCGTGTGCCGCCCATTACCGCTGCCGCGCATGTGCACGGCGATGCGCTCGCCGCCGAGGAAGATTTCGACGGTGCGGGCGGTGACGCGGGCTTCGACTTCGCGCCGGGCGAAGCGCCAGGGTACGGAGTAATGATGATGATCAACCGCAATGTGGTAATCGAGGCCGACCCGGCAACGCTTCCACTCTGCATGAACCCACGGCTCCGCCGGCAGTGCCTTGAGGTTCGGCGCGTCGATCTCCTCGAACAGCTGGCGACGCGTCTTGCCGAACTGCCGAAGCACCCGTTTGTCGTTGAGGTCTGCGATGCACGCGGCGATCGCTGTATTCACCTCAGCCAGGCTGTAGAAGATTCGGTTGCGTAAACGCCCTAGAACCCAGCGTTCGACGATGCCGACGCAAGCCTCGACCTTCGCCTTATCCCGCGGCTTTCTCGGACGCGCCGGAAGCACTGCCGTGTCGTAATGGCGCGCCATGTCGGCGTAGCTGCGGTTGATCATCGGATCGAAGTGACAGGCCTTGATCACCGCGACCTTGGCGTTGTCCGGGACCAGCAGCTGGGCCACCCCGCCGAAGAAGCCGAACGCCGCGTTGTGCCCCGCGATCCAGTCGCCGAACTGCTCGGTCCACGTCGCGCAGGCGAACGACAGGCTCGATCCGCCGAGAACTGCCACGAAGAGGTGGGCGCCGCGTATCTCGCCGGTCCGTCGGTCAACAACGACCGGCACAGTGTCGCCGGCGTAATCGACGAACATCTTCTCCCCGCCGGCATGGTTCTGCCGCATCGTCAGCGGCAGCCGGCCCTCCCAGCGACGGAACAGATCGCACCAGCGCGAGTATCGGTACCCATCCGGGTGCGCCGCGATGTATTCATCCCAGAGCACCTGCAGCGTGACGTGCTTGCGTTTCAGCTCGCGCGCCACCACCGACCAGTCCGGCTCCGGCTGCTTGCGACGGCCGGGCTTCACGCCGGGCGCCCCATACAGCCGCGCTTCCAGGGCGGCGTCGCTCATCTCGGCCGGAACCGGCCAACTCAGCCCGGAGCCGGCAAACCGCTTCAATGTGTCCCGGACCGTCGTCGGCCCGGCCTGGACACGCTCCCCAACCACCCGCGTCGACAGCCCCGCATCCAGGCTCAGACGCAAAATCTCGCGCACGTGGCGCATCATAACCCTCCTCGTCGGCATGCATTTCTCCGGTCATTATCCGACCGGAAAATGCCCCAACGATCAGGGCTCCCTCACTCCAAAAAACTGCGCGCGATCGTCTCGGAATCCTGCGCGGATAATTCTCGGAATGCTGCGCGCCTTCAATTCGGAATCCCGCGCGCCATCAAATCGGAATGGTGCGCGCGATCACCTCGGAATCCGCAGGACTTGGCGCTTGATCGCCTCGTACATGTCACTGATCATGAATGCCCCGGCTATGACATGAACGTTGCTG
>JAIRJX010000277.1 GCA_031260425.1 Gemmobacter sp.
TACCTTCCGCTTCTTGCCGCCTTCCTCGCCACCATGGCCGGCTCGGTGCCGCTGGCGCTGGCGCAGACCAAATGCAACCATGGCCAGCCGGTTTGCACCGCAGGCACGCAATGGGATCCCGTCACCGCAACCTGCGTGGCCGTGACCAGCTAGGGCGGGTCTGCGTGCGCCGTGATTGAAGGCTGTCTGTAGCTGGTTCCACCATTGGTTCTGTCCAGTCCGAGCCCTTCCCACCCGGAGCCGGGCAAGAAATGTGCTGCCGGATGGTATCTGCCCGCCCCCTCGCGCAGGCAGGTGATGTGTCGTTGATGCCTTGGGCGTCCGAGCTTTCCGAAGGCCGTGCCGCCCGCCGGAGCCCGCACCAAGCCCGGAACAAGGCGCAAAGCGCCGCCGGGCACCGCCCGGCCACACGCCCCGGACGGGCGCTTTGGGGGCGTCGTGAGCTCAGGCGGGCTTGCACCACCATAAAGTGCGGACCACAGCCGTAATGGCGCCCACCCGCGGCCGGGCACCGCCCTTTCGTTGCTTGGGATGTCGAAGCCGTTTCCTTGGACATCACGATATTCACGCATGACCATCGTCCCGCTTCGAGGTAAACGCGCGCGGTTGCCCTGTCTCGGGCCGCTCTCCCGCCTGGCCGGAAATGCCGGATCGTCAGGACTGTATCGCGGCGGCGAGAACTCGTGGGCAACCGCCTCCGGCCCGTCGCTCGCCCCGCAATGGAACTCGCACCGGCGCGACGATCTCAGCCGTCCCGGCAACGACTGATTGCGCGGAACCGGCCCTGCAGCCGATCCATCATAATCCCCCGTTAACCCGCATCTGTCACCCTGAGCCCGAACACCGGAATCAGGAGGCGTCATGGCCCAGGCTCTCGCCCGTATCAAACCCGTCCGGATCGCCGCCCCCCGGCCGCAATCCGGCGCGGTGACCCATCTGACACGCCGCCAGAAGGCGGCGGTCATCGTGCGCCTGATGCTGGCCGAGGGCTCTCCCCTGCCGCTGGCCACCCTGCCCGAAGCGATGCAGGCCGAACTGGCACAACAGATCGGCCGGATGCGGCTGGTCGACCGGCAGACCCTGCAGGAAGTGGTGACCGAATTTCTCGGCGAGCTGGAGCAGGTCGGCCTTTCCTTCCCCGGCGGGCTTGACGGCGCGCTGGAGATGATGGACGGCCATATCTCCGGCGCCACCGCCTCGCGCCTGCGCCGCCTGGCCGACATGCACCCGGATGCCGATCCCTGGGACCGCCTTACCGCCCAGCCGGTCGAAAGCCTCACCCCGGTGCTGGAGGCCGAAAGCACCGAGGTTGCCGCCATCCTGCTGTCGAAGCTGCCGGTGCCCAAGGCGGCGCTGCTCCTGGGCAAGCTGCCGGGCGAGCGGGCACGGCGGGTGGCCTTCGCCATGTCGCGCACCGCCAATGTCGATCCCGGCACGGTGCGCCGCATCGGCTTCGCCCTGCTCGGACAGCTTGATGCAGCCCCTCCGAAAGCCTTCGAATCCGGTGCGGTGGAACGGGTGGGAGCGATCCTCAACATCGCGCCGGAAACTACACGCGAGGCGGTATTGCAGGGCCTCGACGCCAGCGATGCGGGCTTTGCCGAACAGGTGCGCAAGGCGATCTTCACCTTCATCCACCTGCCGGCCCGCCTCGCTCCGCGCGACGTGCCGAAGCTCACGCGCGCGCTCGACCAGCCGACGCTGGTTACCGCCCTCGCCGCTGCCGCAGATCAGCCGGAGCGGGCGGCAGCGGCGGAATTCGTGCTCGCCAACCTCTCGCAACGCATGGCGCAGGCCCTGCGCGAGAGCATAGCGGAGCGCGGCAGGGTGCGCGAGCGCGACGCGGAGCAAGCCATGAACAGCGTCATCGCGGCCATCCGCGCGCTGGAACGCGATGGCGAGATCACCCTCTCGCAGGAAGAGGAGGACAGATGAGCACCGGACCCGGTGCAACGCGCGGATCGCTGGCCGGAGGGGACGGCATCAGGACGGATGAGTCCCGGACGAAGCAGAGAAATTGGATCCACACCTACCCTGATGACGATCCTGCATATGGTCATTCGAGGTAACGGGTGAATTCTCCGCGCGCGTTGCTCCGAAGCGATAATTTTTTCGTTCGGGCGCATTTTTCGCGAATTCTCCGCGCGCGCGTTGCTCCGAAGGGTCGCGCGCCAAGCCCTATGCCGCCCGGGCGAATTCCCCGCACACGCGGTGTTCCCAGGCGGCGGGCAAGTCGAGGCATCGGATTTCGCGGTGACCAGGGTGGGTGCAGTTGCCCCCGATCCGCGCTGGCCCGGTCTTCCCGGCACATGGTGAACCGGGGCACGGGGGTTGCTCTGCCGGGGCTGCGGGCGTCGGCGCCCTGCCCTTCCTTCCGCCGCCGCGGACTTGCCCTTCCCACCGCCGCCGCATAGGAGGGGAAGGATTTCTCCGGCAAGGTGCGCAAGGCATGGCCCAGTCAGACACGCCGCGTGGCATCCTGCTGATGCTGACCGCGATCCTCTTCTTCACCAGCATGGATGCGATGGCCAAGCTGCTGACGGCCGACTACCCGGTGATGCAGGTGGTCTGGGCGCGCTATACCGGGCAGAGCGTCATCGTCATGCTGATCTTCCTGCCCCGGCTTCTGCCTTTGCTGCGCACCCGCTACCCGGTGCTTCAAGCCGTGCGTTCGCTGTTCCAGTTCGGGTCGACCGCCTTCTTCTTCCTCAGCCTCGGCTATATCGGGCTGGCCGAAGCCACGGCGATCTCTGATATCAGCCCGGTACTGATCACGCTTGGCGCGGGGCTTTTCCTGGGCGAGCGGCTGGGGCCGCGGCGGCTCTTCGGCGTGGCGGCAGCACTTCTGGGGGCGCTCATCATCATCCGCCCCGGTGCCGGAGTGTTCCAGCCCGCCGCCCT
>JAIRJX010000304.1 GCA_031260425.1 Gemmobacter sp.
CTTCGTGCCGATCACCTCCGGTCGGATGGTCTGGGACGGGACACGGATCGACACCCTGCCGCCGGGGGGCCGGCCGCTTTCGATCCTGTTTCAGGACCAGAACCTGTTTCCGCATCTGACGGTGGCACAGAATCTCGGCCTCGGCCTCGATCCGTCACTGCGCCGGGTGGACTGGCGCGCGGTGGATGCGGTGCTGGAGCGGGTGGGCCTCGCGGGTCTGGGCGCGCGCAAGCCCGCACAGCTTTCGGGCGGAGAGCAGAGCCGCGCCGCACTGGCACGGGCGCTCCTGCGCGCGCGCGCCGTACTGTTGCTTGATGAGCCCTTCGCAGCACTCGGCCCGGCGCTCAAGGCCGAGATGCTCGCGCTGGTCGAGGAGACGGCGGGCGACGCGCTGGTCCTCATGGTGACCCATGATCCGGCGGATGCCCGGCGCTTTGCCCGGCAAACCATCCTCGTCGCCGACGGGATGGCCGCGCCACCGGTTGAGACAGCGGCGCTCTTCGCGGCCCCCCCGCCTGCCCTCGCCACCTATCTTGGGATGTGAGGGCGGGTGGCTTTCCCCTTTTTGCCTCAGGGCGGATCGACATTCAAAGGACAGTTGGGGGGCTGAGTATAGAGCCCCGTGACCGCTTCTGCCTGACCACCGCCTGAGCCCGGAACAAGGCGCGTAGCGCCGCCGGGCAGCGCCCGACCGCCCTCCGGGCGGGGCGCTTTGGGGAGGTAAGCGCGGGGATCGGGCATGGGAGTGATTGCTCCATCAAGTGCAGACCCCAACCGTAGGGGTGCCCTCCCGCGGTCGGATGTCGCCCTCCGTTGTGCCGGGGGAAGGTGGAAACAGTAGCGGCTTCATGGCGCTACAGGATAGCCTTGGATAAATACCGATCCGGTCTGGAAACCGGGGCATGATCGGCACCCGCAAGAGCGCCGCCTCTCGCATGAAACCTCGTGCTCAGGCCGTCAGCGTCTCTGTCGAGGCGAAGAACATCGCCTGCCCCACCGCCGAGCGCACCTGATCCTCGGAGAACGGCTTGGTGATGAGGAAGGCGGGCTCCGGCCGTTCCCCGGTCAGCAGCCGTTCCGGGAAGGCGGTGATGAAGATCACCGGCATTACGCCGAACTGTGCGAGGATGTCGTTCACGGCATCAATCCCCGAAGAATTGTCGGCAAGCTGGATATCGGCAAGGATCAGATCCGGCCTCTCGCGCGCGCCCAGCGCCACCGCCTCGTCGCGGGTGCGGGCGATACCGGTCACCCGGTGGCCGCTTTCGGTCACGATGTCCCTGATGTCCATCGCGATGATCGCTTCGTCCTCGATGATCATCACTCGGCCGGCGACCGAGTTCGCCATCTCGCCCTGGGCGATGCCGACCAGCTCCGACGCCTCATCCGCGTCACATCCGAGGATCGCCCCGATCTGGTCGGGCGTGAAGCCCTCGATCACCGACAGCAGCAGCGCCTCGCGCGAATTGGGAGTGAGGCCCGCCATATGGCGTTGCGCGTGCCCCGACAGCGGGCTGTCGGGCTCGCCCACCGGGGCGCCAGCGCTGGTCCAGACCAGATGGAACACCCGGAACAACGGAACCTGCACCGCCGCCGCGCCCTTTAGCGGCGTCATGTCCTCCAGCAACGCCTCCAGCGTGGCGGCGGCGAACCTGTCACCGCTGGTCTGGCTGCCGGTCAGCGCCCGCGCATAGCGCCGCAGATAGGGCAGGCTGGCCCCGATGGCTGAGGTGAGATCGGCCGGGCCGGCAGTCGTCATATTCTACTCCATGTTCACAAGCAGCGCAGACTTTACGGGCGGCGCAGATTTTACGGGAACCAAACTCCCGTGATCCGCGTTCGGTTCCATGCGCAGTTGCAGAGGCAAGAGCATTAGCATCATGACGCCGAACATGACCGGATCACAGCAGAAATCGAGCTTGCAACAGCAGATCGACGAGAATCTGAAGCGTGTCTATGATGAGGCGCTCAAGGAAAGGATACCGGATCACTTCCTGCAGCTTCTGGCCCAGCTCAGGGAGAAGGAGACGGGTCAATGACCGGCGCGAGCGACATACGCGACGAACTACCGGCCCATCTTCCCGCGTTGCGCGCCTTCGCCATCTCGCTGACCCGCAACATGGCGACCGCCGATGATCTGGTGCAGGACACCATCGTCAAGGCCTGGTCCAATATCGACAAGTTCACTCCCGGCACCGATCTGCGGGCTTGGCTGTTCACCATCCTGCGCAACACCTTCTTCTCCGACCGGCGCAAGCGGAAGCGCGAGGTGGCGGACCCCGACGGCATCCATGCGCAGGGCCTGTTCGAGAAGCCGCATCACGATGGCAGGCTGGCTTTCGCGGATTTCTCGCGCGCCTTTGACGAGCTGTCGCCCGAGCATCGCGAGGTGCTGATCCTCGTCGGTGCCAACGGTTATTCCTGCGAGGAGGCGGCCGAGATGATGGGCGTCGCGGTCGGCACGGTGAAAAGCCGCACCAGCCGGGCGCGGGCCCGCCTCGCCCGGCTGCTCGGGCTGGCGGAGGGGGAGGATATCCTGGGCCAGGAGGCGGCCGGCACCCTCTCGGTGATGAGCCGATCCGGCAGTCAGGCGGCATGACGACCACGCCCCGCCGTCTCATCCTTGCCTTTTCCGGCCTCGGCTTCCGCATGATGGTGATGTTCGGCGTCGTCCTGATGCCGCTTGCCATCCTGAGCTATGTGCAGATCCGCCAGTATCAGCGTGAAGCCGCCGCCCGGGCCGAGGCGGCGGTGCTGGGCCGGACCATGCAGGCTGCGGCGCCGCTGGTCGACGCCATCACACGCAGCCAGGGTGCAGCGGCCGGCCTTGCCATCGCCCTGCCTGCCGTGCTGGACGACCCCGTCGCCTGCCGACGGCTGATGGATGATTTTCTCGCCCTTCCCGGCAACGAGATCTATTCCTTCGGCGGCTTCATCGACCGCGACCTGAAGCTGCGCTGCTCTTCGGCGGGCGAGCACGACCTGAGCGACATGAAGAAGGATCTGCTGCCGGTCTTCGAGGCCGGCCGGCCCGCCTTGCGGATCAACCCGCAAGGCATATTCTCGCAATCCGGCGTGCAGATCCTGTCGCATCCGGTGCGGGACGCCGGGGGCCGGCTGCTCGGCATGGTATCGCTGTCGATGCTGCATACGGCACTTCCCGTCCGCTCGGGCAGCGGGGCGGAAACGCCGCTCGCGCTCATCACCCTCAACGATCAGGAGACGGTGCTGAACTCCAGCATCAGGCCCGACAGCACATCGGAGTTCCTGCCCGCGGATGTGCCGTTGGCGCAGTTGGCCGAAGGCCCCGCACGCAGCTTTACAGGGCAGGCGATGGATGGCCAGACCCGCGTATTCGCGGTGGTGCCGCTGGCGTCCGACAATCTCTATCTTCTGGGCGTCTGGCCGCCGACCGTCACCGATACCACCATCATCGACACGCAGATCCCGATCCTCGCCTTTCCGGCCCTGATGTGGCTGGCAAGCCTTCTGGTGGCGCTGCTGGCGGCCGAGCATCAGGTGCTGCGCCACATCCGCACCCTGCGCAACTCGATCACCCGCTTCGCCGCAGGCGATCGCCGGATGCCGGAGCTCGACCTTGATCATGCGCCGCTGGAGCTGCGCAAGGTCGGCGACGCCTTCGAGCAGATGATGGAAAGCGTGGTGCATGACGAGGCGGAACTGGAGGATATGGTCCACCAGAAGGAGGTGCTGCTGCGTGAGGTGCATCACCGGGTGAAGAACAATCTCCAGCTCATCGCCTCGATCATCAACCTGCAGATCCGCAAGGCGCAGAGTCCGGAAAGCAAGAGCCTGCTGAAGGGCCTGCAGGATCGGGTCATGAGCCTTGCCACCATCCATCGCGAACTCTACCAGACGACCGGCCTGACCGACATCCGCGCCGACGAATTGCTGCAAAGTATCGTCAGCCAGATCACCCGCATGGCCAACCGGCCCGGCGATCCGATCAGGATCAGCACCAGGCTGGACGATATCCGCCTGACCCCGGACCAGGCGGTGCCCCTGTCGCTGCTGGTGACCGAGGCACTGACCAACGCGCTGAAATATTGTGGCGCCCCGCCCGGCCGCAAGCCGACCCTGCGGGTGGAGCTGC
>JAIRJX010000318.1 GCA_031260425.1 Gemmobacter sp.
GGACCGGTTCAGCCGCCTGCTGCCCACGCTGAAGGCGCTACCGGTGCAGGCCGTCCACAACGACCTGAACGACTGGAACGTCCTGATCCGGCAAGGCGTCTCCTGCCCCTCCGCCATCACCGGCCTGATCGACTTCGGCGACATGATCCGCGCGCCGGTGATCTGCGATCTGGCGATCCTCGCCGCCTATGCGATCCTTGACCGCGATGACCCGGAACAGACGCTGGCCGCGCTGACGGCGGGCTATCACTCCGCCTGTCCGCTGGGCGGGGCGGAGCTCGCGATGCTCTGGCCGCTGGTCAGGATGCGGCTGGCGGTCAGCGTGGTGAACTCCACCATCGAAGCAGAGGGGCGACCGGACGACCCCTATGTCACCATCTCGCAGGCCCCGGCCTGGCGGCTCCTGGAACGGCCCGGGCTGGACGACGGACGTATCCTCGCCCGGCTGCGGCTGGCCTGCGGCCTGCCTGTCGCGCCCGAGGCTCCGGCGATCCTTGGCTGGCTTTCCGCCAACCGGGGCAATTTTGTCCCGATTCTGGGCCGCGATCTGGCAGATGTGCCGGTGGGAGATCTCTCGGTCAGTGGCTCGATCCTGCCGGAAAACCCCTTCGCCCTGACCGCAGCCGAGGCCGCAATGCCTGGCCATGACGCGCCGCTCTGGCTTGGTCGCCATGGTGAGCCGCGCCTGATCTATACCGGCCTCGCCTTCATCGGCGCCACGAAATCCGACAACCGCCGCACCGTACATCTTGGGATCGACCTTTTCGCCCGCCAGGGCAGCGCCCTTGCAGCACCCCTGGCGGGCGAGGTGATGCGCGCCGGGTACGAACAGGGCCATGGCGGCATGGTCGTGCTGCGACACGAAACCGGGGCGGGAACGTTTTTCACCCTCTGGAGACATCTTGCGGCAGATTGCGCCCGCCTCGTCCCCGGCACCCGCATAGCGGCGGGCGAGGTCTTCACCCATATCGGCCACCCTGATGGAAACGGCGGCCGGGCGCCGCATCTGCACCTGCAACTCGCCTTCCATGACGATACCGGCTGGCCCGGCGTGGCCGACCCGGACGACCGCACCGTGGCGCTCGCCCGCTTTCCAAATCCGGCGGCGCTCCTGAACCTGCCCGACGAAAAGGTGGCCTTCACGCCCGAGTCCGAGGTGGAACTGCTCGACTACCGCCACAACCATTTCGCCCGGAACCTGAAGCTTTCCTATCACGCGCCGGTGATGTTCCTGCGCGGCTGGAAGCATCACCTGTTCGACCAATGGGGGCGGCCCTGGCTCGATGCCTATAACAACGTGCCCCATGTCGGCCACGCGCATCCGCGCCTGCGTGCCATCGCAGCGGATCAACTGGGCCGGATGAACGCCAACACCCGTTACCTGCATCCGGCGCAACGGGCCTTCGCCGAAAAGCTGATCTCGAAGATGCCGAAGGGGCTGGAGATCTGCTTCTTCGTCAATTCCGGGTCCGAGGCGAACGAGCTTGCGCTGCGCCTCGCCCGTGCAGCGACGGGGGGATATGACATCATCACCCCCGATCACGGCTATCACGGCAATACCACCGGGGCGATCGACATTTCGGCCTACAAGTTCAACAAACCGGGCATGACGGGCCGGAAGCCCTGGGTGCATCTGGTCGATGTGGCTGACGATTATCGCGGCCCGTTCCGCGCGGATGATCCCGATTGCGCCGCGCAATACGCGGCCCAGGTCGATGACGCGCTGAAGCGGGTGGCGGCGCGTGGCGGCAAGGTCGCGGGGTTCATCTGCGAGACCTTCCCCAGCGTCGGCGGCCAGATCATCCCGCCGCAGGGCTATCTTGCCGGGGTCTATGCCCGCATCCGCGCGGCAGGTGGCCTGTGCATCGCCGACGAGGTGCAGACCGGCCTTGGCCGCCTCGGCACATGGTATTTCGCCTTCGAGCAACAGGGCGTCACCCCCGATATCGTGGTGCTGGGCAAGCCTATCGGCAACGGCCATCCGCTTGCCGCCGTGGTGACCACCGCAGAAATAGCCCGCCGCTTTGCCGAGGGGCCGGAGTTTTTCTCGACCTTCGGCGGCTCCACCCTGTCGTGCAGGATCGGCAAGGCGGTGCTCGACATCGTGGACGAGGAGGGGCTGCAACAGAACGCCGCCGGCATGGGCACCCGCCTGCTTGCCGGGCTGCGGACATTGCAGGACCGCCACCCCACTATCGGTGAGGTGCGCGGCCTTGGTCTTTTCACCGGGGTCGATCTGGTGAAGGATCGCGAGAGCCGCACCCCCTTCACTGCCGCCGCCGACCACGTGATCAACCGGCTGCGCGACATGCGCATCCTGATCGGACGCGAGGGACCGGCCGACAACGTGCTGAAGATCCGCCCGCCGCTGACCATCGACGCCGAGGGGGTGGACCGCATCTGTGTAGCACTCGACCAGGCGCTGGCGGAGCTTTCCGCCTGAACGCGGGATGGGACGGAGGCGAAGGGAGGGGGCGCTCGCGCCCCCTCTTGAGCCTTCGGCTCAATTCACCCCCTGAGGATGTTTGTGAACAGATGAAGGAGGAGCCGCGCGAAATGGTGTAGGCTGGGCCTCGCGTATTCGTCTTGCCGGAAGATTGCCGGATGTGCGGCGGGAACGGACCGTTCCGGCGTCTTTTGCGGGTCAGACCGGGCGGCCCCAGAGGTCGTAGTCGCTCGCCTCCTCGATTTCCACCGTGGCGAAATCACCGGGGGCGAGCGTCTCGAAGCCCTTGTCGATGAACAGGTTGCCGTCGATCTCCGGCGCGTCGGCCATGGTGCGGCAGGTGGCGCCTTCCTCGTCCACCTCGTCGATCAGCACCCGCAACCGCCGCCCGACCTTCGCCTGAAGCTTTGCCTCGGAAATCGCCTGAGCCTTTGCCATGAAGCGGTTCCACCGGTTCTGCTTCACCTCAGGGGCCACATGATCGGGCAGTTCGTTGGAGCGCGCACCCGCGACGTTTTCATACTGGAAGCAGCCGACCCGATCCAGTTGCGCCTCGTCCAGCCAGTCGAGCAGGGTCTGGAACTCCGCCTCGGTCTCGCCCGGGTAGCCTACGATGAAGGTGGAGCGCAGTGTGAGTTCGGGGCAGTCGCGGCGCCAGGCGGCGATCTCGTCCAGGGTTTTTGCCGCAGCCGCCGGGCGGGCCATGCGCCTGAGCACCGCAGGGTCGGCATGTTGGAACGGGATGTCGAGATAGGGCAGCACCAGCCCCTTGGCCATCAGCGGGATCAACTGGCGGACATGGGGATAGGGGTAGACGTAGTGCAGCCGCAGCCAAAGCTCGCTCCCCGCCCCGAGCCGGCCCAGCTCACGCGCAAGGTCGGTGATATGGGCGCGGACTTCGCCCCCCTTCCAAGGCGCCAGATCATGACCGCGGTCCAGCCCATAGGCCGAGGTGTCCTGGCTGATGACCAGCAGTTCCCTCACCCCGGCCTCGACCAGTCTCTCGGCCTCGCGCAGCACGGCATGGGCCGGGCGGCTGACCAGTTTGCCGCGCATGTCGGGGATGACGCAGAAGCGGCACTTGTGATTGCAGCCCTCGGAAATCTTGAGGTAGCTGTAGTGGCGCGGCGTCAGCTTTACCCCGGTCGCGGGCAGCAGGTCGAGGAACGGGTCGGGTTGCGGCGGCACCGCCTTGTGGACGGCGTCGAGCACCGCCTCGTATTGATGCGGGCCGGTGACGGCCATCACTCGGGGATGGGCGCCGGTGATATAGTCTGGTTCGGCCCCGAGGCAGCCGGTCACCAGAACCCTGCCGTTCTCGCGCAGCGCCTCGCCGATGGCATCGAGGCTTTCGGCCTTGGCGCTGTCGAGAAAGCCGCAGGTATTGACGATTACCGCATCGGCGCCCTTGTAGTCGGGGCTGATCGCGTAGCCTTCGGCACGCAGCCGGGTCAGGATGCGTTCGCTGTCGACCAGCGCTTTGGGGCAGCCGAGGCTGACCATGCCGATGGTCGGCTGTCCGGCCCGCCGCTCGTCAGGGATGAGCGCGTGGGCGAGATCGGGACGAAGGCTGGGCGGGTTCTGACTCATGACGACCCATATAGCGATGCCGCGTCCCGGCGCAAAGGCCCGCCGTTGTGGGTGGGGCTTGCGCCGCCGGGGTGGCGCGCGCGCCTTGCTCCCGTGCGGGGACAGGGCTCACACGGTCGCTTGAGCCCTGAAAGCGCAGACCTTTCCTCCCGAGCACCCTGCACAGCGAGAGGCAGAGCCCGATCGCAGGAGGGCACTCCCACGATTGTGGTCTGCGCTTCATGGCTCAATCCCGCCTACGCCCAATCTCCTCGCAGGTGTCGAAAAAGCGCCCGCCCCGGGGCGCTGTCCGGCGGCGCTTTGCGCCTTGTTCCGAGCGGGAGAGGGGATCATTGGGGGGCGCTCCGGTGCCCGACCTTGGGTGGGTGGACGCTGCCCGGCGGATTGGTTCGGGCCTGACGTAGGCCCGCTCCGGCTGCCTGAACCCCGGGCAAGGTTCCCGTCGAAGACCGGCCTGGCCTCTGCGGAACGCAGGCCAACCCGTTCTCCCGTCCGATGGACTCCCGCCGCCACCGGCCTTGGTTGTGATGACCGCCGAATCGTCCTAGGATCCCCCGGGGACATGAGGCGGCGGAGGGCAGGATGCGCTGGCTGGTGCGGCTGGTTTCTTCGGTTCTGGTTCTGGTGCTGCTTTTGGCGGTGATGACCTTCCTCATGCCGAAGGACGGGATAGCCGATCTGCTGGAAGACCGCTTCGCGCAGGCGACGGGGCGGCGGCTGGAGATCGGCCCCGTGATCCGCCCGACGATCTGGCCGGTGCTGGGGGTTACTGCAGGCCCGGTGCGTCTGTCGAATCCGGAAGGCAGTGCTGCGCCCGACACGCTGACCGCACCGCGCATCGCAATCGCACTCGACCTGCGGGCGCTGCTGAGCGGCGTCCTGCGTATCACCGGGGTGGAGATCGACCAACCCGAGTTGCTGCTGGAGCGGCAGGCCGACGGAACGGTGAACTGGACGATCCATCCTCCGCGGGACGAGGGCGCCGCCGAAGACAGTGGTCCTCCGGTAGTCACGCTTGACTGGCTGCGCATCCGCAACGGACGGCTCACGCTTCTGGATGCGCCGACGGGGCTGGACCTCACCCTCGACCAATTGGAGATCGACACCGCCGTGCCGGAATTCGCCGGTCCGGTAGCGCTGACGGTGCGCGGGCTGATCCGGGGGCAACCGGTGACGCTCGATGCGGAGATCGACGCGCTGGGGCCGTTCCTGGGCGGAAGGCTCAGCGGGCTCGCCGTCGAGGCGCGGGCCGGCGCGGCGCGGCTTGCCTTCACCGGACGCGCAAGCACGACTGCGCTTGACGCCAAGGGGCGGCTGGAGGCCGATCTGAACGATCGTCCGGCGCTGGAAGCCGTGCTGGGCCGGCCTTTTCCCGCTCTGCCCGAGGGATTGGGCACCGAGAGCCTGACGCTGGCAGCCGATCTCACACTGAGCAGTGAGGGCTCCGTGCATCTGCGCGCGGCCAGGATTCTTGCGGATGGCGGTCAGATCGCCGGCGAGGCGGATTGGCAGAAGGGCAAGGACCGTCCGCGTCTCACCGGGCGCTTCGCCATGGATCGGCTGGTGCTGGGGCAACCGGCCGATCATGCGGCAGAGGCCACCCCCCACAATGGCTGGAGCGAGAGCAGGATCGACGCCGGCGCCCTCGCAGCGCTTGATGCCGATCTGCTGATCACTGTGCGGGCGGCGCAGATCGGGCCGCTGCGCCTTGGCACCGGCCGGTTCCGCCTCGCCGTCGACCGCGCCCGCGCCGTCATCGGGTTGGACCGGACTGAGGCATATGGCGGGATCGTGGCGGGCAAGCTGGTGGTAAACGCCCGCGACGGCCTCTCCGCCAGTGCCGATCTGGCCTTCGAGGGTTTCGAGATGGAAGCATTGCTGGTAGACCTGCTGGGCTCCGACCGCGTGCTGGGTCAGGGTCGGCTGGAGGTGAGCTTGCTCGGTGCCGGGGACAGCATGGCGGCACTGATGCGTGGGTTGTCCGGTGGGCTGCGGCTTGATCTCGGCAGGGGCGAGCTGCGCGGCCTCGATATTGCCGGGATGCTGCGCACCATGGATCCGGGCTATGCCGGCGCAGGGATGAAGACCGCCTTCGAGGCGGCCCACCTTTCGGCCCGGATCGAGGGTGGCGTCGTCACAAGCGACGAGTTGCATATCCGCGCACCGCTTTTCACCGCAAGCGGGACCGGCCAGGTGAACCTCGGTCGGCGGCGCATCGACTATCGGTTGCTGCCCCGCCCGGCCGAGGCGGTCGACGGCAGCGGCGAGATTGCGGTGCTGATCTCCGGCTCCTGGGAGAAACCGAAGATCCGGCTGGATCTGGAGTGGTTGGCAGAGCAGCGGCAGAAGGCCGAGCAGGCCAGGACCGAGGACCTGGCCCGACAGCGGCTGGATGCGCTGGCACCGGAAGCGCCGCCGGCCGAGAGCCCGGAGGCGGCGGAAACCGGGCCGCCGTGAATATTCCATGGAATGCCGCGGGCGATGGAACCCGGACGCCGCATGCCCCGGGGAGCGAGGCGCGGAACATGCCGCCGGACAGGGAAGGGCTGCCGCGATGAAAAGAACGGTGGACGGCTTGTGAGGCTCTCCGGTCCCGGAAGACGCCCCCTTACCCCCCGCCCATCAGCCGCGCGGCGAGGGTGCGCACCGTGGGGCGGGCCTCGAAGGCGGTCATGCCGGGGCGCAGGGCGGGGTTGTAGAGGATCTTCAGCATCAATTCGTCCTGCCGCGTCAGCAGGGCGAACTCCTCGTCATCGTTGAAGATCGAGGGGCGGGCAAGCGGGCTGTCATTGGCGAGGCCCAAGCCCTGCGCGATCTCCTCATGGATGCAGGAGAGGCGCAGCAGGTCCGGATGCTCGGCCCGGATTACCGCGAAGGCGCGGCTATAGGTCGAGGCGCCGCCTTCGGAAACCGCATAGACGATGCAATAGGTCGAACGTGGCAGGTTGGTCAGGCCGGCCACCTCGGTGGGGCTGAGCGCGGGCAGCGTGGCGGCGATCACCGGGCCGAGGGCGCGACGCTCGTCCTCGTTCACCACATGGACGAAGAAGTTCGCGCCGCTTTCCGCCAGCGCGATCGGGTGGCCGGTGACACTGGACAACCGTCCGAGATAAGAGCCGATGCGTGCCTTGTCGGTGGCGCGCCGTTCGGGCGGCACCGAGGCGCCGAACACCACCTGCACCCGTACCGGCCTGTCCCAGCGGCGTAACCGGCTCTGCGTCTCCTCTGCGATGAGGCCGGCAGGGCCGCGGCGATATTCATCGAACAGCGCGATGCGGATGAAGTTCTCGGCCAGCATCGTATCGGTGAAGGGCGTATCGCCACTTCCGCCATCGGTGCGCAACAATCCCTGGGACAGAAGGTCTGCCTGCACGCGGGCATAATAGCTTTGCAAGGCGCGGCTCTCGGCTGAGGCCGGCGCGGTAACGGGTTCCGGCGCCGCCGCAGGCCGGACGACCGGCGGCGCGCGCTCCGGCACGGTTGCCGGCACGCAGCCGACCAGCCCCAGCGCAAGCAGCACCGGACCTGCGAGAACGGCAAGACGGCGCCGGCGCTCGGACACGGGTGGTCTCTCCTTTTTTTCGTCAGGCCGAGGTCTGGCGGGCGCGGGCAGCGGCGAGGGTATCGCGCAGCTCTGCCTCCATCTTCTGCAACTCCTCCTCGGCGGCGGCGCGTTTCGCCTTGCCCTCATCGGCGATGGCGAGGCTTTCGTTGATCGTGGCGATCAGCGTAGCATTGGCCTGCTTCACCGCCTCGATGTCGAAGACGCCGCGCTCCATCTCGGTGCGCACGGCGCGGTTGCTTTCCTGAAGGTTCTTTGCATTGGCGGTCAGCAATTCGTTGGTCAGGTCGCTTGCCGCCTTGATGGACTCGGCGGCCTCGCGGCTGCGCTGGATGGTCACTGCCTGCGCCAGCTGGGTTTCCCAGAGCGGCACGGTATTGACCAGTGTCGAGTTGATCTTGGTGACCAGCGACTTGTCGTTCTCCTGCACCAGCCGGATCGAGGGCAGCGACTGCATGGTCACCTGACGCGTCAGCTTCAGGTCGTGCACCCGGCGCTCCAGATCGTCGCGGGCGGCGCGCAGGTCGCGCAATTCCTGCGCCCTCAACACCTGTTCATTCTCGGGTGCGGTCTGCACCCCGGCCTCCTTCACCGGGATCCCGGTCGTGTCTACCTCGGCCAGCCGCGCCTCGCCCGCAGCGATGTAAAGCGCGAGCTCGTCATAAAAACCCAGCGTCCGGGAGTAGAGCAGGTCGAGCGACTTGATGTCTTTGAGCAGCTTGTGCTCGTGTTCGAGCAGGTTGCCGGTCACCTTGTCGATCTGGCCCCGCACCTCTTCATAGCGTGCAACGAAACTGGCGAAGGGCGCGGCGCGGCCGGTCAGCTTTTCCCACCAGCTCCGGTCACGGCGCACGTCGAGTTCGGAAACCGAGAAACCACGCAGAGTGGTGACGATCGAGCGCAGCGAGTCGCCAGCGGGACCCACGTCCTTGTTTTTCACGTCCTCGAGCATCTGCTGGCTGATGACCTGCAATTCCGATTGCGCGTTCGAGCCGAAGGCGATGATCGATTGCGTGCTGTTGAAGTCGATCTCGGCCATGCGCTTGCGGATTTCCTCAGCCTGTGGGGCAGGGGCGGTGTCCAGCGGCACGATTTCGTGGTCCGGCTCGGCCAGGACGACGGAAGTGATCTTCTCCACCTCGGCAAGGGCGGCGGCGACTTCGGTGCGGGTGGTCTCGGGCATCGGGGGCACTCCGTTACTGGGGATGGTGCCCGCCCAGCATACAGAGCGGTGGGCGGGTTCTCAATCGGGCGCGGATCAGCGCCTTGGCTCTTCGTATTGCAGCCGTTCGCGCAGCACCTGGATCTCCACGTCGAGAGCGTCGGAATCGTTGCCCAGAAGCTGCTGGCTGCGATTGGCGAAGGTAGTTTGCAGGTCGTCGAGCAGGGCTTCATAATCGGTGCGGGCCTTTGGGTCGCGGCTGGCAGCGTAGAGATCGGCGAATTTCACCGTCGCATCGCGGGCACCCATCAGGTAGACACCAAGATATTTGCGCGCGGCGGTCAGATCGCCCGGATCCTCCTCCACCCGGCGAAAGAGCGCCCTTGCGGCCTCGGTGAAGCGATCCACCCGCGCCTCCAGAGCGCGGTCGTGCGCGCGAAGGATCGCATCCTTCATCGCGGCAAGATGCGCTTCGGCCTCGTCCACGGCGCGGGCGACGCGCTCGGACTGGAAGGAGTCGATCCCCTCGCCCCCTTTGTCTCGCAACGGGTCGAGGCCGAAGGCGCCGATATGCAGTGCCGTGCCGATCAGCCCGAACAGGACCGAGACGGACAAGGATCCGCTCCGCATCATTCCGGCCATGGCGAGGCCCGCGCCGGTCAGCACCGCGCCGAAGATTTTGCGTGGAATCGCCGGGCGCTTCGCCACCTTGCGCGCTTCATAAGCGGCCTCGGCCCTCAGCCCTTCACGGGTGAGTGCGGCGGCACTCAGCATCAACGCCGTGGCGCCGATCCCGAAGGCGAGCCCTGCCGGACCGGAGGCGAAGCCCCGTATCGCCGGCAGAAGCGCGATGAGGAAAAGCAGGTTCGACCGTGCGCCGGCCTTCGCGGGGCGGCGGCTGTCATAGATGCTGGGTGGTCCGGCCGGTGTGGGTTGCGCCAGGGTGTCGCGCCGGACCTGATCGCCGGGAGAATATCTGCCGCCGAACCGTTGCGCCATCTCAGAACCCCCCGCCGAAGCTGACATAGACGGCGAGGGCGGCGAGCGCGACGAAGCTCAGCACTTGCAGGACGGATACGGGCATGGGCCTCCGGGCCATTGCGGCGGTCTGTCTGACGGGCAGCGCCGTCATCCGGTGCCGCTTTGTCGACTATAGGCATGGACCGCCCGTCTTGCCAGTGGCTTGGTGGGCAGAAAAATTCCAAGGAGGCAGCGGGCCGGATCGCTCCGGGTAGACATGATCGTTTCATGAAGGGGCCATATCGCCTCTGCCAGACCCGGCATGAGCTTGGGCCCGGCCCGGAACAAGGCACGAAGCGCCGCCGGGCAGCGCTCGACCACCCCCGAGGACGGGCGCTTTGGGGACGTAAGCGTGGGGATCGGGCATAGGCGTGTTTGCGCCATAATGCGCAGACCGCAATCGTATTTAGCCACCCACCCGCAGTCGGCCGCTGCCCTCTGTGGGGCGAGGGGTGCAGGTGGAGCTGCTCGAGATATTCTCCCGTTCAGCGTGGCTTGCGCGGGCCGGAATACGGACCGGGGCGTGGGCTGTCCGGCGCGGATCTGCCACGGGTGGGGGCACCGCGCGCCGGAGTGCCGGCCGAACGGGGTTTCGTCGGAGCGCCGGCGGGTGACTTGTCGGCCACACGACCGGACACGGTTCCGGGTTTTGCCGCCGTGCCACGGGCCGGAGGTTTGTCCGGAGCCACGCGGGGGGGGGCTTTGCCGGGTGGCGGCGCTGCCCGGGATTTCGGCCCGGTCTCGGTGCGGCTTTCCTTGCGGGGCGACGGCTTGGCGATGGGCGCGCGCGGCTGCGCATCCGGGCCGCGGCGGGTGCGCGACATAGGGCCTTCCGGCTGTTCCGTTCCGATCGCGTCCAGATAGCGCTCGTCGCTGCGGAGGAGTTTCGCGCCGGACTTGCCGCGGGCATGTGCCCCGGGCGACGCCTTGGCGGGCTTGCGGGAGGGGACGCCGCCTTCGTTTGCGCCCTCGCCCGGAGGGGAGCCGGGGGTTTCGTCGGGGTCGAAGCCGAGCTGGTCGCGCAGGATGCGCGGCTTCACTTCGGCCACCTCGCCCGGCTGCATCTCACCCAGCCGGAACGGGCCGTAGGAGATGCGGATCAGCCGGTTCACCACCAGCCCGACGGCGGCCATGGCGCGGCGCACCTCGCGGTTGCGGCCCTCGCGCAGGCCGACGGTCAGCCAGGCGTTGGCCCCCTGCACCCGGTCGAGCGTGACCTGCATCGGCTGGAAAGTCTCGCCCTCGACCGCGATCCCTTTGCGCAGCGGTTCCAGATCGTTGTCCTCCGGGGTGCCATGGACGCGGACGCGATACTTGCGCAGCCAGCCGGTCGAAGGCAGCTCCAGCCGCCGCTTCAGCCCGCCATCGTTGGTGAGCAGTAGCAGCCCCTCGGAATTGAGGTCGAGCCGGCCTATCGACATCACGCGCGGCATCTCCGGGGGGAGCGTGTCGAATACCGTCTCGCGCCCCTTCTCGTCGGCGGCGGAGGTCACAAGCCCCTCGGGCTTGTAGTAAAGCCAGAGTCGGGCGGGCTCCTTCGCGGCAAGCGGCTGGCCGTGAACCGTGATGCGGTCCTTCGCAGTGACGTTGAGTGCGGGCGAGGTGATGATACGGCCGTTCACCTTTACCTCGCCGGCCTCGATCAGCCGCTCTGCCTCACGCCGCGAGGCGAGGCCAGCGCGTGACAGCACCTTGGCGATGCGCTCACCTTCGGGGCGCTTGTCGTCGGGCTTGCTGGCCGGTTTTGCGGGAGATTTCGGCTTCGCTTGTTCTGGCATGGGTTTCCCGGCATGAAAGGGAGATCGCGGGCGGAGACGCCGGGGGCTTTCCGCCCCCGGACCCCCGAGAGTATTTCGGCAAGAAGCAAAGACTAGAGCTTCGGGGGCGAAAGGGCAACGGTGAGCGGATTCCGGTCGTTCATGGATCTGGCGCTGGCGGAGGCGCGGGCGGCGTGCGCGCGGGGCGAGGTACCGGTGGGGGCGGTGGTGGTGGCGCCATCGGGGGTGGTGGTGGCGCAGGCAGGGAACCGGACGCGGGAACTATGTGACCCGACGGCCCATGCCGAGATGCTGGCGATCCGCGCTGCCTGTGCTGCGCTGGGGCAGGAGCGGCTGACGGGCTGCGATCTTTACGTGACGTTGGAGCCCTGCGCGATGTGTGCGGCGGCGATTGCGGCGGCGCGGATCGGGCGGCTATACTACGGCGCGGCGGATCCGAAATCGGGGGGGGTCGCGGTGGGTGCGCGGGTGTTCTGTCATCCGCAATGTCATCACGTCCCCGAGGTCTATGACGGGTTGGCCGAGGCCGAGGCGGCGGCGCTCTTGCACGCCTTCTTTCTGGGGCGGCGCTGAGGCTGCGCGCCGCCTTGGCATGGCTGCTGTGGCGCGGACCGCGCAAGGGAGCCGGCCTCGCCCGGTGCGCGCTCGATCCGGCGTTCGCTCAGAAGGTGATCGGTTCCATCACCTCGGGTTCGATCACCGCCACACCGGGCGGCAGGCCCGCGCGCAGTTCGGAGGCGTCCTGCGCCAGCAGCGGGAAGGTGCGGTAGTGGCAGGGGATGACGGTCGAGAAGTTGAAATACCTGCGGGCGGCGAAGGCGGCGCGGGCCATGTCCATGGTGAAATGGCCGCCGGCGGCGAGGATGCCGATATCGGGCCGGTGATACTCCGCCATCCAACCCATATCCGCCATGATGTCGGTATCGCCGGAAACATATATGGTGTGGCCCTCGCCCGCGATCATGTAGCCCGCTTCCGACCCGACATAGACCGGCCCGTCACGGCCTTGCAGCGAAGAGGAATGCACGGCGTTCACCATGGTGACCTTCGCCCCGCCCAGATCGACGGTGCCGCCCTTGTTGAAGCCGATACCCTGCACGCCCGCATCGTCCTGCAGGAAGCTCACAAGGTCGTAGATACCGACGACCGGCACCGCCAGATCCTTCGCGATGGCGGGCGCGCTGCCGGCATGATCGACATGACCATGGGTCAGCAGCACATGAGTGACGCCGGCCAGCGCTTCTGCCCGGCGGGTCGTGGGGAAGAGCGGATTGCCGTCGAACCAGGGATCGACGAGCAGCACGGCATCTTCGATCTCGATGCGGAAGCCGGAATGGCCGAGCCAGGTGATCTTCATCAAGGGGTCCTTTCCTCCTCTGGTCCTGTGCTGCCAATCTAGGGCGACGGCGCGGGAAGGAAAACGGAAATCGCCGGCGCGCGAAAGCCAGTGCGGTGTGGTTGACCGGCAGACCACTGGCCGCGCCCCGGCGGCCTCTCCGCAGCACCCTACCTGCTTTGACTCTCATTGCCGTTCTTGCGGCGGCCCGCAAGGGCGGAGGCAGGACCGAGGGGCCCCGCAGGGGGGGCGGGGTTTCGGTCCTTCGGAATGACTGGCTACCCGCAGGGCGTGCGAAGCGCGGTCATTCCGTATTGCGCCGCGCCGCCTTGACGACAGGCGCCGCTTTCGCGGCGGGTGGGTGGCATGCCTCCGGGGGTGGCAGGGCCTGCAATTTGTCCTTGATACCGGTGGTGGGTATGGATCGTGCCCCTGCGGCTTGCGTGTCCTGCCTGCCCCCGTTAAACGGGAGCAAATCTTGCAAGGGGGCGTCCCATGTCGATCGACGTCGAAACCGCGCGGCGGGTGGCCAGGCTCGCGCGTATCCAGGTGGAGGAGAGCGACTTGCCGGCACTGGCGGGAGAGCTGTCCAATATCCTTGGCTTCATGGAGCAACTCAACGAAGTGGATGTCACCGGGGTCGAGCCGATGACCTCGGTCACGCCGATGCGGCTGAAGCGGCGCGCAGATGTGGTGAGCGACGGCAACATTCAAGATCTGGTGCTGAGGAATGCCCCGGATGCCCGCGAGGGTTTCTTCGCCGTGCCGAAGGTGGTGGAATGATGCATACGCCGAGGAATGCAAACGAACTCACCCTTGCCGGTGCCCGCGACGCGCTGCGCAAGGGCGATTTGTCGGCGACTGATCTGACCATGGCCTGCCTGACCGCGATGGATGCAGGTGATGCGCTGGGTGCCTTCGTCCACAAGACGCCGGAGATCGCGCTGGAACAGGCACGGGCGGCGGATGCACGGCTGAAGGCGGGGCATGCGCCGGCTCTCTGCGGTATCCCGCTTGGCATCAAGGATCTGTTCTGTACGAGGGGCGTGCCGTCGCAGGCGGGCTCGAACATTCTGCGCGGCTTCAGGCCGGAATATGAATCGACGGTGACGGCGAAGCTGTTCGGGGCCGGGGCGGTGATGCTCGGCAAGGCGAACATGGATGAATTCGCCATGGGTTCGTCAAACGAGTCCTCCTGCTACGGGCCGGCGGTGAACCCCTGGAGGATCGACGACCGGGAATTGACGCCGGGCGGATCCTCGGGCGGTTCGGCGGCTGCGGTGGCGGGTGATCTGTGCATCGCGGCGATCGGGACGGATACCGGCGGCTCGATCCGCCAGCCGGCGGCGTTCTGCGGTATCACCGGCATCAAGCCGACCTATGGCCGGGTCTCGCGCTGGGGGATCGTCGCCTATGCGTCGAGCCTGGATCAGGCCGGGCCGATGACCAAATCGGTGCGCGACGCGGCGATCATGCTGGGTGCGATGGCCGGGCATGACGAGAAGGATTCGACCTCGGCCGATCTGCCGGTGCCGGATTTCGAGGCGGCGTTGACCGGCGATATCCGGGGCAGGAAGATCGGCATTCCGCGTGAATACCGGCTGGAGGGCCTGCGTCCCGGGATCCAGAAGATCTGGGACATGGGGGCGGCGATGCTGCGCGACGCGGGGGCCGAGATCGTTGATGTCTCGCTTCCGCATACGAAATACGCGCTGCCGACCTATTACGTCATAGCGCCGGCCGAGGCTTCGTCGAACCTCGCACGCTATGACGGGGTGCGCTATGGTCATCGTGCGAAACTCGGCCCCGGCGACGGGATCACCGAGATGTATGAGAAGACCCGCGCTGAAGGTTTCGGCGCCGAGGTGCAGCGGCGGATCATGGTCGGCACCTATGTGCTTTCCGCCGGGTTCTATGATGCCTATTACAACCGGGCGCGCCGGGTACGGGCGCTGATCAAGCGCGATTTCGAGCAGGCCTTTGCCGCCGGGGTCGATGCCATCCTTGCGCCGGCCACGCCGACCCCGGCCTTCGGCCTGAACGAGATGCAGAGCGCCAATCCGGTGGAAATGTATCTCAACGACGTGTTCACCGTGACACTGAACCTCGCCGGCCTGCCGGGCATATCGGTGCCGGTGGGGCTGGACCCTGAGGGGTTGCCGCTCGGACTGCAGTTGATCGGCCGGCCCTGGGAAGAGGGCGATCTGCTCAATCACGCCTATGTGCTGGAGCGGGCAGCGGGCTTTGTAGCCAGGCCGCGGAAATGGTGGTAAGGGGCTGATCCCAGCCGATGAGGACGGCCCCGATGGGCCCGAACCGACGAGGCCGGCCCCACGGGGCCGGCGCAGCCAGCCAGGAACCACGCCATGCGCCCCATCCTTCTGCCGTTGATGATCCTTTCGCCGCTCGTGCTGGCGGCCTGCGGCCCTTCGGTGCCGGATTCCGGTGCCGGGGTGGGGTATGGCGGCTACGGCAATTATGAGGCGCAGCGCGAGGCGGCGCTCGGAACCGGCGCACCGATGGTCGCGGCCGGGGCGCAGCCCATAGTGCCGGGCGGTGTCGCGGCGCAACCGATCGGCGCCGTACCGCCGGCCTCCGGCTTCTCGACCGAGCGGCTGGGTGCTGCGATCGACCGCGCCTCGGGCGCGATGCCCCCGGTTGCCGATGCGGGCGGGGTGGTGGTGGGTGAGCCGATACCCGCGCCGATACCGATGGCGCCGCCGGTAACGGCGCAACCGGAGGCTTCCGCCGTCCCGCTCGCCCCCACGATGCCGGTGGTCGTGCCCGTGCCGATGCCGGGCGGCAAGGGCGGGCCGAACGTGGTGCAGTTCGCGCTTTCCACCTCTCATCCGGTCGGCACGGCCATGTATCCGCGCTCTTCGATCCGGTTGCAGAGCCCGGACCGTGCCTGTGCCGGCTATGCCTCGGCCGACATGGCCCAGATGGCCTTCCTTGAGGCCGGCGGGCCGGAGAAGGACCGCAAGGGCCTTGATCCCGATGGCGACGGCTATGCCTGCAGTTGGGATCCTTCGGGGTTCCGGGCTGCCGTTCAGTAAGCAGTCGTCCCGTAAACCCGTGCCGGAGCTTTCCGCCTATCTCTCACCGAATGCCGGGCCGCGCCGCAACGGGGCTCTGCCCGACCTGGTGGTGATCCACTATACCGCGATGCCGGGCTGTGCCGAGGCGGAGGCGCGGCTGTGCGACCCGGCGGCAGAGGTTTCGGCGCACTATCTTGTTTCCGAGACGGGTCACGTCATCGGGCTGGTGCCTGAGGAGATGCGGGCCTGGCACGCAGGGGCGGGAGCTTGGGGCAATTGCACCGACGTGAACTCCCGCTCCATCGGGATCGAATTGGCCAACGGCGGAGATGCGCCTTTCCCCGAGCCGCAGATGGCGGCGCTGGAGGGGCTCCTGACCGATATCCTGCATCGCTGGCAGATCCCGCCGGAGCGGGTGATAGGGCATTCCGATATGGCGCCCGCCCGCAAGTCCGATCCCGGCCCGCGTTTCGACTGGAAGCGGCTGGCGCTCAACGGGCTGTCGGTCTGGCCCGAACCGGCCGAGCCGGGCGATTTCGCCGCGGATGCCCGCGCCTTCGGCTACCCTGATCTGGCTGAGGCTGCGCTGCTTGCCGCCTTCCGGCTGCGCTTCCGACCCTGGGCATCGGGTGGGCTTTCCGACGAGGACCGCGCGCTGATCGCGGATCTCGCCACGCGCTTTCCGGTTGACGCCGTGCAGGCGCAGGCGTAAGCCGCCCGTTGCGCGGATGGTCGGATGACCGCGTGCCGCAAGGCGCGAGGAAAGTCCGGACTCCATGAAGCAAGGGTGCCGGGTAACGCCCGGCGGGGGCAACCCCAGGGAAAGCGCCACAGAGAACAGACCGCCCCGCTTGCGGGGTAAGGGTGAAACGGTGGAGTAAGAGCCCACCGCGGGACTGGCGACAGGACCGGCACGGCAAGCCCCACCCGGAGCAATGCCGAATAGGGGCCTCGTGCGGAAAGGTCCGGAACCACAGGGGCGACCCTGCCGGAGACCTCTGCAGGGATGCTTCAGCCTGGAGGCCCGGGTTGGCAGCTGGATCCCGTCCGCAAGGGCGGGGGCAGATGAATGGTCATCCAGAGGGGGCGATCCCTTGGACAGAATCCGGCTTACAGGCCATCCGCGCAATCTGCCACGTCAGCCATTGAATGTTGTCATGTCAACGGTTTGTACGTGGCGCGGATCGGGCCGCCGAAGGAGATGAAGACATGCGCAGATCCGGCTGTGGCGCCGGCGCATCGGCTTCGGGTGGAATGACCGCAGTCTGGCTCCCTTCACCGGATCGCGGTGCATCGCTGAAGCGGCGAGGACAGGCACCGGAGTGAAATGCGCAGGGAAGACGGCGGCGATTGCGCTCCGCCCGGAACCGGGTGCAAGCAACATGCCGGATTTCCCCGGTTGGCCAAGAATGCGTCCCGCATGTCCGGATATTGCCCCTGCCCAAATCCCGCGTGAACCCGTCTTCGCGCGGAACCTGTCGGCCCTCGCCGCTGCACCAATCCTCTCGGGGCTGCCTGTTGTCCGATGCCGGGAAGGGGGCTTGCACTTCCTCTTGAGCCTTCGACTCAATTCACTCCCCGAGGATATTTTCAGACAGAAAATATCCTCGGGGGGGAGGCACGAAGGGTCGTGGGGGCAGACAGCCCCCGCGCCTGGAAAACCATCCGGCGGGGGGGCTTCGAGCCGGTTTGGTCGCGCGCCCGGGACCGTTGATGATGCGGGCGCGGCGATCGAGTATCGGGGTGTGGCACTGCCGGACAGCGAGGCGCGGTGGTCGGGGAGTCCGGAGCTACGGGCTTTCTCATGAAGTCGCATGAGTCGGGAGGAATGCAGATCCAACACGCTACGGCTACCGCCCCGCTTGCCATATACCTTCCGAAACCCATCGGCTGATTGATGTAGATTGCGAGGCTGGAGTGACTGGCATCCTGGGGATTTCGTCTTGATTTTACAGGGTGAAATCCCTAGGCTCTGCCTCACTCGTTGCCTGCGTGTCGGGTGCGGGCTTTCGTTCCGCAGCATCGTTCTTGTTCACCGCGTGGAGGCGCCATCTACCTTTTGTCCTGTAGGATTTGTGTGACTGATGGTGCGGGCCTGGTCCGTAGCATGGCTGCTGATATCAATCCGGATGAGAGCGGCTGAAGCATCATGACGTTGTCGATATTTGCGATTGTGCTTCCGGAAGGCGAATAGTCAACGTGCCCTGCCCGCCGCAGGGCGGAAAGGCCAGGGGAGGCGAGGATGCAGTTCTTGACCGGGCAGATGATGCCGCTTGCGCTGACCCTGTCGATTCAGATTTTCGCGGTGTCGAGCATGCTCATGGTCGGCCTGCGTTACACGATCGGCGATCTGGCGCGTCCGCTACGCGATATCCGGGGGGTCGTGATCGCATTGGCGACGAACTTCGTGCTCGTGCCGCTGCTGGCACTGCTGCTGCTGCGTCTGATCCCGCTTGATCCGGATTTCTCGACAGGCCTTGTCATCGTCGCCAGTGCCGGTGGCGCGCCTCTGATCGTCAAGCTGGTCATGAACGCCGGAGAGGATGTCGGCTTCGCCGCCTCACAGATCGTGCTGTTGCTGGCCGGAACCATCCTCGCCATGCCGATCATCCTGCCGCTGGTCAGTGAGGCGGCGCGGATCAGTGCCTGGGCGATCGCCCGGCCGCTGATCGTCACCATGATCCTGCCCTTGGCCGCCGGTTTCATCCTGCGGCCTGTGGTTCCGGGGCTTGCGGCACGCGCCGTGCCCGTTCTCGGCACGATTCTGGTGACGGCGTTGTGGATCATGGTCGGGCTGTCGCTGTTTCTGAACCGCCACGCGGTGCTCAACATCTTCGGCGAGGGCGCGATCTTCGTCTCGCTGCTGTTCATCGGCTTGGCCTTCGGACTGGGATATATCGCCGGCAGCTTCGACAAGGCCGAACGGATCGTGTTCGGCTTCGGTGCCGCGCAGCGTAATTTCGCGGCCGCCATGGTGGTGGCGACACAGGCCTTCGAAGAGCCCGGCGTGGTGGTCATGGTGGTGGTCCTGTCGATCGTGGCCATGCTGCTTATCCCGTTCTCGACCTGGCTCGGCCGTCGCAAGTCGCGCGGTGAAGGCCATTCCATTCCGTCGTAAGTCCGAAGGCTCAGACCGCAAGACGCCGTAGCAGGAGGAAGAGCATGACCCGACCGAACTTCATCTTCATCATGGCCGATGATCTGGGATATGCCGATCTCGGCTGCTACGGCGGTCGCACCAACTGCTCTCCGGTGCTGGACAGGATGGCGTCCGCGGGGATGTTGTTCAGTAACGGCTATGCCAACTCCTCGGTCTGCTCTCCATCCCGTTTCGCCATCATGACGGGCCGCTACCAGCACCGCCTGCGCGGTGGCTTCGACGAGCCGATCGCCGGTGGCGGGCCGCATCTGGGGCTAACGCCCGAGCATCCTACCATGCCCTCGATGTTGCGCGATGCCGGCTATTCGACGGCACTGATCGGCAAGTGGCACCTCGGCTCCCCACCGTGGTTCAGCCCGCAGAAGAGCGGCTATCAGGAGTATTTCGGCTTCCGCAGCGGCGCGGTCGACTTCTTCACCCATCGCAGTTTCAGCGGCAGCCACGATCTGTGGGAGGGCGACGACGAAGCCCATGTCGATGGTTATCTCACCGATATCCTGTCGGATCGCGCCGCCGATTACATCCGGCGCAAGGCTGCCGACGGTCCCTATATGCTGTCGGTCCATTACAGCGCGCCGCATTGGCCGTGGGAAACGCGCGAAGACCGCGCCGAGGCCGAGCGCATCAAAGACAAGGGCATTTTCCATCTCGACGGCGGTTCGCTCGAGATCTACCTGCGCATGATCCAGGAAATGGACGAAGGTATCGGCCGGATCCTGCAGGCGGTTGCAGAGTCCGGCGCAGCGGACAATACCCTCATCCTGTTCACCAGCGACAATGGCGGCGAGCGCTTCTCGGATAGCTGGCCGCTGACGGGCAAGAAGATGGACCTGCTCGAGGGCGGCATCCGTGTGCCCTATATCCTGCGCTGGCCAGAGCGGATAGCGCCCGGCCAGCGCAGCGACCGGCTGGTGATGGGCATGGACTGGATGCCGACCTTCCTGGCCGCCGCCGGGGTAGCGCCGCATCCCGACTATCCGCCTGACGGGGTTGACATCTTTGGCCCCGACACGCCGCGTGACGTGTTCTGGCGGATGAAGTTCCGCAATCAGAAGGCGATGCGTTCGGGCGACTGGAAGTGGCTGTCGGTCGACGGCAACGAGTTTCTGTTCAACCTCGCAAACGACCAGCGTGAGCGCGCCAATATGCGTTACCGCGAGCCGGAGCGGTTCATCAGGATGCGACGGGCCTTCTTCGATTGGGATGAGAGCATGCCGCTCTTCCCAGAGGACTCGACCTTCACGCTGGCCTATGATGAAACCAATATGGCGAAACCCTCCAGTTGATCGGCAGGCCGGGCGATATGGAAGAGCCGCTGGTTCACGCAGCGCTGCCCCCGGGGGATGAGACCGAGGTTGATCAGCCCGGCCTTTCGACGCTGCGTGCGCTGATGGTCAATCGTTTGCGTGTGGCTCCCGGTGCAGCTCGGGTCCGCAAGGATGCGATTGCCGGATTGAACAGCGCCCTGAGCAGCGTCCCCGACGGCATGGCCATGGGCCTGCTGGCCGGGGTCAACCCGATCCATGGCCTCTATGCCTGCATGGTGGCCCCCATCGCCGGCGGGCTGTTGGCCAGTTCGCAGTTGATGGTGGTCACCACGACGAGCGCCGCAGCCCTTGGTGCAGGCGAGACGCTGGAGCATCTGGCCTACGAGCAGCGCGGTGCGGCACTGGTTCTGCTGGTAGTGATGACCGGCCTCTTCCAGCTGGTCTTCGGCCTGCTGCGTCTTGGACAGTTGACGCGCTTCGTGTCCTATTCGGTGATGACCGGCTTCGTCAGCGGAATCGCCGCCCGAACCATCCTGACGCAACTCGATACCATCACCGGCTTTCAATCGACGGGCGCAAATGTTGTGGTTCGGGCCCTCGACCTGCTCGCCAATATTCCGCGTATCGATCCCTCCACTCTTGGAGTTACCGCATTGACCGCGGTGCTGATCGCCACCCTGTCTCGGACAAAGCTGGGGCGCTCCGGCACCCTGTTCGCCATCGCCATCCCGTCATTGCTGGTCTGGTGGATCGGGCCGGGGGTGCGGGTCGTCGGTGATCTCGGCGAGATCGCGCAGGGCATCCCGGGCCTTGTTCTCCCCCGGCTCTCGGATCTGTCGGTCGAACTGGTCTCGGGCGCTGCGGCGCTTTCGGTCGTCATCCTCGTGCAGGGGGCGGGTGTCAGTCAGAGCGTCCCCAATCCCGACGGATCGGTACGGCGGGCGTCACGCGATTTCGTCGCCCAGGGTGTGGCCAACATCGCCTCGGGGCTGTTCCGTGGCCTGCCGGTCGGCGGTTCGCTCAGCTCTACCGCTCTCTCCGTCGCTTCAGGCGCCAGTTCGCGATGGGCCGCAATCTTTGCCGGGCTGCTGATGGCGTCCGTCGTCGTGGTCTTTCCGGGTCTTGCCGCCAGGGTGGCGATGCCGTCACTCGCGATGCTGCTGATCTACGCCAGTTCGCGGGTCATCAGACCGGACGCCATCCGCGCGGTGATCGCTGCGGGGGCGTCGTCCATGATCGGCGGTGGGGCAACCTTTGTCACCACGCTGCTTCTGCCGATCCAGGTTGCCGTTGCAACGGGCGTGGCGCTTTCGATCATTCTGCATGTCTATGTCGCTTCGGGAGACATTTCGGTGGTGGAACTGATCCAGCGCGAGGACGGGGAGATTGTCGAGACCCCGCCGGACCGGATCTTGCGCTCCGGTCAGGTTACGGTGGTGGATGTCTACGGCAGTCTGTTCTTCGCCGGCGCCCGCACGCTGGAGCGGCGGCTGCCGCAGCCGGAGGGATCGCGTAATGCGGTGCTGATCGTGCGATTGCGGAGGAGGGCCGCGCTTGGCTCGACCCTGGTATCGGTGCTGGCGGACTATGCCAGGCGGTTGGAGGCTGCCGATGGCCGGCTCTATCTCACGGGTCTGGCCCCGGGGGCGCTGAGCGAACTTGCCGGCTCAAGGCGATTCGATATCGACGGGCCGGTCCGTGCCTTCGAAGTGACGCCGGTGGTCGGTGCATCAACCCGGGCGGCCCGGGCTGATGCCGAAGCGTGGCTGGTCGAGGTGCTGCAGCGCTGATCATCATCGTCGCGCCGTGCGAGGGCATCGAATGCCCTGCCGGCGGACCGCGCGCGATTTTCTCCCGTCTCGGGCTCGGGCTGCGCTATGCTCACAGGAGAGTCGGTCTTTCACGAGGAGTTTGCCATGAGTTTCATCCGGACGCTCACCACCCTTGCCATAGGTTTCGCCGCTGCCAGGGGGGTGGCTAAATTCCGCAAGGCCGGCGGGCTTGATGCGATGCAGGATGCGTTGCGCGGTGCGGGCCAGCCGGGCGGCATGGCCGACCAGATCGGCGCCATGGCCGAGAAGCTGGGCCTTCCCGGCGGCAGTGCCGCGATGCGCGAGATGATGGGGCGCTTCGGGCAGGGGGCCGCGCAGGTTACCGAACAGGCCGAGGCGGGTTTTGGCACGCTGACGGCGGCGATGACCGGCGCGGCCTCCGCCGGCGCGAAAAACATGGGAGAGATGCTGGGCGCGATGACTGGCGCCACCCCCGCCGGGCCGATAGCCGAGCAGACTGCCCGGCTGATGATCCGCGCCATGATCCAGGCCGCCAAGGCCGATGGCGAGATCGACGCCGCCGAGCGTGCGACGATCCTGTCGCATCTGAGCGATGCCAGTGGGGCGGAAATCGACTTCGTGCAGTCCGAACTCGATGCGCCGCTCGACATCGCCGCCCTTGCCGCCTCGGCCGGCGAGACGGGGAAGGAGCAGCTTTACGCCGCCGCCTTGATGCCGATCACGGTGGACAGCGAGGGCGAGCGGCAGTTCCTCCGGGGCCTTGCCGCCGCGCTCGGGCTGGACGCGGCCACCCTCGCCACGCTTCATGCGGCGGCGGGCAAGCCGCAGCCGTGAAAGCCGTAGACGGCAGGGTTTTCACTGTTGACTCTGCTGTTCTCTGCCGTAAAAGGCGGAGTTGAAGAATTTGACCGGGTGACGCTGTCCCCCGGGTGTAGGAGAGACGACTATGGCAAAGCCGGTGACGATCAAGATCCGTCTGAATTCGACGGCAGGCACCGGGCACTTCTATGTGACCAAGAAGAATGCCCGCTCCATGACGGAGAAGATGACGGTGCGCAAATACGATCCCGTGAAGCGGGAGCATGTGGAATACAAGGAAGGCAAGATCAAGTAGGATCGGCCTGCCGCGAACCGATATGAGGCCGCGCCTTCGGGTGCGGCCTTTTGGTTTCGTGCCGGGCGGAAGGGCAGCGCGGTCCTTGGTGGAGCCGTTCCCCTGTGGTGTGGCGAGGGGCGGATATGAGAATTTCCTATGCCGCTTCCCGGTCAGCGCCGCGTGAGCCCCTGCTCCACCCCAGGCACCGTGTGGCCCGGAACAAGGCACGAAGCACCGCCGGGCAATACCTGACCGTGCGCTTCGGTGATGTCGACGCGATGATCAGTCATAGGCTTGATTGAGCCATAAGGTGCAGGCCGCAATCGCCCCGGTGCCATCTGCGGTCGGGTGCCGCCCGCTGTGGCGTGGGATGGCCCGGGCGGAGGAGGCGCTGGTCAGGGCCGGGGTGGAGGCCATTCTCTGTCGTGCGGCGTGGTGCGGCGGAGGTCCTGGCCCCAGGGCCACACGGTCCGGGAGTGCTCTATCCCGCCTCCTCCTCCAGTACCTCGCGCAGGCGGGCGGCGAGTTCGTCGCGGCGATAGGGCTTGGGCAGCATCGGAAAGTGCCTGGCCTGCAGCGTATGTGACCGGATCGCCTGTTCGGTATAGCCCGAGGTCAGCAGCACCTTCAGCCCCGGCCGCTCAGCCACCGCCTGCGTGGCGAGCGCGATGCCATTGAGATCGCCCGGCATCACCACGTCGCTGAACAGCAGCCGCGCATCGGGTGCGGCGCGGATCGCCGCCAGCGCGGCCTCGCCATCTGCGGCCGCCGTTACCCGGTAGCCCAGGCTTTCCAGCAGCCGTGCCACATGCGGCCGAAGCGCCGGATCATCCTCGGCGACGATGACGTGTTCGCCCGCACCCATGCGGACGCGCGTGGCCTGTGCGCGCAGCAATGCGGCCGCCGTGGCCTCGCCTTCGCTGCGCGGCAGATAAAGCCTCACCGTGGTGCCGCGCCCGGGTTCGCTGTAAAGCGTGACATGGCCCCCGGACTGGCTGGCGAAACCATGCACCATCGACAGGCCAAGACCGGATCCGTGCCCGACCTCCTTGGTGGTGAAGAACGGATCGAAGGCACGCGCCACCACTTCGGGTGTCATGCCCAGGCCGGTATCCGAGATCGACAGCCGCAGGAAGGCACCGGGGCGCGTGCCCGGGTTGGCTGCGGCATAGTCGCTGTCGAGATGCACATCCTCGGCCTCGATCAGCAGATCACCGCCCGCCGGCATGGCATCGGCCGCATTGACGGCGAGGTTCAGCAGCGCCGTCTGAAGCTGCGCCGGATCGGCCTTTACGGTCCACAGGTCCGTGCCGGGGGCGATCCGCAGCCGGATATGGGCCGGCAGAGTGCGGTCGAGCATGTCGCGCAACTCCACCAGCAGGGTGTCGGTATCCAGCACCTGCGGCCTGAGCGGCTGGCGGCGGGCGAAGGCCAGAAGGCTGCGCACCAGATCGGCTCCGCGCATCGCCGCCCGCACCACCGCCTCGGCCATGGCGCGCCGTTCCGGCGTGGCGTCGGTCTCGGCCAGCAACTCGGCATTGCCGAGGACCACCGAGAGCAGATTGTTGAAGTCATGCGCCACGCCGCCGGTAAGCTTGCCCAGAGCCTCCAGCCGCTGCGACTGGCTCAGCTTCATCGCGGTCTCCGTCTCGGCGGTGATATCCTCCAATGCGCCGATGATGCGGAGGGCGCGGCCGTCCTCGTCGCGCAATGCCAGCGCCCGGTCGCGGATATGGATGGTCTCGCCGTCCCGCCCGAGCAGCCGGTATTCGGCGCGCCATTCCTCGTCACGTCCGGCGATGAAGCTGCGGGCGCCTTGTATCGCCCGCTCGCGGTCGTCGGGATGCAGCCGTTCCTGCCAGATGGAGATGGTCGTCTGCGGGCCGAGCCAGTCGGGGCCCAGCACCTCGGCCACGCTGTCGGAGAAGACCACCGCGCCGCTGCGCGGGTCGAGGTCATAGACCACATCCGAGGCGACGCGGATCAATGCGCGCAGCCGGTCTTCCTCCTCGCGCAGGCCCGTCACATCGACGACAGAGCCGATGATGCGATGCAGCCGCCCATCGGGCTGCCGCTGAGCAAGCGCACGGTCGATGACGTGGGCGATGCTGCCGTCGCCCCGGATGATGCGATAGCTGCATTCCCAGCGGTCCTCGCCGCTGGCCAGCGCCGTATCGCGCATCCGGTCGATGCGGGCGAGATCCTCGGGGTGGATGGCGTCGTGCCAACTGCCGGGCCCGCGCGCCGGGGCGGCCGGATCAAGGCCGAAGGTCTGGGCATAGCCGGGGCTGCGCCAGGTTTCGGCCGTTCTGGGGGACCAGGTGTAGATCACGTCCTTTGCGGCCTCGGCGGCAAGGCGGAACCGCTCCTCTCCCTCCAGCAGGGCCGTCACATCGACCAGCGAACCGACGGCGCGGATGGCCTGCCCGCTGGCGTCGCGCTGGAAGCGGGTGCGGTCGATGACGCGGGCATAGCTGCCATCGGCACGGGCGAAGCGATATTCGCTGCCCCAGATCTCGGCTTCGGCCGCGAGTGCCGCGCCGCGTTCGGCGGTGACGCGGGCGCGGTCGGCGGGGTGGATATGCGCCAGCCACCATTCGGTGCCGCCCGGCCCGGGTCCCGGATCGGGAGCATGGCCGTATTGCT
>JAIRJX010000019.1 GCA_031260425.1 Gemmobacter sp.
GATCACCGGCAGCAGTGGTCGCGGTGGTGGCGCACCGCCGAACCGGCCAGCCAGCCAGCCATCGCCCAGATCCATCTGCGCTACCAGCGAGGCATGGACCGCCTTCGATGTGCAGATCACCGCATCCCACGGCATCTGTGGTGCCACGCGCAGGTCGAACATGCCTTGCATCACCGCCTTGGTCGCGGTCGTATGCGTGACCCCGCACAGCGCATAGGCGGCAGCCCCAAGCGGCGCGCGCTGCCAGCACATGGCCCCCAAATTCGGGCTGGGCCAATAAAGCACTTCGACGGGGGCGATCTGTCCAGGGGTTGCGTGCCGGGTGACGCGGATCGGCCGGGTCACGTGTTCGCGGGCGGCAAAAGCGCGGAGATGCGCTTCACCCGCGGGATCCTGGGTCACGCAGACCAGCTCATCGGCGCGGGAATGGGCAAAAAATCCGCGCAAGAAGCTTTCTCCGGCAACGCGGCGGCCATTGATGCCCTTTTGCGGATCGTAGCCATCCGGAGCATACCAGATCGCTGCATTGCCGATGCTCATCGTCGCTCCATCCAGTGCCGGAAGGCGGAACCATTACAACAGAAAACGGCACAGAATGCGCCCCCTCCATTTTCTGTCTGAAAATATCCTCGGGGGAATTGAGCCGCAGGCTCAGGAGGGGGCGCGAACGCCCCCTTTCTTCAGCGCCAGTCGAAAAAGCCGAGCGGCGCCTGGGTCAGCAGGTCACGGGCGAGGTCAACGCCGAGAGCGGCGCCCTCGGAGACAGGGCCGCGCCGTTCGCCCGCAATCACTTCGCTGCCGTCGGGGCGCAGGATCTCGCCGCGCAGCCAGAGATCGGGGCCCTCAAACAGGGCGAGACCGGCTATGGGGGTTTCGCAGGAGCCTTCCAGCGCGGCGAGGAAGGCACGTTCGGCGGCGAGGCGCTGGCCGGTCGGGTCGTGATGGATGGCGGCGAGCATCCGGGCGGCACGGCTGTCCGTGGACCGGCGTTCGATACCGATGGCGCCTTGCGCCACGGCGGGCAGCATCTCTTCCGGCGCGATGGCGGAGCGGGCGACATCGGCCATGCCGAGCCGGTTGAGCCCGGCCATGGCCAGAAAGGTGGCGACAGCCACGCCGTCTTCCAGCTTCTTCATCCTTGTCTGCACATTTCCGCGGAACTCGACCAGCTTCAGGTCGGGGCGGCGATGCGCCAGTTGCGCGCGCCGCCGCAGGCTGGAGGAGCCGACCGTTGCCCCCTCCGGCAGGTCGGTCAGCCGGGCGACGGTGGGCGAGACGAAGGCGTCACGCACATCCTCGCGCGGCAGGAAGCAGTCGAGCACCAGGCTCTCGGGTTGTGCAACCGGCATGTCCTTCATCGAATGGACCGCAATGTCGATGCCGTCCGACAGCAGCGCCTCCTCGATTTCCTTGGTGAAGAGACCCTTGCCGCCGATCTCTTTCAGCGGGCGGTCCTGAACGCGGTCGCCGGTGGTCTTGATCACCACGATCTCGAACGCAGTCCCGGGCAGGTCGAAGGCGGCGCACAGCCTGTCGCGGGTCTCATGCGCCTGCGCCAGCGCCAGTGGCGAGCCACGGGTACCGATGCGCAGCGGTGCGGCGGGGGAGGGGAGGGGGATGCTCATGGCCAAGCCTTAGCCAAGGCGGGCCGGTCATGCAACGGGCGGCGCGGTGGTGCCGTCTCAAAGGCGGGGCTGTCAGCTGTGCCATGATCCGGCCCGGTCCTCCCCGATCGGGAAGTGATGGCCTTTGTCCCGGTGGCTGGGTAGGGATCGGAACGGATGCCGCACCGCCACAGCGCAAGTCCTGTGCATCACCGCAGGGCGACAGACTGCGGTCTGCTCCCTAGATAGGGCACAACGGAACAAGGAGAGATATCATGGAATTCGCTCTCGATACGTTTGGCGATGTGACGCGCGGACCGGACGGGGTGCTGCTGCCGCAGGATCAGGTGTTGCGCGATGTGGTGGAGCAAGCAGTGCTGGCCGATCAGACCGGCGTCGACGCATTCGCACTGGGCGAGCATCACCGCGACGATTTCGCCGTCTCGGCACCCGAGATCCTGCTGGCCAATATTGCCGCGAAAACCGGACGTATCCGGCTGGGAACGGCAGTCACAGTGCTTTCGACCGATGATCCGGTGCGCCTCTATCAGCGCTTCAGCACGCTCAACGCCCTTTCCGGCGGGCGGGGCGAGGTGATCCTCGGGCGCGGCTCGTTCACCGAAAGCTACCCGCTCTTCGGCCATGACCTGCGCGATTACGAGATGCTGTTCGAGGAGAAGCTTGATCTTTTCACCCGGATCAACAGGGGAGGTGCCGTGGCATGGTCGGGGCGGCACCGGCCTCCGCTCGACGTGCCGGCGGTCTATCCCCCGGCCGGGCCGGATGGCATCCGCACTTGGGTCGGTGTCGGCGGCAGCCCGGAATCGGTGGCACGCGCAGTGCGCCATGACCTGCCAATGATGCTGGCGATCATCGGCGGCGATCCGCGCCGCTTCCGGCCCTATGTCCAGCTCTACCATGCGGGCTACGAGCAGGCCGGCCGCACCCCGAAACCGCTGGGCGTGCATTCCCCCGGCTTCATCGCCGAGACCGACGAGGCGGCGCGCGCGATCGCCTGGACCGGCTACAAGGCGCTGCATGAACGGCTGGCGCGCGAACGCCGCTGGCCGCCGATGACGCGTGACGCTTTCGTTGCCGAAGTGGAGCAGGGCAGCCAGTATGTCGGCAGTCCCGAGACGGTGGCGCGCAGGATCGTCGATACCGTCAGGGCGCTGAGGGTGCAGCGGTTCGAGTTGAAATACTCATCCGGTCCCACGCCCCATGCCGATCTCATGCGCTCGGTCGAGCTTTACGGGCGACGCGTCATCCCGCTGGCGCGCGAGATGCTGGCGGGGTGAGAGGGCGCGCGCGGGTCTGCCGTGCGCGCCGCCCCCGATCCGGGGATCAACCGCAGGTGATCCCCACCACATTACCCACCGCGTCGAGCTGGAAATTGATCCGGAACGAGTTGTATTCCTCCTGGCTCACGATCCCGCCTGGCGTGACGAAGCGGGTCGGTCGGGTAATGCCTGCGGCATTCACCGCCGCCTCGTTCTGCCCGATCAGATAGCGGTAGTCGGCGGCCTTGCAGGTATCGGGCTCGCGGTCATTCAGGCCGGGCGTCATGTCCATCGGCAATCCGGTTATCGGATCGATCCCGGCAGGGACCTGCGGCATGGGGGCTACCGGCGCGGGTTCCGGCGCCATGGCGCAGCCAGCCAGCGCGAGGGTCAGACAAAGAGCTGTCGATTTCGCAAAGTCCATCATCGGTGACGTTTCCCGCGTTGCAATTGTCGCCTCTTTGGCACAGCTTGTGTCAAATTGACAGAGGGAGAAGCCGATGCGCACCCGTGCCGCGGTGGCGGTAGCCGCCGGAAAACCGCTTGAGATCATGGATGTGAACCTGGAAGGGCCGAAATTCGGCGAGGTTCTGGTGGAGATCAAGGCCACCGGCATCTGCCATACCGACGAGTTCACGCTGTCGGGGGCAGATCCGGAAGGGATGTTTCCGGCGATTCTCGGCCATGAGGGCGCGGGCGTGGTGGTCGAGGTCGGCCCCGGCGTGACCACGCTGAAGCCGGGCGACCATGTGATCCCGCTCTATACCCCGGAATGCCGGGCCTGCCCCTCTTGCCTCAGCCGGAAGACCAACCTCTGCACCGCGATCCGCGGCACGCAGGGCCAGGGGCTGATGCCGGACGGCACGACGCGGTTCTCGATGCTCGACGGAACGCCGATCCTGCATTACATGGGCTGCTCGACCTTCGCCAACCACACGGTGCTGCCCGAAATCGCGCTGGCCAAAATCCGCGAGGACGCGCCCTTCGACAAGGTCTGCTATATCGGTTGCGGCGTGACCACCGGCATCGGTGCGGTGATCAACACGGCCAAGGTGGAGATCGGCGCGAAGGCCGTGGTGTTCGGGCTGGGCGGCATCGGGCTCAACGTGATCCAGGGCCTCCGGCTGGCGGGCGCCGACATGATCATCGGGGTCGACCTGAATCCGGCGAAGAAGGAAATGGCCGAACGCTTCGGCATGACGCATTTCGTCAACCCGAAGGAGATCGACGGCTCGGTCGTCCAGCATATCGTCAATCTGACCAAGACTCAGTTCGACCAGATCGGTGGCGCAGATTACTCCTTCGACTGCACCGGCAACGTCAAGGTGATGCGCGATGCGCTGGAATGCACCCATCGCGGCTGGGGTGTCTCGGTCGTGATCGGTGTGGCGCCGGCAGGGGCCGAGATCGCGACCCGCCCGTTCCAACTGGTGACCGGCCGGGTCTGGAAAGGCACCGCCTTCGGTGGCGCACGCGGCCGCACCGACGTGCCGAAGATCGTCGACTGGTATATGGACGGCAAGATCGAGATCGACCCGATGATCACCCACCGGTTGAAGCTCGAGGATATCAACAAGGGCTTCGATCTGATGCACAAGGGCGAGTCGATCCGCTCTGTCGTGCTTTACTGAAATCGGGCAGGGGGGGCTTTCCGCCCCCCACGGCCTTCGGCCTCCCCCCGAGGATATTTTTGAACAGATGAATGGGGAGGGTGGCAGCGGATTGCTTACTGCCCTCCGGGTAACCTCCCTGTGCTCGTGAATATTACGTGATGCCAGGGGGGCGCGATGAAGTAGCGCGGTCAAAGCCACTGTTTGCCGGAATTTCCTCCAACACTATGTATCGGGTGGCCGGTGAGGGTTTCGAGTTGGTGGATGTGCAGCGGCACACCATCAGTATTTGCCGGTATATTCAGGGTGACTACCTGGTAGAAATCGACGGGGCGCCGATTTTTTCTGCAGTCTTACAGCCGAAAGAAATATAAGTTTTCCGTTTATGTCTGCGACGGCACGGATGGCGAAAAACTGGACCGGTTCAAGATCACTAATATCGCCGGAGAGAAGCTGACGGATCAGGAGTTGCGGAGCGCGATCTATACTGATCTGTGGCCGGCGGATGCAAAGAGGCGGCTTTCCAGAAGCGGGGCGCCAACGGCGAAGATCGGAGACAAGCTGGTAAACGGACAGTTTATCCGGCAGGAGTATCTGGACGGGGTGATCAGGTGGCTATCGGATGGCCATATCGAGCAATACATGGCCGGTATCAAGGTGATCAGAACGCCCATAAGCTTTGGGCCTGTTTCCAGAACGTCATCAACTGGGTCAACCTGACATTTCCCGACTACCGCAGGGAGATGAAAGGTGTGGCGTGGGGATTAATACATAATAAATTCGGAAAGGATAAAGCTGGACACCAAGGTCCTTGAAAGGTCGGATTTCAAGGTTGATGCAGGAGGGGATGTCACAAAGAAGCAGGGTATCTACGACCATGTATTGGGCGGGAACGAGCGGGTGTTGTCCATCCGGCCCTTCACCGACAGCATGAAGCGGATGGCATATGAGCGGCAGAGCGGTGTTTGCCCGCTCTGCGACAAGCACTTTCCGATAGACGGGATGGAAGCCGATCATGTTACATCGTGCAGCAAGGGCGGCAGGACGACCCCCGAAAATTGTCAGATGCTGTGCGGGATGGACAATCGTATCAAGTGTGGAAAGTAACGCCGCGAAACCCTCCGCGGCGATGAGTGGACGTCGGGTCGGGTTTCTTCATCCCCCTCGCACCGCCGCCCGCAGCATCCGTTCCAGCGCTTCGAGGAAGCGCGAGCGATCAGTCTTGCCGAAGGGGCGGCCGCTGCCTTGGCGGAACGGATCGGCGCTGCGCAGGTCGGCCATGAGGTCACGCGTGGCGAGCGCCATGCCGATATTGGCGGGAGTCAGCGCCTCGCCGTTCGGTTTCAGCACCATGGCCCCGGCCGCCACGCATTTCGCGGCAAGGGGGATGTCGGCCGTCACCACCACATCACCCGCTGCAGCATGGCAGGCGATCCATTTGTCAGCCTCATCCGGGCCTTCGCTGACAAAGATGCTTTCCACCAGCGGATTGGCCGAGGGGCGGATACCGCCATTCGACACCAGAACCATGCGCAGGCGGTGGCGGGTCGCCACGGTTTCGGCCTCGGTCTTCACCGGGCAGGCATCGGCGTCGATATAAAGCGTCATTGCCGCGTCAGCCCGCAAGGATCGCGCGGTCAGTCATAAAGCGCCGCCGCATGGAAGCCGATGTGATCCTCGATGAAGCTCGTGACGAAGAAATAGCTGTGATCATAGCCTTTCTGCATACGGAAGATGCCGCCCTGCCGCCGGGCCGTCATCGCTTCGGCAAGGGCCTCGGGCTTCAGCAGGTCAAGGAACTGGTCGCTCGCCCCCTGATCAATCAAGATCGGTCCGTCGAAGCCGCGCTTGCGCATCAGGATCGTCGCGTCATGCGGCACCCATTTTGCCTCGTCGGCGCCGAGATAGGCGGTAAATTGCTTGCGCCCCCAGTCCGATGCCGCAGGGTTGGCGATCGGCGCGAAGGCCGAGACCGAGCGGAAGCGGCCCGGAAAGCTCATCGCGATGGTCAGCGCGCCGTGCCCGCCCATGGAGTGGCCGGAAATCGCCTGCCGCTCTTCTGCCGCGGGGAAAGTCTTGAACACCAACTCCGGCAATTCCTCGGTCACGTAGTCCCACATGCGGAAATGAGGTGCCCAAGGGGCTTCGGTTGCGTTGACGTAGAAGCCGGCGCCCTGGCCGAGATCATAGGCTTCGTCATTCGCCACATCGGCGCCGCGCGGGCTGGTATCGGGGAAGACCAGCGCCAGCCCGGCCTCCGCCGCCCATTTCTGCGCGCCGGCCTTCACCATGGCATTCTCATGCGTGCAGGTCAGGCCAGAGAGATACCACAGCACCGGCACGGGGCCGCGCTCGGCCTCCTCGGGCAGGAACAGGCCGAAGGTCATGTCGCAGCCGCAGATCTGCGAGGCATGGGTATAGACGCCTTGCACGCCCCCGAAGCAGCGGTTTTCCGAAACGGTTTTCATTTGTCCTCCTCAGCCCATGACCCAGGCTATGATGGCTGTGACGGTCAGGATGCTGGCCGCCGTGGAAATCAAGATCGTGGTAGGCGCGCGCCGTGGCGCCACCCCGCAATGCTGCGCAAGGATATAGCATTTCCAGCAACGGGAAGACCACAGGCTGCGATCATCACGCCCGGGGAACAAGGCGCGTCGTGCCGTCGGGCAGATGTTTTGGCGGCGCCTGTGCGTTGTCGGCGGGCGCATCACCATGAAGCGGCCGCCACAACCGTTGCCGCGCCGTTCAGTCGTCGGTCGCTACCTGCCATCGTGCGGGGTATCGAAGGTCTGTGCCTTGCTTCTTGTAAAAATACTCAAAGATCATCATCCGTCATTGCGAGAGGCGTCGAAGAGAAGGGGAATCGCTTCTTCATGATCTGCACGCCATTCGATCCCTGTCGCCCCGGGAGCAAGGCGCTGCCCACGCTGCCTCTGCCCAGGAGGACGGATGTTTTGAAGCCATCGGTGCGGGTTATGGCAGGGGCGGAATGTTACCAGAAGTTGCGGCTACAACTGCTGTCACCCTCGCCCTCAACCGGGCGCTGCCGTGCCGCACGCAGGGCGAGGAGGGAGACCGTGGGCTTGGGGAATGGATGCCGACGTTCCCCACAGGACAGCCCGGGCGGCGGTGCGGGAATGTCGCGAGCAGGACAGATCGGTGCGAAGCGGCGCGCTAGACCCTGTTCATGACCGCGATCACCAGCCGCCGCACCACGACGCTCGGGCTTCTTGCCGCCATCGGCGGGTCGGCCATAATGTCGGTCAACGATGTGACGATCAAGGCGCTGTCGGGCGGCTATGCACTGCATCAGGTGGTCCTGACGCGCTCCGTGATTTCCATCCTGTTCCTGCTGGTCTTCATGGGTCTGACCGGCGGCTACCGGCAGATGCGCACGCGGCGGCCGCGCGGACATCTGCTGCGGGTAAGCCTGGTGATGCTCTCGAACATCACTTATTTCCTTGGTCTCGCCGCCTTGCCGTTGGCCGATACGGTGGCTATCGCCTTCGTGAGTCCGCTGGTGGTGACACTGCTGTCGGTCGTGTTTCTGGGCGAGACGGTGGGGCCGCGCCGCTGGATGGCGGTGATCGTGGGCCTTGCCGGTGTCATCGTGATGATGCGGCCGGGGGCGGGAGCCTTGCAGCCGGCGGCGGTGCTGGTCGTTCTCTCGGCCTTCACCTATGCCTCGACCCATATGATGACGCGACGGCTGCGTGATACCGAAAGCGCCGCCACGATGAATTTCTATGTGCAATGCGGCTTCGTTCTGGTCAGCAGCACCATGGGACTGATGGTGGGTGACGGGCACCTTGCGGGCTCGGCCAATCCTTCCCTTGCCTTCCTGTTTCACGCGTGGGTCTGGCCTCCGCCGACCGACTGGCCGATTTTCCTTGCCACTGGGCTGTCGGTCGCCATCGGCGGGCTGATGGTGGCCCAGGCCTACCGGATGTGCGAGGCGGCACTGGTCGCGCCCTTCGAATATACCGCGATGCCGCTAGCGATCTTCTGGGGTGTCACCGTCTTTGGGCAATGGCCGGACCTGACGGCCTGGCTGGGGATTGCGCTGATCTGCGGCTCCGGGCTTTACGTGCTCTGGCGCGAAACCCGGATCGGAGGGCAGAGATGAGCGTTGATGCAGTGGTGTTCGACATCGGCAATGTGCTGATCGAATGGAACCCGGAGCGGTTCTATGATGCCGAAATCGGACGCGCACGGCGCACGGCGCTGTTTGCTGCGGTTAACTTGCACCGGATGAACGATCTGATCGATGCCGGTGCGCCGTTTCGGGAGACGGTGAAGGACTGGGCCGGGCGGCATCCGGGCTGGGCGGCGGAGATCCTCCTTTGGCATGATCGCTGGATCGACATGGCTGCACCCCGCATCGAAGGCACGGTCGTGCTCCTTCGGGCGTTACGGCGGCGGGGGATGCCGGTCTTCGCGCTGACCAATTTCGGCATCGGCAGTTTCGATATTGCCTGCCGGCACTACGACTTCCTGACCGAATTCGATCGAGTCTGGGCCTCGGGTCATCTGCGGCTGATGAAGCCCGATCCGGCGATCTATGCCGCACTGGAGGCAGAGTGCGGTATGGCGCCTGGGC
>JAIRJX010000045.1 GCA_031260425.1 Gemmobacter sp.
CGGCTCCTGGAAAATGAAGCTGCTGTCATTGCCCCGGATCCGGCGCAGGTCCTGCTCTGCCGCACCCACCATCTGCGTGCCGGCATAGGTGATCGAGCCCGCGATCTCGGCGTTGTCAGGCAGCAGCGCCACGGTAGACAGGGCGGTAACCGACTTGCCCGACCCGCTCTCGCCCACCAGCGCCACCGTCTCGCCCTTGCCCACCTCGAAGGAAACCCCCTTCACCGCATGGATCAGCCTGCCGTCCTGCCGGAAATGGACATTCAGGTTCTCGACCGACAGCACACTCATTGAAAGGTCTTTCTCGGGTCGAATGCGTCCCGCACCCCTTCGAAAATGAAAACCAGAAGCGACAACATCAGCGCAAAGGTGGTGAAGGCGGTGAAGGCGAGCCAGGGCGCCTGCAGGTTCTGCTTGGCCTGCTGGGTCAGCTCCCCCAGCGAGGGCGCCGAGGCGGGCAGGCCGAAGCCGAGGAAATCGAGTGCGGCGAGGCTGCCGATCGTGCCGGTGACGAGGAAGGGTGCCATGGTCAGCGTGGCCACCATGGCATTGGGCAGCACATGGCGAAACATGATGACCCGATCCTTCACGCCGAGTGCCCGCGCCGCGCGGACATATTCGAAATTGCGCGCCCGCAGGAACTCCGCCCGCACCACACCGATGAGCGAGGTCCAGCCGAACAGCACCATCAGCCCGACCAGCAGCCAGAAATTCATCTGCCAGATCGCCGCTACGATGATGATGATGTAAAGTGTGGGTGTCGCCCCCCAGATCTCGATGACGCGCTGGAACACCAGGTCGACCCAGCCGCCGAAATAGCCCTGCACCGCACCGGCGACAATGCCGATGGCCGAGGTCAGCGCCGTCACCACCAGCGCGAAGGCTACCGAAAGACGGAAACCGTAGATCACCCGCGCCAGCACGTCGCGAGCGGTATCGTCAGTGCCGAGCCAATGCCCCGCATCGGGCGCCGAGGGGGCAGCGCCACCGATATCGTTGATCGTGGTATAGCTGTAGGGGATCGGTGGCCAGAGAATCCAGCCCCGACTGACCGCCTCGCCCGCCACGCTGCCCGAGGCCGCCTCGGCCCGCACCGCCTCGGGGTCGTCGAGACAGGCTTCCAGCCCGCCGGTCTCGATCAGGCATTGCACTTCCGGCTCGCGATAGGCAGCCTCGGTGCGGAAATCGCCGCCAAAAGCGGTCTCGGGGTAGAAGCGGAGGAAGGGCGTGTGAAACTCACCTCGAAAGCTGACCAGAAGCGGCCGGTCATTCGCCAGCACCTCCGCAAAAAGCGAGAGGCCGAACAAAGCCGCGAAGACCCAGAGCGACCACCACGCCCGGCGGTTGGCCTTGAAGTTGCGCCAGCGGCGCTGGTTCAGGGGTGACAGCGCCACGGCTCAGCCCCTCCGCTCGAAGTCGATGCGTGGATCGACCCAGACATACATCAGGTCCGACAGGATACCGACCACCAACCCCATCAGGCCGAAGATGAACAGGGTCCCGAACAGCACCGGATAATCGCGCGCCACCGCCGCCTCGAACCCCAGACGCCCGAGACCGTCGAGCGAGAAGATCGTCTCGATGATGAGCGAGGCGCCGAAGAACACGCTGATGAAGATGGCCGGGAAACCGGCAATCACGATCAGCATGGCGTTGCGGAAGACATGGCCGTAAAGTACGCGGCTCTCGCTCAGCCCCTTGGCGCGGGCGGTCATCACATATTGCTTGCGGATCTCGTCAAGGAAGCTGTTCTTGGTCAGCAGCGTCAGCGTGGCAAAGCTGGAAATGGTCGAGGCGGTGACCGGCAGCACCATGTGCCAGGCGTAGTCGGCCACCTTGCCCGCAAGGCTCAGGCTTTCCCAGTTGTCGGAGGTCAGGCCGCGCAGCGGAAACCACTGGTAGTAGGAGCCACCGGCAAAGACCACCAGGAGCAGGATGGCGAACAGGAAACCCGGGATGGCATAGGCCACGATGATCGCGCCCGAGGTCCAGGTATCGAAGGCCGATCCATGCCTTACCGCCTTGCGGATGCCGAGCGGGATCGAGATCATGTAGGCGATCAGCGTCGACCACAAACCCAGCGAGATCGAGACCGGCATCTTCTCCAGCACCAGATCGACTACGCCGATGGAGCGGAAATAGCTCTCGCCGAAATCGAAGCGGACATAGTTGCCCATCATGATACCGAAGCGCTCGAAAAGGCCGATCCTTTCCTTGCGGCAATCCGGGGATTTCGTCGTCGCCGGCCCGGAATGTCCTTCGGCACAGATGATGCGGGCGAAGCCGAACTGCACCTCCAGCGCGTCGATGAACTCGGGCGGCAGGCCACGCGCGCCGATATAATCCGATCCGCTCGAGGTGCCGGCATCCTGCCCGCCGGCATCGCCGCCGCCCGAGATGGTCTGGAAGGCGTTGCCCTGCCCCTCCAGCCGGGCCAGCACCTGCTCCACCGGGCCGCCCGGCACGAATTGGGTCAGCGCGAAGTTGATGAGCATGATCCCGAACAGCGTCGGGATGATGAGCAGCAGCCTGCGAAGGATATAGGCGCCCATGGCGTGCGTCTGCCCGTCTGTTACTTGATGGCGCCTGCGGCCTTCAATGCCGCAGCCTTGGCCTCGTCATACCACCAGAAATCCATTTCGCCCAGAGCATAGGGCGCGGGCGTCGCGGGCCGGTCGAACATGTCGTAATAGGCCACGGTAAAGGTGTTCTTGTTCCATTGCGGAATCCAGAATCGTTCCGCCCGCAGCACCCGGTCGAGCGCCCTTGTCGCCGCCGTCAGCGCCTCCTTATCCTGCGCAGCCAGCACATCCACGATCAGCCGGTCCACCGCCGGAGATCTCAGCCCGGCGAGGTTGAAGGCCGAGACATCCGCCGTTTCCGAGCCAAAATACTGCTTCAGTGAGGAATCCGAGAAATAGTCGGTCCGCACCTGCTGGGTGATGAGGTCGAAATCATAGGCCGGCGGGCGGGTGCGGCTTTCCAGTTGCGCCGGATCGACCTTCTTGTTCACCGCGTCGATCCCCAGCGCATGCAAGTTCTCGACCAGCGGATTGAGGATGCGGTCGAAATTCGCGTCATCATTCAGCAGTTCGACCTTCAGCACCTCGCCCTTCGCATTGCGCCGCCGCCCGTCCTCACCAACCGGCCAGCCCGCCTCGTCCAGCAGGTTCGACGCCGCGCGCAGATTGCGCCGGTCAAGCTGCCGCTCGCCCGAGACCGGGGCCATGACCGCGGACTTGGTCAGGATCGTCTCCGGCAAAAGCCCCTCGGCGACCAGCGGCTGCAGGAGCGCCGCTTCCTCCGGCGTGGGGGGGCCTTCGGCGGCCAGCCAGCTATTCTCCCAGAACGAATTGATCCGGTCATAAAGCCCGAAGAACAGCGTGGCGTTCGACCATTCATAGTTGAACATCAGCCCGATAGCCTCACGCACCCTCGGATCCGCGAAGGTCGCGCGCCGCAGGTTGAAGACGAAGCCCTGCCCGGTGGCCTTGTTGCCATTGGGCAGCTCCGCCTTCACCACATGGCCCTTCTGCACCGCCGGAAAATCGTAACCGGTGGCCCAGAGCTTCGAGAAATTCTCGTTGCGGAAGGTATAGACGCCGGACTTGAATGCTTCGAACGCCGCCGTGCTGTCGGCGAAATACTCCACGCGGATACGGTCAAAATTGTTTCGCCCGCGATTGATCGGCAGTGCCTCGCCCCAGTAATCGGGGTTGCGCTTGTAAACCAGTGTGCGGCCCACGTCCATCCGGTCGAACATGTAGGGACCGGAGCCGATATAGGGCTTCAGCGTGCTTTCGGCGAGATCGAGCCCGTCGCGCTCGTATTGCGCCTTCGACAGCACCGGCAGGCCCCCTGCCAGTTGCGGCAGGTCGCGCTTGGGGAAATCGGGCTTGAAGGTGAACCTGATGCGGTGAGGGTCGAGCACCTCGACCTTCTCCACCTGCTGCGACAGCACCGTGCGGAAATCGGTCAGCCCCTTGGCAAGCAGCGTCTCGTAGGAAAACAGCACATCCTCGGCCGTCAGCGGCGTGCCGTCAGAAAATTTCGCCTCGGACCGCAGGTTGAAGATCACCCAGGAACGATCCTCGGGATATTCCAGCGTCTCGCAAAGCAGGCAATAGCTCGCCCCGATCTCATCCGACGTGCCGGTCAGCAGCGATTCGAGCATGATCGTGGACAGCACACCACCCACCCCCTTCACCGAGAACGGGTTCATCGAGTCGAAATTGCCCAACGTCCATTCGCTGATCTCGCCCCCCTTCGGCGCCTCGGGATTTACATAGTCGAGATGACTGAAATCCGCCGGATATTTCAGGTCGCCGAAGGTCGAGATACCGTGCGAGACGATCACCTTCTTCTCGGCCTGTGCGGCGGGTGCTCCCAGTCCCAGGACCAGCACCGCGAGTCCCGTCCCGAACCAGCGCATCCCCAATGACCGGCGGATGAAAAGAAGGGGGGCAGCGCGGATCATGCGGAATTCCTCACATCTGGCGTATCGGCTGCCAGAGTAACGAATTTATCTGCCCTCTCAATGCGCGTTTGCGTTATCGCGCGGGGCATGTTCGCGTTGTCACGCGGGACTACGGCGATCACGCGGAGCAGCAGTGAAAGCGAACAGGCCACCCGATGGGGTGGCCTGCACAGGATCCGCGTCCAATGGCCGAGGTCACTGCAGGGTTTCGAGATATTTCACGAGATTCGCGCGATCCTCGATCTTGGGCAGACCGGCAAAGGACATCGCAGTGCCCGGCACGAAGGCCTTGGGGCTGGTAAGGAAGGCATCGAGCCTCGCCGGCTCCCAGCTTTCGCCCGCCAGAGCCTGCATCGCTTCGGAGTAATGGAAATCGGCGACCGACGCGGCCGCCCGGTTCACCACGCCATTCAGATGCGGGCCGGTAGCATTGCTGCCATCGATATGGTGGCAAGCCTTGCACTTGGCAAAGATCTTCTCGCCCTTGGCCGGATCGGCCGAAGCGAAGACCTCCTCGAAGCTCGGGCCGGCCTCGGCACCGGCAGCAGTGCCCGAAGGCTCGCCGTCCGCCACCGCGATCGAATAGGCCTGTGTCTCGTCCCCGCCATGGCCGCCGCCCATGGAATAGAGCCCGCCGGCCGCCCAGTTGCCGAGCAGGAACACGAGCAGCGACCCGCAGACCGCGCCCAGCACCTTGGTGATTGTCATCGTGTCGAACATGTCGCGTCCCGTTTTGGCATGTAGCTGAAGGGCTTCTACCCGCTTCCCCCCCCCGGTTTCAAGGTGTAGTAGCATCGGCGGTCCCGCAAATGCGGCGAATTGACCACCCGGCACGGCAATCGCGGCTTTGCGCGCCGCGCTCGAGGCATAAACAGGGAGGCAGGAGAATCATGGCCGGACGCATCGCGTTCCAGGGAGAACCCGGCGCCTATTCTCACCAGGCGTGCCGACAGGCCCGCCCGGAGATGGAAGTTGTGCCCTGCCCCACCTTCGAGGATGTGGTGGAGCTGACCCGGCGGGGCGAGGTGGATCTGGGTATGCTCGCGGTCGAGAATTCGACCTATGGCCGGGTGGCAGATGTGCATACGCTGCTGCCCAATTCCGGCCTCCACATCGTCGACGAGGCTTTCGTGCGCGTCCGCATCGCCCTGCTGGCCGTCAAGGGCACCCGGATCGACGAGATCCGCCGGGTGCGCTGCATGTCGATCCTGCATGGCCAGTGCCGCAGCTTCATCCGCAGCCACGGCTTCGCCGCGATGAACGCTCATGACAACGCGGCGGGTGCGCGGCAGGTGGCCGAACTCGGCGATCCGGCCGAGGCGGCGCTGGCTTCGGCGCTGGCGGGCGAGATCTACGGGCTCGACATGCTGGCTGACGGGATCGAGGACCAGAAGAACAACACCACCCGCTTCCTGGTGATGAGCCGCGCACCAGACCATACACGCCGGGGCGGGCGCATGATGACCAGCTTCACCTTCCGGGTGCGCAACATCCCAGCCGCGCTCTACAAGGCGCTCGGAGGATTCGCCACCAACGGGGTGAACATGACGAAGCTGGAAAGCTACATGGTGGGCGGCAGCTTCACCGCGACGGAGTTCTTCGCCGATATCGAGGGCCATCCCGAAGACGGGAACGTCGCCCGCGCGCTGGACGAACTGAGCTTCTTCACCTCGCATATGCATATCCTCGGGGTCTATCCGGTCGATCCCAGCAGGGATTGAGGGCGACAGGCGAGAAGCCCGCCCTTGGCGGCCCTGCACGGACCCCGGTCCGTATTCAGGTTCCCCCGGACATCCGCAAGCGATCCATGGAGCGTCGCTTGTTGCTGTTGCCCAAGCGTATGGACCCGTCCCTGCCCGGAACAAGCGCACTGAATGCCGTCGGACAGCCCGACACCCGCCGCCAGGAGCAGGCGTCGCCCTCTGTGTTTCAGGGTGCTGAGGGCAGGGAGCGACGCCCCCAAGCTCCGTGTGAGCCCATCCCTTGCCTGGAACGAGGCGCATAGCGCCACCTCCGCCCCCCCGGGTGGGCGGACGCCGCCTCTGTGTTTCAGGGTGCCGAGGGCAGACCAAGCACCGTGCGAGCCCTCCCCCAGCCCGGAACAACGCACGCAGTGCGGCCGGGCAGCCCCCGGTGGGCGCTTCGGCCAAGTTGGCACGAGGATCGGAGTTAGGCGTGGTTGAACCATAAAGTGCAGATCACCACCGTCTCCGCGCCCGCCCGCAGCCGGATGCTGCCCTCCGTTGTGCATGGCAACAAAAAGCCCGAGGCCACCGGCTTCACCGGCAGGCAGCATAGACTTCGGAAAAAGACAGGTCTGTCAGCCACCGGCTCTCCCGGAACTTCAGCCTTCCGGAATGCGCCTCGCCCCGGAGGGAGCTCCCTCTCAGCGGCCTGCCCTCGATCGGCTACGCTCCTCCACCTCGTGACAAAGCGTGCCGATCCGGGTCTCGTAGCGGCGCTCAAGCTTGCTGCGGGCCAGCCTCATCGACTGGATGAAGACCCGCGCCGCAAGGTTGCGCGGCTTCACCTCGGTTGCGACGTTCACGCGGCTGTGGCGAGCGGAAAGCTCCATGAAGTCGAGCGTGACGAAGGCGTCGAACGAGCCGCCGATGACATGGAAGACCATCTTCTGCTCCGGCTCCATCGCGATGAGCTTCACCGATAGCTGGCGCCGCTTGCCTCGGAACCGGAAGCCCACATTCCAGGCCATGCCAGGACCGACGGCATGAAGCCGGTCTGTCCGTGTCACCTCTGCCCCGCGGTGCGACGCCGCAGCTTCCCAGTATCCGGTATCGGCAAAAGAGGTGAAGACCACCTCCAGCGGTGCTTCGATATCTCCACGCGCATTGAGTTTCATGCCTGTGCAACCTCCGGGGTATTCCGCCTCGGGCCCTGTCGCACGACCCGTCGTTCGGTTAGTTTTCCGTTCAATCGAGCCGATCTGCAAGCCAGTTCGACAACATGAAGTGCGCAATCGCACCGGCTCTTGGCGGCTTGACGGCCGGATGCAGCCCGGCAAACGCCTCGACCAGCTCCTCCCGCGTCAGCCAGAGCGCATCTTCCAGCTCCACCGGGTCGAGCCGGATCGCCTCGTCCAGCGCCTCTGCGGCACAGCCGATCATCAGTGAAGCCGGAAAAGGCCAGGGCTGGCTGGCGAGGTAGCGCACCGCGCCAAGGCGGATGCCGGTCTCCTCGGCCACTTCGCGGCGCACGGCGGCCTCCACTGTCTCGCCGGGTTCGATGAAGCCGGCGAGGCATGAATACATCCCCTCTGGCCAGCCCGGCGACCGGCCAAGCAGTGTGCGGTTGCCCCGTGTCACCAGCATGATGACCACCGGGTCGGTGCGAGGAAAATGCTGGGCACCGCAGGCCGGGCAATCACGGCGCCAGCCCCCCTGCGCCATCCGGCTGGCCGCACCGCAAGTAGCGCAGAAGCCATGCGTGGCGTGCCATTGCAGCAGCGCCTTCGCCATGGCGGCCAATTCCGCCTCACGCGTGGAAAGCCGCACCATGGCGAGGCGCAGATCACCGAAAACGATATCACCCTCCAGCGCCGGATGCGGCTGGTCACCGGCTAGGAAAAGCGGCGCGGAACCCATATCCTCCGGTCCTTCGGGCGCCCAGCCGGAAATATCGGCAGCAAGGCGCGGCCGACCGCCATCCAGGCCGAGGAAGACCGGCTCTCCGGCACCGGCCAGCACCGGGTGTCCCGCCGGCAACCAGCCGAGACGCGCGCCCTCCGCCATCAGCGGCCGGCCCCGCCAGACCGGCAACACCTCAGCTTTTCCGGCCAGAGCCGCGAGCGCCACCGGGTCGTCGCGCAGATGCGCCGCGCGATCAAGCCCCGATCCGCCGAACGTCACCGTCTCTGCATCACGCATGGTTCGCCTCCCTCGGGCCGATCACCCTCCCGATGCCTCTGCCATGCCCTGCCGCGCCTGTAAACATCCACGATCGGACGGGGCCGAACCCGCGAGCCAAGCCACACAATCACAGGATGAATATCAAACAAAAGAGCGGGTTGACAGGTATCTCGTAGCCGAACACATATAGATATATGTAAATGTCAGGTATTTCCGTCACTCCATCGCACAAGGCAGTTTCGTGACCGCTCGCCCTCGGCCCCCGCCCCCTTTGCAGACTACCCGCCTGCGGCTGCTGGCCACTACGGATGTGCACCTTCACCTGCTCGGCTATGACTATTACACTGACCGGTCCGCCCCCGGCACCGGGTTGGAACATACCGCCACCCTGATCGCCGAGGCGCGGCGAGAGGCGCCGGGAGCGCTGCTGTTCGACAACGGTGATTTCCTGCAGGGCAGCCCGCTGGGCGATTGCGTGCTCCATGGCGGGATAGCGACGCCGGATCCGGTTCATCCGGCGATCCGGGTCATGAACCGGATCGGCTACGACGCTGCGACCCTCGGCAATCACGAGTTCAACCACGGGCTCGACGCCCTGTTCGCAGCCTTACGCGGGGCGACCTTTCCGGTGGTGACTGCGAATGTCGCCCGCCATCAGGGGGTGCGGCCCGAGGCGGACGACACCCTGCTGCCGCCCTGGTGCCTGCTGCGCCGCAACCTGCCTGACGCGGCGGGACAGCTCCGGCCGCTGATTGTCGGCGTGATCGGCTTCGCCCCGCCACAGATCGTGCAATGGGACCGGAACCTGCTGGCGGGCACCCTGTCCACCCGCGGTATCGTCGAGACCGCAATGGCGCTGATCCCCCGGTTGCGCGCTGTCGGAGCCGATGTGGTGGTGGCGCTGTCGCATTCCGGGCTCGGCCCCGTCGATGCCGGACCTGACGCCGAGAATGCCTCGACCGCGCTTGCCCGTGTGCCCGGCATCGATGCCATCGTCGCCGGCCACAGCCATCTGCCCTTTCCCGCACCCGGCCCGGCGGAGCCGGGGATCGACCTTGAGTGCGGCACAGTCTTCGGCGTGCCGGTGGTGCAGCCCGGCGCCTATGGCTCGCATCTGGGGGTGATAGACCTCGATCTGACCCATGACGGGCAGCGCTGGCGGGTGACCGGCGGGCAGGCAGAGTTGCGCGGGATCAACAGCGCGGTGCCGGCCGCCCCCGAGATCGCCGAGACGATCGGCCCTGATCACACCGCAACGCTGGCCTGGATCCGCCGCCCGGTCGGCTACAGTGCCCGGCGGCTGCATAGCCACTTCGCCACCATCGCGCCCTCCGATGCCCTGCGCATCGTGGCGGAGGCACAGGCTGCCTTCGTGGCGCAGCAGTTGCAGGGCCGCCCCGAAGCCGCACTACCGGTGCTCTCGGCCGTGTCGCCCTTCAAGGCGGGCGGACGAGGCGGAGCGCAGAATTATATCGACATACCGGCGGGCGAACTGGCGCTGCACCATGTCGCCGGGCTCCACATCTTCCCCAATACCATCGCGGCGCTGCGCCTGAGCGGGGCCGAAATCACCGAATGGCTGGAAAACGCCGCCGGTCTTTTTCACCACGTCCTGCCGGGCAGCCGCGACGCCCCGCTGATCGACAAGGATTTTCCGAGCTACAACCACGACCGGATCCTTGGCCTCGGCTTCCGTGTCGACCTTCGCCAGCCCGCCCGCTATGACCGCTACGGAGCGCTGGTCCAGCCCGAGGCGCGGCGCATCCGAGACCTGCGCTGGAACGGCCGGCCTCTCGACCCGAGGCAGGAATTCATTCTGGCAACCAACAGCTACCGCGCCGCCGGATCCGGCGGCTATGTCTGGGCGCGGCCCAGCCGGCTGGTCGATGTCGGCCGCACCTCGATCCGCGACCTGCTGATCCGCCATGTCGCCGAAGGACACAGGCCCGCCCCGCCTGCCGCCCCCGATTTCGGCTTCGTGCCGATGCCCGGCACCAGCGTGATCTACGACACGAGCCCCGAAGCCATGGCCCATCTGGCCGAGATCGCGCATCTCGCCCCGGAATATCTCGGCCCCACCCCGTCCGGCTTCGCCCGCCTCCGCCTGCATCCGTGATCGGGGCGGAGAGCCGCGCTGAAAGATGACGGTGGTTTCAGCTTTCAGACCTCCTGCAATCGCCTGATCGCGAATGACAGGCAAAGAGGTAGCGAGTCAGCCTTGAAAAACGAAACGATCACTCAGATTCTTCGAGGAATCCCCGGCCCCACCATCCGGCGGTCGGCAGCGCCTGACGGCAGGCCGGCACCAGTAGCGGTGGTGGTCGTCACTCCGTAGTGCTGCATCAATCTCATCCATGCGCCCGCGCAAGAGGGCGAACCCTGCCTCATTCCGGGCGAAGACAAGGCCATACCGGCAGGCATCAGACCGGTATTCCGGCCGGATACGCGGTCTCGAACCTCATACCCGCCACACACCTTCCGACTCAGGCGGCGCTATCCCACCGGCTGCCGGGGATCGCCGCGACGAGGCGGCGGGTGTAGTCCTGCTCGGGTGCGCGGAAGATGCGGGCGGGTGTGCCGCTTTCCACCACGCGGCCCTTGTGCATCACCAGCACCTCGTCGCAGATCTGGCTTGCCACCCGCAGGTCATGGGTGATGAAGATCATCGCCAGATGCCGCACCGCCTGCACCTGCGCCAGCAATTCCAGGATCTGCGCCTGGATCGACACGTCCAGCGCCGATACCGCCTCATCGGCGATCAGCACCTCGGGGTCGAACATCAGCGCCCGGGCAATCCCCACGCGCTGGCGCTGGCCGCCGGAGAATTCGTGCGGAAAACGGTCATAGGCTGAGGGATCGAGCCCGACCTGCGCGAGGATCGCCGCCGCCCTCGCCCGCGCCTCGCTCCGCACCATGCCCTGCGCCACCGGCCCGACTGTAAGCGAGGCGCCGACAGTCTGGCGCGGGTTCAGCGAGGCGTAGGGATCCTGGAACACCATCTGGATACGCGGGCGCAACGGGCGGAACTCCGCCTCGGTCAACGGCAGGATATCCCGGCCGTCGAGCAGGATACGCCCGCCATCCGCATCGGTCAGCTTCATCAGCACCTTGCCCATGGAGGATTTGCCCGATCCGCTTTCCCCCACCACGCCCAGCGTGCGGCCCCGGCGCAATTCGAACCCGACATCGCGCACGGCGGGCACCACGCGGGTATGGCCCAGAAAGCCGGAACGGCTGCGATAGGTCTTGTGCAGCGCCTCGACCCTCAGGATCACCGGTGCCTCTAGCTCTGCCACGCGGTCGGTCTCGCGCAGGCGGGGGACGGCAGCGATCAGGCGCCTTGTATAGGGATGTTCCGGTGCAGTCAGCACCTGCGCGGCAGCGCCCTGTTCCACCAGCAGCCCCTTCTCCATCACGATCACCCGGTCGGCGATATCGGCCACCACACCGAAGTCATGGGTAATGAACATGACGCTCATCCCCTTGCGGCGCTGGATAGTGCGGATCAGTTCGAGGATCTGCGCCTGCGTCGTTACATCAAGCGCGGTGGTCGGCTCGTCGGCGATCAGCACATCGGGATCGAGCGCAAGGGCGATGGCAATCATCACCCGCTGGCGTTGGCCGCCCGACAGACGAAAGGGGTATTGATGCCGCAAAAGCGGCGGATCGGGCAGGCCGATCTCGGTCAGCAGGTCAAGCACCTTGGCCGTGCGCTTTTCCCTGTCGCGCCAGCCATGCGCCGCCAGCACCTCGTCGATCTGCGCTCCTACCGTCATCAGCGGGTTGAGTGCGGAAAGCGGATCCTGAAAGATCATGGAGAGCGACCTGCCACGCAGCGCGCGCCTCGCCGCCTCGGGCATCGCCAGCAGGTCGCGTCCGGCATAGAGGACCTGCCCGCCCGCCACCTTCATCACGGCAGGCAGGAGCCCCATCACCGCGCTTGCCGTCACCGACTTGCCGGAACCGGATTCCCCGATGATGCAGAGAATCTCGCCGCGCTGCAGATCGAAGGAGACGTTTTCGGCCGCGTGGCGGCGGTCCATCTCCCGCGGCAGAGTCACGGTCAGACCACGGACGGAAAGCACGGGATCGGTCATGGCAGGTCCTCGGGGTTTGGCGGCGGCATTGGGGATACGGCGCTGGTGCCGATCCTGTCAGGCATGGGGCGGCAGTGGCACCCCGGCGAGGCGGGTAGCGATATTGTCGGCAAGGCGCATCTGACGCAGCTTCAGCGCGGGCGCGACCGCCATCCAGAGCGGCGCTCGGTGCAGCGGTTCCACCCTCAGATCAAGCTCGGCCTCCGGCATACCCTTCGCCCAATCGGACAGGATGCTCCCCAGCATCGTCCCGGTCGGCACGCCGCGCCCCGAAAGTCCGGTCAGCGCCACCACGCCGGACGCCAGGCCATAGAGGCGGGGCACGGTGCGATATTGCATGTCAAGCTCGCCGAACCAGAAATGGTCCCAGCGGATCTGCTCGCGGATTTGCGGGTGCAGCCAAAGCAGCCGGTCGGACAGCACCTTGTGCGTATAGGCCGGATCGCGACCGCGCGGCCCCATCGGAAACATCGAGGCGACGATGCGCCCGGCACCGTCCCATTTGTAGACGAAGATGTCGCCCCGCCCGTCATAGAGCGTGGTATTCTGCGGCAAGACGCTGGCACGGGTCTCGGGTGAGAGCGGCTGCGTCGCCGCAACGAAGACCCGCTGGATACGAAAGCTCTGGTCGAGCTTCGGCCAGCCGCCCACGGTATAGGCACCGGTGGCGAAGACCACCCTCTCGGCCAGAGCCCTGCCCTCGGGGGTGGTGACCTCCCACTTGCCGGCGCGGGGAGTGCAGCCGGTGACCGGGCTTTTGCCATGCACCGCGCCGCCCTCGCCCTGGACAGCACGGGCAAGGCCGCGGGAGTAGGAGAGCGGTTGCAGATGCGCCGCTTCCTCATGCAGCCAGCCGGCATGGAAGCGCGGGCTGCCGGTGATCGCCTCTGCTTCCTCGCGCCCGACGATGCGGGTGCGGGCACCGGCGGCGTTATAGCTCGCGGCCTTTTCCTCAAGCCCGGCACGCTGGCTCGGGCGCAAGGCCCCCTGGAAATAGCCCTGCTGCACCCAGTCGCAGTCGATGCCATAGTCCCGGATATAGGCACTCGCACGGTCATTGGCGCGGGTCTGGCGGCGGATCAGCCGTTCGGCCCAGGGCTCGCCCAGAATGCGGCGCAACTCCGGCAGGCCGTAATGGGTGAAGGTGGGTGTACAATGCCCGGCATTGCGGCCCGAACCGCCGAAACCGGCCTCCCGCGCCTCCAGCACCACCACGCTTACCCCTGCCCGCGCCAGTTCGAGCGCCGTGGTCAGGCCGGTAAGCCCCGCCCCCACCACACAGACATCCGCCCGCACCTCACCCCTGAGCGGCGGGCCATCCCGTACAGGCTGCGCAGTGGCATACCAGAGGGATGTCTCGAAGGGCGAAAACCGCGTCCTGCTCACCCTCACCTCAGATCCGAGCGGGCGTCGAGCGCATCGCGCAGCCCGTCGCCGATAAAGTTGAACCCCGCCACCGCAAGGGTGATCGCCACCCCCGGCACGATGGCAAGCCATGGCGCCTTGTCGAGATATTGCTGCGCGCCGTTGAGCATGTTGCCCCAACTCGGCAGTGGCGGCTGGATGCCGTAGCCGAGGAAGGAGATATAGGCCTCCAGCAGGATCGCCCGCGCCACGGTCAGCGTTGCCGCCACGATGATGACGCCGATCACATTGGGCAACAACTCGCGGAACATGATCCGCACTGATGAAAGCCCCAGCATCCGCGCCGCCATCACGAAATCCCGGTCACGCAGTGAACGCACCTCCGCCTCGACGATCCGCGCCACCTCCATCCAGCTTGTCACCGCGATGATGACGGTGATCATCAACGGGCTCGGGCTCACGAAGGCGGCCAGGGCCAGCAACAGGAAGATCGACGGGAAGGACAGGAAGGCATCCACCACCCGCATCAGCGCCGCGCCGATCCGGCCGCCGCTATAGCCCGCAACGACACCGATCACCGTACCGAGCACGGTCGACATCAGCATGGCCGAGAACCCGACCAGAAGCGAGATCTGCCCGGCCTGGAACAGCCGCGCCGCAATGTCACGGCCCAGAGGATCGGTGCCGAAGACATGCGCTCCGGTCATCGGTGGCGCGAAACGGGCGCGCAGGTCGATATAGAGCTCGTCGAAGGGTAGGAAATAGGGCCCGCTGAAACAGGCCAGCGTCAAAGCCACGATCAACACCACACCCAGCATCGCAAGACGATTGCGCCGGAAGCGGCGCATGGTGCGCGTGCGCCACCAACGGGCCGGAGGGGCCAACGCTTCAGTTGCCGCATGGGTCATCTGCGCCTCCTCTCAGTCCAGACGGATACGGGGATCGACGACGGCCGCCAGCAGATCGGCCAGCAGGTTGCCGACCAGAACCAGCACGGCCGAGAACACCAGAAGGCCCATCACCACCGGATAGTCCTGATAGCCCAGGCTATCGAGAAACAGTCGCCCCATGCCGGGCCAGGTGAACACCGTCTCGGTCACCAGCGCCCCGCCAAGCAATGTCGGCAGTTGCATCCCCGCCAACGTGATCATCGGCACCATGGCATTGCCGACGATATGCTTCATCAGCACCCGGCGCGGCGCCAGCCCCTTGGCCTGCGCGGTGCGCACGAAATCCTGGCTGATCACATCGAGCGTGGCCGAGCGCATGTAGCGGCTCCAGACCGCAACATTCACCAGCGCCAGCACGAAAGAGGGCATGATAAGGTGGATCGCGATATCGGGCAGCGAACCGTCACCCACCGTATACATGTTCCCCGCCGGCAGCCAGCCGAGCCAGAGCGAGAAGACGAAGATCGACACCAGCCCGAACCAGAAGGTCGGGATCGACAGCGCGATCATGGCAGCCACGGTGGCGATATAATCGAAGGCCGAACCCTGCCGCACCGCGCTACGGATACCTATCCAGGTGCCGATGACCACCGATAGCAGGGTGGAGCTTCCCATCAGCAGCAGCGTTGCAAAAAGATGCCCGTTGATGATCGTCAGCACCGGGCGGCCGTCACGAAAGCTCTTGCCCCAGTCGCCCTGCACCAGGTGCCACAGCCAGTCGGCATATTGCACCGGCAGCGGGCGGTTCAGCCCCATCTGTTCGGCAATGCGGTCCAGCGTCTCCTTCGTCATGCCGGGGGTCAGCGCGAATTGCGACAACGGCCCGCCCGGAGCGAGGTTCAGCACCATGAAGCCGATCAGCGAAACGAGGAACAGAAGCACCAGACTCTGTCCGACACGCGACAGAAGGTAGCGGATCATGCGGCGTTTCCTTCGGAATATCCACGCCCGGCCCGAGGAGGCCCGAAGCTGGGGATGCGCGCCGGCAGCAGACTACCGGCGCGGCAGGTCAGGCGGCTCGCACCGCCCGATGCATCAGGATCAGACCCAACGCCACGACCGGATATTCCAGGTATCGATCCGGTTATTGATGTTGGAGGCATAGCCCTGCAGCCCGGTCTTGTAACCGGGGATGACGGCATACTGGAAGATCGGCAGGAACGGCAGGTCGCTGCGCAAGATCTCCTGGATCTTGAGATATACCGCCTTGCGATCGTCGGGGTTGACCAGTTCGGCGCCCTTCTTCAGCAGCTCGTCCACCTCGGGATTGTTATAGACCCAGGTATTCTGCCCCGCACCGCCTGTGGCGCCGGCCGAGGTCGACATGAAGTAGTCCGAGCTTTCCGGATCCGGCCCGGTCAGGACGTTCAGGCCGACGATCACCGTATCGAACTGCGACATCATCCAGTAGTCGCCCCACATCACCGCCGGCGGCAGGTTCGAGATGGTCATCTCTGCCCCGACCTCCCTGAAGGTCTGCTGGATGAACTGTTGTGCCTGCTCGCGCAGGTGGTTGCCCGCAGTGGTGGAGTTGGTGAAGGCAAGCCGCACCCCGCCCTTCTCGCGGATGCCGTCGGCACCGCGCACCCAGCCCGCCTCGTCAAGAATGGCGTTGGCCTTCTCGATATTGAATTCATGCTGCGGCAGGTCAGGATTGTAGTAGAAGGATTCGCGCGGCATGTAGGTCTCGGTCACCGAGGGCACGCCGTAATAAAGCGCGTCGATGATCGCCTGCTTGTCCAGCGCATGATAAAGCGCCTGCCGCACTGCCAGATCCTGGAACTGCGGCTTCGACATGTTGAAGGTAAGCGATTCGAAGAACGCATTGCCGACGATCTCGACCGCGCGGCCCTCCAGCCCTTTGGCCTCCTCGTAATGGTCGGGGGTGATCCATTGCAGCGCGGCCACGTCGATATCGCCAGTCTTGAACTGGGTATAAAGCACCGTCATATCGGGAATGTATTTCAGCACCACCCGTTCCAGATAGGGTCCGTCGCCGAAGTAATCCGGGTTGGCCACCAGTTCGATATGGTCACCCGCCACGCGCTCTTGCCACTTGAAGGCACCGGTGCCGATCGGCGCATTGTTGAACGGCGCCTCGTTCGGATCCACCCCCTCGAAAGCGTGCTTCGGCACGATGAAGGTGGAGGCGAGGATCGCGGCATAGGGTGCGAAGGGCTTGTCCATCCGCCAGGTAAGCTCGGTAGGCGAGACCACGGTCAGATCCCGCACATGCTCATGGCCGGTGCGGCGCCAGCTCCTGAAATCGGGGTTCATCAGCAACTCGAGCGTGAACTTCACATCCTCGGCGGTAAAGGGCGTGCCGTCATGCCACTTCACATCGTCACGAAGAGTGATCTTCCAGTTCAGGCCATCAGCCGAAATACCGCCATTGTCGACCGTCGGCACTTCGGTGGCCAGCAGCGGGTAGAACTTGCCCTCGGTATCCACATCGAACAGCGGATCGAAGATGGCGTAATGCACACCCTCGTCCACCTCGATATGCAGCAGGTGCGGGTTGAACACCGTGGGCTCCTGCGAGAAGCCGACCACCACCTGCCCCTTCGGCGCATCCTGCGCCCGGGCCGCACCGGTCAGGCCGGCAAGGCCCGGGCCGAAGGCGGTGACACCGGCCGCACCCATCATCATGAGGGTCTGGCGGCGGCTGATCGAAAAACGGGTCTTGTCTTGGGTCATCTGGAAACTCCCTGTGTCTATGATGGCGGAGGTCCGGGATCTTGGCGTCCCGTGGTCTGGCAGCCGGTCCGACGAGACCCGGACCGTGGTGGATCCGCAGCTCAGAAGCCGCTGATGAGTTCGATCTTCGATCCGTCGAAGAAACGGTCGAAGCGGAAATCCTTCGGGTCGACCACCGGCACGCGGTTGGTCACCAGATCGGCCATCAGCCGCCCGGCGGCCGGGCCGATGCCGAAACCATGGCCCGAAAAGCCCGAGGCGAGGTAGAAGCCCGGCACTTTTCCAACAGCCGATATCACCGGCACCGCGTCCGGCGTCACGTCGATATAGCCCGCCCAGCGCTGCACGATCTCGGCCTTTTCCAGCACCGGAAAGGCGCGCCTCGCTGCGGCCAGCGCGTGGTCCGAAAGCCGCCTGTTGGGCACCGGATCAAGGACGCGGTTATATTCGAACGGGCTCGGTTCATCCAGCGACCAGCGGGTCGGGATGCGCGCCTCGTCCAGAAACCGCAGGCCGAGCCGGAAGCTGAGCGAGCGCCACTCCTTCATCAGGGCCGGCATGAACGCCCGTGCATAGCGGAAGGAATTGGGCACGATGCTGACAACGTTCTCATGTCCGGAGGCGATAGTATAGCCGCCGTCTTGCCGCCTGCGGATGGCGAAATCACTGTGCCAGATCGCCTGTTCCGGCCCGCCCTCCACCGGCCCGGTGCGCAGGACCGAGTTCAGCACCTTCAGTTGCGGAAAGTCGATGCCCATATTGCCGGCGAAAAGGTTCGACCAGGCGCCGCCCGCCAGCACCACCGCATTGCAACGGATCGGCCCGCGTTCGGTGATCACACCACTCACCGCCCCGCCCGAGGTCTCGATCCCGCGCACCGCGCATTCGGTCAGCACATGCGCCCCCCGGTCGCGCGCCGCCTCGGCAATGGCGGGGGCGGCTTTCTGCGGCTCGGCCCGCCCGTCGGCGGCGGTATAGAGCGCGCCTTTCAGGTTGAGGTTCGAGTTCGGAAACATTTCCTTGAACTCGCGCCCCGAGATCATCCGGCTGTCAAGCTGATAGCCATCGAGATTACGGTTCCACCGCTCATGATCGGCATATTGCCGGTCGTCGGCACAGGTGAACATGATCCCGGCGCGGCGATAACCGGTGTCGCGGCCGGTGCGCTGGTCCAGATCCTGCCAGATCCGCAGTGCCTCGGCCATCAGCGGCACCTCGCGCGGGTCGCGGCGCGAGATCCTCACCCAGCCCCAGTTGCGGCTGGACTGCTCCTGACCGATGCCGCCCTTCTCACACAGGGCGACCCGCAAACCGCGCTCCGCCAGTTCCAGCGCCGTGGAGCTGCCGATGATCCCGCCGCCGATCACCACCACATCCACTTCGGCGGGCAGATCGGTGTCACCATGGACAGGCACGACATAGGGGCCGGGCATCAGAAACTCTCCTCAAGCTGACAGTTGATCGCGAATTCGGCGACGCTCGCCTCGTTCGGCAGATCGAGGATCAGGGTGACGACACGCGCAAGATCCTTCGGATCGGTCATGCGCTCCGCCCCGAGGCTGGAAAGCGCCAGCGCCATGTCGGTAGCAACGAAGCCGGGGCAGACGGCGGTCGCACGGATGCCGCGCTCGAACCCGGCATGGCGCAAGGCATGGGCCAGCGCCACGGCAGCGAATTTCGACAGCGAATAACTGCCCGCCCCCGCCGCCTTCACCCGTTTTCCCGACAGCGAGGCGAGGATGACCACCCGCCCGCGTCCACTCTCCGCCAGCGCCTCCCACGCCGCCTTGGCAAGCCGGCGCGGCGCATGGACATTGACGTCCATCATGGCGCGGATCTCGGCCTCCTCGGCTTCGATCACCGTCTTGGGGATCATGATCCCGGCATTGGCCACCACTGCATCGATGCGCCCGAAGCGCGCGAGCGCCGCCGCAGCCCAGGTCGTCTCGGCCTCAGGGTCGATCGCATCATAGGCCTGCAGATGCACCCGGTCCTCGGCCCCCGCCGCCCAAGGTGGCAACACCGGCACGCGCATTCCCAGCGAAACCGCCCAGCCCTCGGCCAGCAGCCGCTCCGCGATCGCAGCACCGATGCCGCGTCCCGCGCCGGAAATCAGCGCAACCCGCGAGGTCATGCCCCGATCTCCCGCAGGCGAAGATAAGCCCGCCTCAAGATACCGATCAGCACGTCCTGTTCTCCCTCTGGCATGATGCGGTTGAAAAAGGTTCTCGACTGTTCCACCACCAGCGCCCGCACCTTGACGGCGAGCGCCGCGCCCTTGGGCGTGATGAACAATTCCTGCGCCCGGCTGTCACCAGCCGAGATCTGCCGGGTGATGAGGCCATGCGCCTGGAAATGATCAAGGATGCGCCCCATGGCCGAACGGTCCTTCAGCGCCATTTCGGCCAGCACCGAGGGGCGGATGCCCGGATTGCTGTCGATCAGAAACAGCGCGGTGATCTTGCCCTTGCCGCGCGCCACCTCCAGATCCTGCAACCGGGCGTCGAGATCGCGCGACACCGAAGTATCCAGCACCCGGACATAGAAGCTGAGCAGGTTTTCCAGAACATCCAGGCCCAGGTCAGCGGCCTGGACGGGCAGCGGCTTGCCTGTATCGACACGCAGATCCAACGACCAAAACCCCGCCATCCTGACCCAAGGGAACCGCCCCCCTGCACTATCGGAAAGACTGCCGCAGGCGACCGTGTTTTTCAATCAAAATTGATGGACAAATACAACTATCATGCACACATGCCGCCACCCGATTCAGCCTCCCAGCAGGGTGATTGCCTCCATCGCCATCATGCGCTCTTCGTCGGCCTCGATCACCAGCACCTCGAACCGGCCAAGTGGCGCCATGTGGCGCAGGATCGCCTCCCGCACCGGCACCGCATGCTCACCGATGCCGCCGGTAAACACCATCGCGTCGATCCCGCCGAGCGAGACGGCCATGGCAGCAGCGGCCTGAGCACATTTCAGCGCGAAGTAATCCAGCGCGAAACGCGCCCGCCCCTCGCCCGCCACCAGCAACGCCGCCACATCGTTCGACATGCCGGAGAGGCCAAGCAACCCGGCGCGGTTGTAGATCAGATCCTCGATCTCCTCCGGCGTCATGCCGAAGCTGCGCTGCAAAAGCAGCACCGCCCCCGGATCCAGCGCACCGGAGCGGGTGCCCATCGGCATCCCATCCACCGCCGTCATCCCCATCGTGGTATCGACCGAATGCCCGGCCCGCATGGCGCAAAGGCTCGCCCCGTTGCCCAGATGCGCGGCGACCACCCGGCCAGCGTGAAGCGCCGGATGCTCGTGCGACAGCACATGCGCGATCCAGGCGTAAGACAGGCCATGGAAGCCGTAGCGCCGCACACCCTTGTCGAACATCTCGGGCGGCAGGGCAAAATGGGTGAACAGCGGATCACGCTCGGCATGAAAGGCCGTGTCGAAACAGCCTATGCTCGGCACACCCGCTGGCACCGCGCGGATCGCGGCAAGGTTATGCGGCTGGTGCAGCGGCGCAAGCGGAACCAGCGCCTCCAGCTCTGCCAGAACCTCAGGCGTGATACGCAGGGAATGGTGGTATTTCGTGCCGCCGTGCACAATGCGATGCGCCACCGCCTCAATGCGCCAGCCATCGTCATGACGGCCGATAGAGTCCAGCACCGCGCGCCGAGCACTGGCATGATCGGTCCCTTCGAGCAGGTTCTCGCGCGTCTCGCCCCCCGCACCCAGCATGGCCCTGAGTTCCGCCGCCCCGCCGATCCGCGACACCGCCCCCCGCGCCAGCAGCGCCAGCCCGTCACAGGCGAAGACGCGGAACTTCAGGCTCGACGATCCCGCGTTCAGCGTCAGGATTGCCGGGGTCATTTCACCAACCCCTTCTCCCGTGCCCGGGCCATCAGCACGGCCAGCGCGCAAGAAAGCAGCCTTGCCCGCACGCTGTCGGCCCGGCTTGTCAGGATCACCGGCACCCGGGCGCCGAGCACGATTCCGGCCGCATCGGCGCCCCCCATGAAGATCAACTGCTTGGCGAGAATGTTGCCGGATTCGATATCCGGCACCAGCATGATATCGGCCTGCCCCGCCACATCCGAGACGATACCCTTCTCGCGCGCAGCCTGCACACTGACCGCGTTGTCGAAGGCCAGCGGACCATCCAGATCCGCGTCAAGGATCTGCTCCCGGTCGGCCATCTTGCACAGCGCGGCGGCATCCAGAGTCGCCCGCATCTTCGGGTTCACTGTCTCGACCGCTGCGAGGATGGCGACCCGGGGCCGCGCCGGCCCCCAGAGCACACGCCACAGCCCCACCGCGTTGATCACGATATCGGCCTTCACCGAAAGGTCCGGCGCTATGTTGACGGCAGCGTCGGTGATGATGAAGGGGCGCGGATAATCGCGGGTCAGCATGAGGAAGGCGTGGCTGATCCGCCGCTCCGTCCTGAGGCCGCAGGCCGGATTGATGATCTCCGCCAGCAACTCATCGGAATGGAGCGAGCCTTTCATGATCGCCCCGACCTGCCCCGCCGCCGCCATCTGGGCCGCGCAGGCGGCAGCGGCGTGACTGTGCTCGGTATCGACGATCTCGAAGGCGTCAGGCCGATGACCGGCCTCGGTCAGCGCAGTGGCGATGCGGCTGGCCGGGCCAATCAGCACCGGCTCGATCAGCCCGGCTTCAACCGCTTCATGGACCGCAGTGAACACGGCAGGTTGCACCGGATGCACCACTGCCGTCCGCAAGGATGGCAGGGCGGCGCACCGGTCGATCAGGGCCTGATACTGATCGGTCATGCGATGCCTCCCCGGTAGTGCTCCGACAGTTAGATGCAACCCGGCCTGCGGTCCAGCGCGAAGGTCTGTCGGTGGAACGGGGCCGGAATAACATGACGTTTCATCGCCGTTGCGGCACGCCGGGCAGGACGCAAAGCATCTCATAGAGGAAATTCGCTGCAATCAGCGCTGTATTGCCCGTCGGATCGTATGGGGGCGATACCTCCACCAGATCACAGCCGACGAGGTTCAGCCCGGCACAGCCCCGGATGATCTCCAGCCCCTGATGCGTGAGCAACCCGCCCGGCTCCACCGTGCCGGTCCCCGGCGCACAGGCCGGATCGAGGCTGTCGATATCATAGCTCAGATAGACCGGCACGTCGCCGATCTGCGCCCGCACCCGCTCCATCAGCGGGGTGAGCGATGTCCACCAGCACTCCTCCGCCTGCACCACCGTCCAGCCCTTGCCGCGAGCCCAGTCGAAATCGTCTGCCCCGTAGCCGGTGCCGCGCAACCCGATCTGGAACACCTTGTCGTTAAGAAGGCAGCCCTCCTCCCAGGCCCGGCGGAACGGGCAGCCATGCGCCGCCTTCTCGCCGAACATCTCGTCATTGATGTCAGCATGGGCGTCGACGTGGATCAACGCAACAGGTCCGTGCTTTTCCTTCATCGCGCGCAGGATCGGCCAGGTTAGCGTGTGATCGCCGCCGAGCGTCAGCGGAATCGCCCCATGCCCGAGGATACCCCGGTAATGCCCGGCGATAAGGTTCACCGACTTCTTCAGATCAAAGGTATTGATCGCCACATCGCCGATATCGGCGACCTGAAGATGCTCGAAAGGCGCGGCCCCGGTCGCCATGTTGTAGGGCCGCAGCATCCGGCTTTCGTCACGGATCTGGCGGGGGCCAAGCCGGGTGCCAGGCCGATTCGAGGTGCCGATATCCATCGGGATGCCGACGAAGCAGGCGTCCAGCCCTTCGGCCGAGGCCGCAGCAGGCAGCCGCATCATGGTAGCAGGCCCACCAAAGCGCGGCATCTCGTTGCCGCCGAGCGGCTGGTTGAATCGACGAGCCATGTCCTCTCCTCCTCTAACGCGGGTCATGTTCCGCGAAGCCGGACGCATATGCAATGCGGCTTCCGGCCCGGCGTGGATCTCCCGCCAGGACCTGGCCCATACCCCTGAGACGGAAACCGACGGGATCCCGTCCACCTTATCTCGTGCTGAACGACGGTGGTTGTGCTGCGGAGCGCCGCAAGCCCTACGCTGGGTCGCAAGCCCCGCCTGAGCGAAACACCCTTTGGTGCGGTGCAGGCTGTGCCGCCCTTGCCCGAAACAAGACGCGAAGCGCCATCGGGCACCGCTGCCCCTGGCGGGCGAGAAAGAAATGTGCGGCTTTCCCGGAGGCCCCGTGAGCCGCTGATGCATTTCAATCCTGCTTAGCGACGCAATGCTTTCCAGCGGCTTTGCCCGGCCTGGAGGATCTGCAAGGCCCCTGCCGCCCTCCCCGGCGCGGCCGCGCCGCCGGCCAGTTCCGCCCGGACGAGAAATTGCCGGATGAGTTTCTCCTGCACCTCCGCTCTCGCGAACTGGCTCATCGTGCCATCACCAAACGCCTGCGCCTTCTCCTTCAGCACCGCCAATTGCCGATCGATATCCAATGCCCCGAAGCTCGACGGCAGGCCGAAGGCGGTCTCGAACAACTTGCGCAACGGGGGCGCGCCCATCACGGTAAACCATTTTCCATCCTCGCTGAGCGAGGATGCCGCCAGCGTACCCAGTTCCCGCTCGGCGTGAAGGGCTACGCGCATATCGCCATTCACCTCGCCCACCGCAGCCTCGAAGCTCCGGTCACGATATTTCTCCAAAATCTCGGCGGCAAAAGTGGAAAGCTTGGTACGCGGCGTGTTGAAATCACCGAAGCCGAACGCGGCGGAAAATGCCATATACTGCTTGTTCGACAGCTTGTTGGCCAGCGCGCCGGTGTTCAGCGTTCCGTCCTCTAGCACCTTGCGGATGAAATAGCCGTTACCAAGATCGGCTTGAAGCCCGAAAGCACCCAGCGCCACCCGCAGCAGCCGCTTATCTGCCACCAGCGCCTCTGCACTGGTGATCCCACCGATTTTCTCGCGGAAATACGTCTCGTCGCGTTGCCGGTCCTCCCCCTTCTCGAACACCGTCTGCTGCGTCGCCATGGTCCGCTTGAGGAACAGCCAGCCGGCATAGCCAGATGCGGGAATGACAGGAGCGTAACTCATGACAGTCGGGCGGCGAAAAGCCGCTCTTCCCTTGGCAGGAGCGCACGCAGGGATTTCAGCGCCAGATAGTGCTCCTCCTCCAGCACCGCGCGGCTGGCTTGCGCAAGCTGACTGCGGCTGTCGTCATCGGTCAGCACCTGGCTCAATTGTTCGATCCCGCGTAACAGTTGCAGCTTCGCCTCGGACGGATCGGCGTCGCCGGACAGGACCAGTTGTGCAACGTAGCACACACGCCGCACCGGTGTATTCACCTCGCCAGGATGGATCGCATCGCGCAGCCGCAGGATATGGGCATTGGGCGTCACGATCGCCAGCCGGGTTCGTCGGTCGCCATTCTCGATCACCGCGCCATTGATCAACACCCGCTCATACGGCCCAAGCTTCAGGACGAGGCCGGTCATCCCGGCTCTCCGTCGCCGCGCAGACCGCGCATGACCGCGCGGTTGATGTCGATCAGGACCGCGACCTCCGCCTCACCTGCCAATACGCGCCGGCTATGTTCGGCAGTGAACTGGTAGAGGTAGAACAGCCGGGCGCGCAACGGTTCCGGCAGGCCGTTGCCCTCGGTGACCACATCGCCGGCAAGCACACGCCAAAACTGCAGGTTGCGATGAAGCGCCGCAACGAAGGCGGGATGATCCTCCGCCCGCGCGGCAACAGTTTGCGCGAGGTCATGGGTCACCCTGGCGAAGAGATCGTATTCGATCTGCCGCAGTGAACGGACGGGGGTATGCGCGCGTCCATAGGTGGTCCGCGCCATCTGTATGGCATTCACGGGGTATCCTTCCGGTGCTGTGATCGGGGCGCAGGGGTAGACGGCGCGGTGGGCCGCGCCGTCAAGTCAGCCGTCAGCGGAACAGCGACAGCACGCTTTGCGGCGACTGGTTGGCGATGGAGAGCGCCTGCACACCAAGCTGCTGTTGCACCTGCAACGCCTGGAGCCGCGCCGAAGCTTCCTCCATATCCGCATCCACCAGGCTGCCGATCCCGGCCTTCAGCGAGTCGGTCAGGGTGCTGACGAAATCGGCCTGGATGTCGATGCGCTTCTGGGTGGAGCCGAACTCCGCCGCCGCATTGATTGCGGTCTGGATCAGACCCTCGATCGCGCCCAGCGCAGTCGACGCGCCGGCCGACGTCGACACGTCGATGCTGCTCAACGCCCCGAGACCACCCGCACCGGCATTCTTGTACTGGCCGGCGACCGACAGGTCCTTCGTGCCGTCATTGGTGAAGACGAGCTGTCCGGGATTAGCGCTGTCATAATCGACCGTCAGCCCGGCTATCCCCAGAGAATCGATAGAGTTCTTCAGCCCGACCGCAATCAGATCCGACACGGAGTTTGCGCCGCTCTGGACGTCGGAAGCGGTCAGCGTATAGGAGGCCGTCTTATCGCCAATGCGCATGGAGATCTTGTCACCCGCGGCCCAGGCCGTAGCGCCGTCCGCGATGGTGATATCGTCGCTGCCGCCTGCCGCATCGAGCGCCAGGACGAAGGTATCCCCCCCAGTCGAGATCGTGCCGCCGCTCGATGCGCTGAACACATCGTTCGCGGCATAGGTCCCGATCGACAGATCCTGCGCCGCCACCGTGATCTTCGAGGCCGAGACCCCGCTTCCGGAACGATCGAGCGAGGCCAGCACATCAACCGTGGTATGTGTGCCATTCACCAGGTTGAGCCCGTTGAACTGTGCCGCGCCGACGACCGAGGCAATCTGATCGCGCAGCGCACCGATATCGGCCTGGATCTTGGCGCGATCCACATTGTCTTCCTGCGAGGCAACGATCCTACCCTTGACCTCTTTTAGCAGGTCGGTAACCGTTTCGGCTGCTTTGCGCGCCACCGCGATGGTCGAAGAGCCGAGCGCAAGGCTGTCCGAGATCCCCTTGAACCCTGCCACATCCGATTCCATCACCTTCGAGATGGCCCAGACCGCCGCGTTGTCGCGAGCCGAGGCGACCGACTTGCCGGTCGAGATCTCCGATTGCACCTGGCCGAGATTGTTGTTGATGCCCTTCAGGGTCTGGAGGGCGACCATAGCGCTGGTATTAGTCAGAATGGACGACATGTCCTGTTCCTTTTGAAGTGCCGGCGCTTTGCGCGCGGCATGACGCCGATATACGGCAAAACCGGCTTTCTGGCCGATGCGGCGGTCTTGCGGCGCCGCGCCACCCCGCCCTGGGATGCCCTTCAATTGATGACCGCGAAGTCCTAACGCTTCGCTAAGCCGCAAGCGCCAATTCCGGCGCATTTGAATCGATTAGAATCGACGGTCCATGGCGCCGGAAGGATTTCCCTGCATCTGCCTTTCCCCCCTGCCGTCATAGGTGGAAAACCCGGTCCACGCTTCGCGCAGTTCGGCCAGACGCCGCAGCGCCCGACCGAGGCCGGCCCGCACGGCGCCCAGCAGCCGCACGTTCTCCGCAGCCTTGCGCCGCAGCCGAAGTCGGGTCGCCTGGTCGGGCGCCTCCCCGGTTTCCGCCAGCGCCACGCCCAGCAGCGCCTCATGCTCCGCCAACGAGTTGAGATCGCCGGCGAGCAACGCCGTACGGATCGCGTCAAGCCGCGCCTCCACCACTTCAGCGCTCATCACCAGCCCTCTGCATCAGCGCCTTGAACAGCGATTCGGTCAAACCGATACCGCCATGCGCCACCAGCGCGCGCGACTGCTCCTCGCGCAGGAAAGAAGCGAATTGCTCCCCCCCTGCCCCACCGCCGAAACCGCCATGCTTATCGTCAAGCCCGGCATGGGCCAACATCTCCGAAAGGAAGGCTGCCTCCATCTCTGCCGCCTTGACATGCAGTCGGGCCGTCATGCCGCCCGGCGGCAGCCCCGCAATCACATCCGTCATCCGAACCTCCATCGCATCGAATTTTTCCGATCATTGCGCATTGGCGGTAAACAACCGGTAACCGTTTCAGCGGTATCCGGAAAACCGAGCTCAACCATGAGGCCAAGGTGATTCCCCTTCCCGCCATTTTCGCCGCGCCCTGTCCCGTGCCCCGCACCGTCCTGCCCGACGGATGCGGCGAGGCGGACATCTTCGCGCTGCTGTTGAACGAGGTCACGACTACGCCGCCCGACGACACCGCCGAGACAGAGGGCGAGGCCGATCCGGCACCGCCCGAAGCCGACGAGGTGGCGGCTCTGGCGCTTGCGCTCGCTCCGATATTGCCGAACCTGGATCTGCTCCCCGAGGTGGAGGAAGGCGACGAGATATCCGGAATCGCGGGGATGGATACTTTTCCGGAGATTTCCAGCCCGAACGTTTCTGACCCGAATGCATCCGCTTCCCTGCTCCCCGTTGATACATCGGAGAATGATCCACCCGTCATGCGCCACCCGCTCATCAGCCGGCCGATTCATGCGGCCGCACTTCCCGGCACCATGCCATCCGAAACAACCGTCACGGAAGTGAAGGCCGATCCGGCCGAAACCCTCGTGCTGCTCCGGGCGGAGCGGATCGAGCCGCATGGCATCACGGCACCGCCCATCACCAATCCATCGCGACGGGAGAACCCGCTCTCCCCTCTCGAAAGCCCGGAAGCGATGGTGGACGATCAGGTTGTCCCGACAGTGATGGAGTCCGTTGGGGAGCAGCCGATCGAAGGCACCGGCCCGGCCCGGCCCGCTCCGGCCCGCCTGCCTAGCCTGCCGGCCGCCCTGCAACCGCTCATCACGCGAATCGCCGAGACGCTGGAACCGGATGATCAGGGGGATGGTATCTCGCTCGATCTCGCTGCGGACGAACTGGGCCCGCTGCGCCTCACCATCCGGAGTGAGGGGGATCGGATAGAGGTGCATGTGATGGCGGAATCGGCCGGTACGCTCGACCTGATGCGGCGACATGCCGAGCAACTGGCGCAGGAGTTGCGCCTTGCCGGCTATCGGCAGGCGGAGATGAGCTTCGGCAACCGGGGACACGAACGCAGGCCACCGGCAGGCGGCGGCGCTCCGCCGCCGGGCGATCCCGCCCCCCTCCCGCCTCTGGCGGTGCACACCACCCTGTCTGCCGCCGGCAGGCTTGACCTCAGATTCTGACAGGAGACCGGCATGGAAACCACGGCGCTGACAGGCACGACCAGCACGGCTGCCCCCAGGACAGAGAAGGCCGCCGGCATCTCGACGGATTTCAATACATTCCTGAAAATGCTCACGACACAGATGCAGAATCAGGACCCGCTGAACCCGATCGACAGCACGGATTACGCGGTGCAACTCGCTACTTTTTCGGGGGTGGAGCAGCAGACGCTGACAAATCAGCTTCTGCTGGCGATGCAGAATCAGTTCGGCCTGCTGGGTATGGCACAGATGGCCGGCTGGGTGGGAAGCGAAGCGCGGGCGATCATGCCGGCACAGATCTCCGGCGATGCGACGGTATCGCTGACGCCGATCCGCCTGGCCGGCGCGGACCGGGCGGTGCTGGCGGTCACCGATGCCGAGGGCGCCGTGGTAAACCGGGTCGAGCTGACCGGCAATGCCGAGGTGGTCGACTGGCTGCCGGTCGATATGGCGGGAAACAGCCTGCCCGACGGACGATATAGCTTCACGCTGGAAAACTACCGGGGGGAAACACAACTGGAGACCACCGGCGTCGCCGTCTACGGCCGCATCGCCGAGGTGCGCGGCGGCACCAATGGCCCGCGGCTGCTGATGGACAGCGGGGTGGAGATCGCAGCGGCCGACGTAACCGCGCTGCGGCCATAGCCATGGGGCCGGAGACACACCTTTCCGCAACCCACCACGCCGGCGCGGAAGTCAGCCTGCCATTGGCTCAACCCGCATCTCATCTGGGACAAATCGTGCATTTCCAAGGCGGGATACACCTCCGCACCGCCTGCGGCTACCTCTACCCATCCGGGGCGACGGCCAGGGCCGATCCGCCCTTGCGTAGAGGAGCTTCCTGATAGTTTCATGCCAGCCGCGCCCACTACCCCCGATCCGCTCTGGCGCGGGGGAGCCGCATTCATCCACGGCTCATGTTGCAGCCGTGGGGCACCCCATGGCCTCCTAATCCCCGAGACCACTCGTGGGAAAGTGATGCCAACGGCTCTTCGCGCCTTGCTCCGGTCATGATGCGGGCTCAAACGGTGCTCGGGTGGAGAGCGCTTTGTGCTGCGTAGCTCGTCAAGGCTGGCGGGCGATGGGCCACTCAAGGAAGATGCTCACGATAGCGTGGTCCCGGGCGATGAGGCACCCGTATGATGCTCAGGCAAAGAAATATATGGGATTCCATGACCCACACTCATGGGCTCCCCCCGAAGCCCGCTCCCCTCAGGCGAGGAAGGCCCGGAACCGGCGCAGCGCCAGCCAGAACAGCGCCGCGCCGATTCCGGCCAGGGCCAGCAGCTGCGGCCATACCACATCAAGTCCCGCCCCCCGGAACAACACCCCCTGCGAAAGCTGGATGAAATGCGTGTTGGGCGCAGCCGACATGATGATCCGCACGATATCGGGCATACTCTCGCGCGGGGTCAGACCACCGGACAGGACCTGAAGCGGCAGCAGAACGAGGATCATCAGCAGCCCGAATTGCGGCATGGTGCCCGCGACCGTGGCGAGAAAGATCCCCATCGAGGTAGTGGCGAACAGCATCAGCACCGTCGCAACCAGAAACAATGGTATCGAGCCCTGCACCGGCACCTGCAGCAACTGCTCCACCACCACGACGATGGCGAAAGTCGAGGCGAGCAGGACCACGAGGCCCATCGACCAGATCTTCGACAGCATGATCTCGATGGCCGTCACCGGCATGACCAGCAGATGCTCCACCGTTCCATGCTCCTTCTCGCGGATCAGCGCGGCGCCGGTCAGAATGATCGACAGCATGGTGATCGACTGGATGACGCTGTTGATCGCCCCGAACCAGCCCGGATCCAGCGACGGGTTATAGCGTGGCCGCAGCATCAGACCGACCGGCATCCCGGCATCCGTGCGATAGCGGGCGGTATATTCCGCAACCTCGCTGGCAACGATCTGCTGGATATAGCCGCTGCCGGTAAAAGCCTGGCTCATCCGGGTCGCATCGACATTCAGTTGCAGCGCGGGGCGACGGCCCGCCAACACGTCACGCTGGAAATCCGGCGGTATGACGAGTGCGAAGGTATCCTGCCCCTCATCCATCCGGCGATCCATCTCGGCGGCGGAGATCATCCGGGGTGCTACGAAGTGCGGCGGATAGAACGCCTGCGCGATGCGCCCGGAGAGTGTCGAGCGATCCTCGTCCACGATGGAGAGGGTGGCGTTGGACAGCGCTTCGGGCATGGCGTTCGACTGGGCGTAGATCGACAGCGAGAAGGAATAGACGATCAGGATCAGCATGACCGGATCGCGCCAGAGCCCGCGCAACTCCTTCAGGCCAAGCTGCGCGATATGCGAAAGGTTCATTTCGCCTGTTTCCCAAGTAGAAGGGCACCGAGACCCAGGATAACCGGGATCACCACTGCCAGCGCCAGGAGCGATTGCCCCAGATCGGCAAAGCCGAGGCCCTTGGAGAAGGCGCCACGTGAGGCGATGATGAAATAGGTGGTCGGATAGATCTCTCCGATCAGCCGCCCGGCCCCTTGCAGCGAGGATACCGGATCGATCATCCCGGAGAATTGCACACCCGGGATCATGGTCAGCATCGCGGTGCCGAACAGCGCCGCCACCTGGCTGGAAATGAAGGATGAGATCAGCAGCCCCATCGCCGTGGTCGCGGTGACATAAAGCAGCGCCGCCAGCGAAAGGGCCGGCAGGCTGCCGGTGAAGGGCACCCGGAAGACGAAGACGGCGAAGGCCGTCAGCACCACGAAGTTCAGCATCGCCAGCGCGATATAGGGCAGTTGCTTGCCCAGCAGGAATTCCAGCCGCGTCACTGGCGTGACATGGAAATTGACGATCGAGCCGAGTTCCTTCTCCCGTACCACGCTCAGCGTGGTCAGGATCGCCGGGATCAGCAGCAGCAGGAGCGGAATCACCGCCGGCACGACGGCGACAAGGCTTTTCACATCGGGATTGTAGCGGAATCGGGTGACCAGATCGAAATTGCCCTGGCTCGCCGCGCCGCCGAGGCTTTCGCGGGCCTTGCGCATCAACCAGTCGGCATGGATGCCCTGGACATAGCCGCTCACCGTCTCGGCGCGGGTCGGGTTCGCTCCGTCGATCCAGGCGCCGATCTCCACGTGGCCCCCACGCTCCGCCGCTGCGGCAAAGCCGGGCGGGATCTCGATGGCAAGGCTCAATTGCCCGGCCCGCATCCGGACATCGATGTCGTCATAGCTTTCGAGCGGAGGCTCCTCATGGAAGTAGCGCGACCCGGAGAGATCAAGCGCGTAGTCGCGGCTCAGGGCGGTGCGGTCGCGGTCGAGCACGGCGAAGGTCAGTTCCTCGACATCGAAGCTCATGCCAAGGCCGATCACGAACATCAGGATCAGGCTGCCCACCAGCGCCAGCGCCGCCCGGATCGGGTCGCGACGCAATTGCAGTGCCTCCAGCCCCGAATAGGACAGCAGCCGGCGTAGTGAAAAAACAGAGGCGGGCGCGGTGTGCCCCACCGCCATCTGCCCGGACGGAATGGCGGCCGGCTCTTCACCGATCGCCTCTCGCAGGACGGAAATGAAGGCCTCCTCCAGCGTGGCCGCACCACGCGCCGTGATGACCGCGGCGGCGGTGTCGCTGATCAGAACGCGTCCGGCATGCATGAGCGAGATACGGTCACACAATTCCGCTTCGTTCATGAAATGGGTCGAGACGAAAACCGTCACCCCGTCCTTGCGCGACAGCTCTCCAAGGATCGTCCAGAACGCGTCGCGCGCCACCGGATCGACGCCCGAGGTCGGCTCGTCGAGGATCAGGATCTCCGGCGCGTGGATCATGGCGACGGCGAGCGACAGTCGCTGCCGGATACCAAGCGGCAGCGATTCGGGCAGGCCGTCAAGCACCTCGGTCAGGTCGAACCTGTCGGCCATCTCGGCAATGCGCGGGGCAATCCGATCGGGCTCCATTCCGAACAGCCGGGCGTGCAGGTCGAGGTTCTGCCGCACCGTCAGCTCGGTATAAAGCGAGAAGGATTGCGACATGAAGCCCACACGGTGGCGCACCGCCATATCGCGCGGATCGACCGGCGCGCCGAACAGCCGGGCCTCACCCTCGCTGGGCTCCAGAAGGCCGGTCAGCATTTTCATTACCGTGGTCTTGCCGCAGCCATTGGAGCCGAGGAAGCCGAAGATCTCGCCGCGCCCGATGCGAAAGGACACGTCGTCGACCGCGGTGAAATCGCCGAAGCGCATGGTCAGATGCTGAGCCTCGATGGCAATCTCGGCGCCGGGCGGGCGCGGCGGAATCACAACGCGGGTATGGCCGCGCCGATCCTCCTCGGGCAGGAGGGCGATGAACGCCTCATCCAGCGTGGCGGATCCGGTATGTGCCAGCAGATCGGCGGGGGTGCCGGTCGCCAGAACCTGCCCGGCATTCATCGCCACCAGCCAGTCGAAACGCGCGGCCTCCTCCATATAGGCGGTGGCGACGATGACGCTCATTCCCGGGCGGTCGCGGCGGATATCCTCGATCAGGTCCCAGAACTGCCGGCGCGACAGCGGATCGACGCCGGTCGTCGGCTCGTCGACGATCAGCAGGTCGGGATCGTGGATCAGCGCACAGCACAGGCCCAGCTTCTGCCTCATGCCGCCCGACAGCTTTGCCGCCGGCCGGTCACGGAAGGCCGACATGCCGGTGCGGGCCAGCAGCCCGGTGATGCGCCGCTCACGCTCGGCCCGGTCATGGCCGAACAGGCGGCCGAAGAATTCCAGGTTCTCGAAGACCGAAAGCGTCGGGTAAAGGTTCCGCCCTAGCCCCTGCGGCATGAAGGCTATGCGCGGGCAGACCCGGCGGCGATGCGCGGCGTCACGCATGTCGCCGCCAAGCACCCGCAACTCACCCTCCTGCAGACGCCGTGCACCGGCCAGAAGCGACAGCAGGCTGGACTTGCCCACCCCGTCCGGCCCGATCAACCCGACCATCCGCCCCGCGGGTAACGAAAGCGTCACCCCCGCCAGCGCGCGCACCCGGCCATAACGCAGCGACAGCGCCGAGATCTCGGCGACCGCGCTCATTGCACCAGGTTGGACAGGCTCTCCGGCCAGTCCACCGTCGGATCGATGCGGATATAGGCCATGCCGGGCAGGCCGGTCTTCACATAGTCGACATACCGGCGCAGCAGGTCCGGATCGATCCGCGCCCGGATGCGAAACATCAGCCTTTCGCGCTCATCCGCCGTCTCGACCGTCTTTGGCGTGAACTGGGCCACATCCGCGACGAACGAGACCGTGGCCGGGATCGCCCTGCCGGGCAGCGCGTCGATGACCAGCCGCACCTCGGCCCCGACCTGCACCCGGCCAGCCTGCGCGGTGGGCAGGAAGAAGGTCATATAGACATCACCCAGATCGACGAGGCTGAGGATACGCCCGCCGGCACCGACAATCTCGCCCTCCTGTGCGATGCGGAACTGCACCCGCCCGTCGCGCGGCGAAACCAGCGTAGCATCATCGACGGCGGCAGAAACCGCGTCGATCGCAGCCCGCGCCGCCTCTACCGCCGCTCCCGCATCAACCACCTGTGCCTCGGCGGAACTGATCCCGGCCTCTGCCGCCGCCAGCGAGGCCTGCGCCGAGGCGAGCCCCGCCTGGGCCTGCCGCTCTGCCGTACGGTCATCGTCCAGCGCCTGCTGGGAGACGATGGAGCCTTGCGACAACCGTTCCGACCGCGCAAGGCGGCCGGCGGCCGCATCGACAGCCGCTTGCGCCTGATCCACCACCGCGGCGGCGGCGCGGCCTTGCGCCTGCGCCTGCTTCACCACGGCCTGCGCCGTCTTCACCCCGATTTCGGCCCGGCGCAGCGTGGCCTCAGCCTGCCGCCTTTGCGCGTTCAGTTGCACCACATCCATCTGCACCAGCACATCGCCCCTGCGGACAAAATCGCCCTCCCGCGCCCGGATCTCGGCAATCCGGCCGCCGGAGAGTGCGGCGATGTTGATCTCGGTCGCCTCGATCCGGCCGTTGCCCGAGGCGATACCAGCGGGCTGGCCGGGCTGCGACAGGCTGTCCCAGAGCAGATAGGCCATGCCCGCCCCGATGATCACGATCCCGCCACGCAGAAGATTTCGAACCCAGGGTTGCATCGCGTTTCTCCCGTCAGCGCTGGAAAACATAGGTGCCCGGCGCGGCTTCCAGCGCCGGCAGGCCGCGCGTAGGCGCCCCCATTTCGGGCGGGGCGGCCGGCGTGCCGCTGTGATCGCTCAGCCAGTCTCCCCAGGCCTCCCACCACGACCCGTCACGGGAAGGATGCGCCGCCAGCCACTCCTGCGCGGTCAGCAGCGGATCCTCGTCCCGCTTGTGACCGATACGGTAACGGCGGCGCGCATGGCCCGGTTCGCTGACGATCCCGGCATTGTGCCCGCCCGAAGTCAGCACAAAGCTGATATCGGTCTCGCAGAACTGATGCAGCTTGTAGACCGATTTCCATGGTGCCACATGATCGCGCTCGGTTCCTACCGCGAAAAGCGGCATCCGGATATTCTGAAGCATCACTGGCCGATCCTCCACCATGAAGCGCCCGGCGGCGAGCTCATTGTCGAGATAGAGCTTGCGCAGATATTCCGAATGCATCCGCCACGGCATCCGCGTGCTGTCGGCGTTCCAGGCCATCAGGTCGTTCATCGGCGCGCGCTCGCCCATGAGATATTCGTGCACCAGCCGCGACCAGACCAGATCGTTCGAGCGCAGCAACTGGAACGCCCCCGACATCTGATCGGCCGAGAGATAGCCGCGGTTCCACATCATGGTTTCCAGAAGGTGCATCTGGCTGGCATCTATAAACAGCGCAAGCTCGCCCGGTTCGGTGAAATCCACCTGCGCGGCAAGCAGCGTCATCGAGGCCAGCCGGTCGTCCCCATCACGCGCCATGGCTGCCGCCGCGATGGAAAGCAAGGTACCACCCAGGCAATAGCCCGCCCCATGAATCCGCCGGTCGGGCAGAATTGTCGAGATCGCCTCCAGTGCCGCCATGACGCCGAGACGGCGATAATCGTTGAGCGTGAGGTCACGATCCTCGGCATCCGGGTTGCGCCACGAGATCGCGAAGACCGTATAGCCGCGCGCCACCAGCCAGCGTAGCAGCGAGTTTTCCGGGCTTAGATCCAGGATGTAGTATTTCATGATCCAGGCCGGCACGATCAGCACCGGTTCAGGGTGCACCGTGCCGGTGACGGGGGCATACTGGATCAGCTCGATCAGGTGGTTGCGGTAGACGACCTTGCCCGGCGTCACCGCCACGCTTTCGCCCGGCGCGAACGCCTCGGCCCCGACCGGCGGCTGGCCCGAGACCTGGCGCAGGCTGTCTTCGACCCAGTTGCGCCAACCCTCCCAGATATTCGCGCCTCCCGTCTCCACCATGCGGCGCAACACCTCGGGATTGGTGAAGGGCGTGTTGCTGGGCGAGAAGATGTCGAGCCATTGCCGCGCCGCGAACGACACCACCTCCTCGTGATGGCGCGCCACACCCGGCACCTCGCGCGTGACGTTGTGCCACCATTGCTGGTTCAGCAGGAAGCCTTGCGCCAACCAGGAAAACGGCGGCTTGTGCCAGCCCTCCGCCGCGAAACGGTCGTCACCGGGCAGCGGCTCGATGGCGGGTGGCGCGTCGGGGTCAATGGTGCCGGCGAGCAAATGCACCATCAGCCGCGCCGTCTTGCGCGCGCCCTTCGTGGCCAGTTCCATCCGCTTGCCCGGCGCACCCGCCAGATGCATCGCCCAATCGGCGAAGGCCAGTGCCGCCGATCCGGGCGAAAGGCCACCGGTCATCTGCCCGGCCAGCGCACCATACATCCTGTCGAAGGCGCTGAACGCCTCGATCCCCAACCCCTCCTCCGGGGCAACCACAGTCGGGGGTGGAGCAGGGCGCAACTCAGGGGGGCGCTTCGTCCGCTTGCCGGTCCGTTTCGGTGTCATGCGTCGCGTCCTGTTTTCCGCATATGCGGCATACGGGAATTTTGCGCAGGTGGTTTGACATGAATCAAGCCCCCTTCCGGCCCGACCCTCGCGGCCACAGGACCGTCGCCCCTCGCGAGAGTTCCACCACCGGCGGCAGCAACCAGGCTCATGAACCGGCAGGATCGGCAGTTACCATGCAAACAAGGTAAGGAACGCATGAGCCTGAGACGGACGAAAGGTAGTACGGCGAATCATCGGCGCGCGATGATCTTGCAGCCGAAAAAGCCGCAGCCCTGCATAATGATCAGGCCGCAGCGCGCTTGCGCGCCAGCATGGCGTTGTTCCTGTCGCAGTGCCATGGATCAGCCGATCGATAACTGTCGGTTTGATCTGCAAGGCATCCCGCCCCTGCACTCCCGCCCGGACCAGGGCGCGAGGAGCGGGCAATGCGGGATGCGCCAAAAAGGCCATATGAGCCCGAATGGAGGCGATCCGCGTCCCCCAGAAGAAGCGCCCCGCCCATAGCGGGCCCGCCGTCGCGGCGCAGACGCGCCCGGCCTCAGCCGAGCTGCGCCGCAACCTCATCGGACATGTCGAAATTGTGGGTGACGGTCTGCACGTCGTCATCCTCTTCCAACATGTCGACCAGCCGCATCAGCTTCTGCGCCGTGTCCAGATCGACCTCGCTGCGCGACTGCGGCTTCCAGATCAGCTTCGCCTCGGTCGATTCGCCCAGCGCCTTTTCCAGCGCGTCGGACACGTCCGACAGGCTCTCCACCGAGCAATAGATCCAGTGCCCCTCTTCATCCGATTCCACATCGTCGGCACCGGCCTCAAGTGCTGCCATCATCACCGTATCGGCGTCGCCCGCAGCGGCCGGATAGCTGATTTCTCCCACCCGGTCGAAGCTGTGACTGACCGAACCGGTCTGCCCCAGATTGCCGCCGCACTTGGTGAAATAGCTGCGCACGTTGGACGCGGTGCGGTTCACGTTGTCTGTCATCGTCTCGACGATCACCGCGATACCGTTCACCCCGTAGCCCTCGTAGCGGATCTCGGTATAGGTTTCCGCATCGCCGCCCAGCGATTTCTTGATCGCGCGCTCGATCACATCCTTGGGCATGGAGACGGCCTTGGCCGCCTTCACCGCCAGCCGCAGGCGGGGATTCTTGTCGGGGTCGGGATCACCCATCTTGGCGGCGACGGTAATCTCCTTCGCCAGCTTCGAGAACATCTTGGAGCGCAGCTTGTCCTGCTTGCCCTTGCGATGCTGGATATTCGCCCATTTCGAATGGCCCGCCATGGCCCTTACTCCGGTCGCAATTTCGGTGGTGGCGCCGCTCTACACCAGACAGGGGGAAAACGGCAACCCCCGTCTGGCGCGGTGCAGCCCCCGCAATCAGGGATAAAGCGGCCAGATCAGCGGGATCAGCGCCGAACACAAAAGCCAGGTGATGATATTGAGCGGGACCCCCACCTTGGTAAAATCGGTGAAACGGTAGCCGCCGGGACCATAGACCATCATGTTGGTCTGGTAACCAATGGGCGTCGCGAAGGCGAGCGTGGCCGAGAACATCACCGCCACCACGAAGGGGCGCGGATCGACACCAAGCTGATGGGCCAGCTGGATCGCAATGGGAGTGTAGATCACCGCCACCGCGTTGTTCGACAGGAACTCGGTCAGGATCAGCCCGAGCAGATAGATGGCGAGAATCATCAGGAAGGGCGACAGCCCCTCCATCCAGGGCTTCACACCCGTCACGATCATCTTGACCGCACCCGACCGGTCCAGCCCCTCACCCACCGCCAGCATGGCGAAGATCATCGCCATCAGACGGCCATCGACAAAGCCCAGCGCCTCGTCACTGTCGATGCAGCGGGTCAGGAAGATCGCAGCCACCGCGAAGAAGCCGAGCGTATAGATCGGCGCCACCTCGAACGAGGACAGGATGACCACGAAAGCCAGCGCGCCAATGGCAATCGGGGCCTTGCCGCGGCGATAGGCGCGCTGCTGCGGCTGGTTCACTTCGACCATCTCCATGTCGAGCGCGAGGCGCTTGATGTCGGCGGATGCCCCCTCGAGCAGAAGCGTGTCACCCACCTGCACCACCAGCTCGTCAAGCTGCCGGCCGATATTCTGGCTGCGGCGATGCGCGGCCAATACATAGATACCGTAGCGCCGCCGCAGCCGAAGCTCGCCCAGTTGCCGGCCGATCAACCGGCAACCGGGGGTAATCAGCACCTCCACCGTCTCGGTCTCGACCGAGGAGAGCTTGTCGACGATCCGCATGTCGGTTCGGTTCTGCATGTCCAGGAGTTCGGTCATCTCGGTGCGCAACACCACCCGGTCGCCCGCGGCCAGCACCACCCCCTGCAGATCGCGCCGCAGCGACAGATCGCCGCGCAATACGTCGATCACCCGCACGCCCGAGCGCTTGAACTGCTGCACTTCCAGCACCGGGGTGCCGATCAGCACCGAATCCTCGGGGATCGCCACCTCGGTGAAATACTTCATCCGCTTGCGGTCGCCGAGCAGCGAGGCCATCGACTGCCGATCCGGCAACAGCCACTTGCCGAAGATGCCGAGATAAAGCCCACCAGCCACCGTTACCGCAAGGCCGAGCGGCGCGATCTCGAACAGGCCGAAATGCGCCATCCCGGCATCATGCGCAGACCCGTCGACCAGGAGGTTGGTCGAGGTGCCGATAAGCGAGATCATGCCCCCCAGAACCGTCATGTGGCTGAGCGGTATCAGCAGTTTCGATGGCGCCAGCCCGATCCGCACGGCGATCTGGATCATCACCGGGATCATCACCGCCACCAGCGGGGTGTTGTTCATCACCGAAGACACCACGGCGACGGTCGCAAACAGCACGAAAAGCGTGGTGCGCGGCCGGTTCCCAGCATGGCTTTCCGCCATGCTGATCAGCATCTCCACCGCGCCGGTTCTGACCAACCCCCCCATGATCATGAACATCAGCGCGATGGTCCAGGGCGCGTTGTTCGACAGCACCCCCAGCGCTGCCCTCTCGGGCAGGATCCCGACAAGGATCATCGCCGCCGCCCCGAGGATCGCTGTCACCTCGACCGGAAAGGTCTCGCGCACGAAAAGGACAAACATCACCGCAAGAATGCCGAGCGCAATATAAGGCTGGCTTTCCTGCGCCAATTCGATACCGAGCATGGGATCTCCACCTGTAATCGCGACAGGTCTGGTAGAATATTTCTTCCCGAAACGCAAAGGATTCGCGCAGTCCCCCTGCCGGGGCCGACCGAAAGCGAAAATCCTGCCGCACTCCGGTCAGGGGTCAGGGCCGCGCCTCTTCCAACCGCCCGCCGAGCCGGATCATCCGCAGCTTCACCGCCAGACCGCTGCGGTCATCGGTCTCCACATAGATGCCCGACAAGGTGGCCGGGCCATTGGCGGGGGTGAAACGCTCCTTCGGCATCCCGGTGACGAAACGCCGCAGCGGCTCCAGCTTATCCATGCCGATGACCGAATTGTAGTCGCCGCACATCCCGGCATCGCTGAGATAGCCGGTGCCACCGGGCAGAATCTGCCCGTCGCCGGTCGGCACATGGGTATGCGTGCCGACAACAAGGCTCGCGCGCCCGTCGCACCAATGCCCCATCGCCATCTTCTCGGATGTCGCCTCGCAATGGACATCCACGACGATGGCCTGCGCGAGCCCGCCCAGCGGATGCGCCTTCAACACCCCGTCAATGGCCGAGAACGGATCGTCAAAGGGCCGCTTCATGAAGACCTGCCCCAGAACCTGCGCCACCAGCACCTTGCGCCCACGGGCATCGGAGAACAGCCGCGCGCCCCTGCCCGGCGCCAGCTTCGCGAAGTTCAGCGGTCGCAGGATGCGGCTCTCCTGCTCGATAAAGGGCAGCATGTCCTTTTGGTCGAAAGCGTGGTCGCCCAGGGTCAGGCAATCCGCTCCCGCCGCCAGCAGGGCCTTCGCATGCTCCGCCGTCAGTCCCGCACCTGAAGAGGCATTCTCGCCATTGACCACGACGAAATCCAGCCCCCATTCCGCCCGCAGGCCCGGCAGCCGCTCCACGATGGCTGCGCGCCCGGCACGCCCCATCACATCGCCCAGAAACAGGATTCTCATGCCCCAGCAGTAGGGCCGCCCGCCCCGCCGCGCAAGGCCTCCTGCCTTTGCTTCTTGGACAAATACTCCGGGGTCCGGGGCAGAGCCCCGGTGTGGGCTTTGGGCCGGGTGCGCGGGGGGCTAGTTCGGGGGGGGGGGGGGGGGGGGGGGCGGGCGGCCGGGGGGGGGGCGGAAACACGGGGGGGTGATCGGGGCAGGGCGGGCGGAGATATGCGGCGCGAAGCGCCAGGGCCCCCGCCCG
>JAIRJX010000071.1 GCA_031260425.1 Gemmobacter sp.
CCCGGCTCCCCCTCCGCAGCGATCCGCACTCAGAGCCCCTCTATCCAGCCCCAGCCCCCGGGGAACGAGGCGCGGCACCGCGCCATCGGGCAGCACCACGTCCGCGCCCCGGGCGAGCACCCTTTTGTTGCGCCGGGCGTCGCAGGTAGAGGCGATGGTTCTTCCATAGGAGCCTTTCCCCGCCCGGAACAAGGTGCGAGCACCGCCGGGGTGCCCGATCGCCCTCTGGGCGGGTGCTTCGGTGACGTCGGCGCGGAGATCGGACATAGGCGGTCTGCCATCATAAAGCCGGCGACCACGGCCTTAGCGAGCGCCCACCCACGGCCGGGCAGCGCCCTCTGTGGTAAGGGGGCCGACGGCGGAGGCTGTGATTTCCCGAGATCAGGCACCGTGGAGCCCATGTCCTTCCGGAACGAGACACGAAAGCGCCGCCCTTCCGCTGCATTAAGGGCGTTCGAGTCTCCTCAGAGGCCACCTGAGCCCCGACTGAATGCGGGTCCACCCCAAGGCCAGACCTATTTCAGCGTCCTCTACATACCGCAGCGAAAAAGGCCGTTCCGGTCAAGGGACGGCCTCTGCAATGGCAGAAATCGGTGCGGATCAGCCCGCCGCCGATTCCTTTTTCTTGCTTTCGGTATGGACCAGCAGCGGTTTTGCCCCGGCATTCACCGCTTCCTCATTCACCACCACCTCGGAGACGCCGTCCATGCCCGGCAGTTCGAACATGGTGTCGAGCAGGATATCCTCCATGATCGAACGCAGGCCGCGCGCACCGGTCTTGCGCTTGATGGCGCGGCGAGCGACGGCGACCAGTGCCTCGGGGGGGAAAGTCAGCTTCACCCCCTCGATCTCGAACAGGCGCTGGTATTGCTTGACCAGCGCATTCTTCGGCTCGGTCAGGATGGTGACCAGCGCGTCCTCGTCCAGGTCGGCCAGCGTGGCGATCACAGGAACCCGGCCGACGAATTCCGGGATCAGGCCGAACTTCAGCAGATCCTCCGGCTCGAGTTCCTTGAAAAGCTCGCCCGCCGACCGCTCCTCCGGTCCCTTCACCAAGGCACCGAAGCCGATGGCGGACCCCTTGCCGCGCTGCGCGATGATCCGGTCGAGCCCGGCGAAGGCGCCGCCGCAGATGAACAGGATGTTCGTGGTATCGACCTGAAGGAATTCCTGCTGCGGATGCTTGCGCCCGCCTTGCGGCGGCACCGAGGCCACCGTGCCCTCCATGATCTTCAGAAGCGCCTGCTGCACCCCCTCCCCGCTCACGTCGCGGGTGATCGAGGGGTTGTCGGACTTACGGGTGATCTTGTCGACCTCGTCGATATAGACGATGCCGCGCTGCGCGCGTTCGACATTGTATTCCGAGGCCTGCAGCAGCTTGAGGATGATATTCTCCACATCCTCGCCGACATAGCCGGCCTCGGTCAGTGTGGTGGCATCGGCCATGGTGAAGGGCACGTCGAGGATCCGCGCCAGCGTCTGCGCCAGCAGCGTCTTGCCGGTGCCGGTCGGCCCGATCAGCAGGATGTTCGACTTCGCCAGCTCGATATCGGTCTTCGAGGAATGGTTCAGCCGCTTGTAATGGTTGTGCACCGCGACCGAGAGCACGCGCTTGGCATGTTCCTGCCCGATGACATAGTCGTCCAGCACCTTGCAGATATCGCGCGGGGTCGGCACGCCGTCCGCGCTTTTCAGGCCGGACGATTTCGTCTCCTCGCGGATGATGTCCATGCACAGTTCGACGCATTCGTCGCAAATGAACACGGTCGGCCCGGCGATCAGCTTGCGCACCTCGTGCTGGCTCTTGCCGCAGAACGAGCAATAAAGGGTGTTCTTGCTGTCGCTGCCGGAATTTGTCGCCATGGTCTTCCTCTGCCGAGCGCCCCTCAGGGGCCGTCCAGAAAGCCTAGGTCAAAGCCGCGGCCTTCACAATCCGAAAACGCCCCCGGGCGGGTTCACCCGGGGGCGGCAAGATCACTTCGTCTCGGCCTCGGCCTTGCCGCGACCCTCGTGAATGGCGTCGATCAGGCCCCAGGCCTTTGCCTCTTCGGCCGACATGAAGTTGTCACGCTCCAGCGCCGCCTCCACCGTGGCATAGTCGTTGCCGGTGTGCTTCTCGTAGATCTCATTCAGCCGGCGCTTCAACTTCTCGGTCTCGCGGGCATGAATCATGATGTCGGTGGCCTGGCCCTGATAGCCGCCCGAGGGCTGATGGACCATGACACGGCTGTTGGGCAACGAAAAGCGCAACCCCTTCTCGCCCGCCGTCAGCAGCAGCGAGCCCATCGACATCGCCTGCCCGATCACCAGGGTGGACACCTTGGGTCGGATATACTGCATCGTGTCGTAGATCGAGAGACCCGAGGTCACCACGCCACCCGGGCTGTTGATATACATGGAGATTTCCTTGTCCGGGTTCTCCGCCTCAAGGAACAGCAACTGGGCGCAGATCAGGCTCGACATGCCATCGTGCACCGGACCGGAGAGGAAGATGATCCGCTCCTTCAACATGCGGGAATAGATGTCATAGGCCCGCTCACCCCGGCTGGTCTGCTCGACGACCATGGGGACGAGGGTGTTCATGTAAAATTCGACCGGATCTCTCATTTTCGCCTGCCTGTCCGTCCTGCCAGAGTCATGTCGCCAAGGTGTTACCCAAGTCTTAGTGTCGCGGGCCGGGGCCTGCAAGGGCACGCGGGAGATTGCCCCCCCTCGGCTTTGCCGCAAGGGCGCGGGGCGCTGGGGAGCCACGCCCTTCCCGGCCCCACGGCATTCCCCGTCGGGCAATATCCCGGGAACGCCCCCGTTGCGCCTGAGCCCTTCAGATCCCGGCAGGATCCGTATTCCTGCGCAACGCAGGCGCCTCTTGAGAAAACCCGTGGCCTCCCGACCCTCACCTTCCTGCACGACGGAGGGCGCTGCAACGGTTGTGATCTGCACTTTATGACGCAATCACTCCCATGCTCGATCCTTGCGCCAACACCTCCAAAGCGCCCGCCCGAGGGGTGATCGGGCGCTGCTCGGCGCTTCGTGCATTGTCCCGGGCGAGGCGCGCGGGCTCACACGATATCTGGCTCCCTGGGCTCCACACCTTCTCGCCACCCTGCGCAGCAGAAGGCAGAGCCCGATTGCGAGCGGGTGCAGAGACGCCCGACAGCCCCGGCGCAGGGTCTCAGAGTGCCAGAACCAGTTCGGCGCGCAGCCCCCCCAGATCCTCGCTTTCATTCAGCCGCAGCGTGCCGCCATGGCTGCGCGCGATGTCCGCTGCGATGGTGAGGCC
>JAIRJX010000073.1 GCA_031260425.1 Gemmobacter sp.
GGGGGCAGCCCGGCCTCACCGCCAGCCCTCAGGTCGCGCAGGTCGACCCACGGCCCGTCGGGCGGGGCGGGCAGGCCCGGATCCGACAATACGAAACGCGCGCCCGATCGGGCAAGAAGATCGGCCAGCCGCGCGGCGGGCTGCGCCACGCCCAGCGGAAAATACAGCGCCTGAGCCTTCAGCACCGCCAGGATCGCCACGACCAGCGCCGCCGAACGCTCCATCCGCAAGGCGACCACCTCGCCGGGGCGCAAACCCTGTGCGACAAGCGCGCGGGCCTGTGCATCACTCGCCGCATCCAACTGGCGATAGGTCATGGCGCCATCGACAGCCATGTGATCCGGAGCACGGGCGACCTGTGCCGCAAACTGGGTCAACAAGGCTGTCATCACATCCCTCCGACCGGCATCAGCCGTCCCGCCAAGACCTTGGCGATGATCCGCGCGATGCGCCGCACATCCTCGCCTTCAAGCGTGGTCGAGTGATCCCCGGCCGTGCATTTGAACAGGAACCGACCCTTGGCCCGCATCTGCCAGAAGAACCGCAGATAGCGCAATTGCGCACGGCTACGCCCCCGGATCGCCTGAACCAGGATCACGCGCCCCTCGGTCCGGCGGAAGTGCCAGCGGCGCGAGGCCAGCGTATTGTGGTTGTAGATACGGTGATACTGGTCGATCTGCGCATCGTCGATGCCGGGAAACATGCCGTTATAGGTGATCAGCTTGGCCCGGAATTCGTCCGCATCAGCCAGCTTTTCGTTCTGGGTGATCGCGGGATCATCCGAACCGAGGGCGTCGAGCATGACCGCCGTAGCCCGGTCATTGCCCGCCAGATGCAGTCGGCGCACCATTTCATAGGCGACCAAGCCACCGAAGGAAGCGCCGGTAATGACCAGCGGCCGGTCCAGAAGATCGTCGATCAGGCCGATGTAGTGATCCGCCATGGCGCCGATATCGGGCAGCATCTCGTCGCCGGGATAAACCCCGACGGACTGGATCCCCCAGACGCCATGATCCTCGGGCAATTCCTTCGCCAGCGACAGATAGGCAAAGGCCGTGCCGCCGCCGGGGTGGACGCAGACGACATTCACCGCTCCCGCCCCCTTGCGGAAGCAGATCGGGTTCTGTGGCCGCCGCCTCTCGCGGCCGCTGCGCAGCACCCCGCCCAGTTCTTCGATGGTCGGATGGGCGATCATCTCGGTCACGGCCAACGATGCGCCCAATTCGGCATTGATCCGGTGCACGATCTTGATGGCCGAAAGTGAGGTGCCGCCGATCTCGAAGAAATTGTCACGCAGGCCGATATCCGGGTGCAACAGGACCGAAGACCAGATGTCATAAAGCTTCAGTTCGAGATCATCGCGCGGACTTGCCGTATTCACCTGACGGCCGGGTTCCGGCGCCAGGGCAGCCAGCGCCCGGCGGTCGATCTTGCCGCGATCGGTCAGCGGCAGCGCCTCCAGCCAGACATAGCGGCGCGGCATCATGTAGCTGGGAAGAACCCGCGCCAGCGCGTCTTTCACCGGCGGCTCCATCAGCGCGGTATCCTGCCCGGGCTCGGCCACGACGAAAGCGACCAGTTGCCGGGCGCCGCTGTCGATCGCTTCGACAAAGGCCGCCTGAATGCCGGGCTGGGCCAGCAGGACGGCGGCAATCTCCTGCGGCTCGATCCGGTATCCCCTGAGCTTGATCTGAAAATCGGTACGGCCAAGGCATTCCAGCCTGCCATCCGGCCGCCAGCGCGCCAGATCGCCGGTTCTGTAAAGAATCTCATGCCCCGGCTTCGCGTAGGGATTGGCCACAAATTTCTGCGCCGTCAGTTCAGGGCGGTTCAGATAGCCGGGACCCAGAGAGGGCCCGGAGAGGCACAGCTCGCCCACCGCCCCCTCGGGCAGCAGCCGCCCCCTGTCATCCATGACATAGACACAGGTGTTGGGCACCGGACGCCCGATCGGCGCCAGCGAGGTTTCATGCGGCTGCAATACCACACAGACGGTGATCACCGCAGCCTCTGATGGACCGTAGATATTGGCAAGCGGCAGGCCGCAGTCCCCGGGCAGGCAATAGCCCTGCAACCTGTCGCCCCCGGTCGAGACCGAGCGCACCGAACGCGGTAGCCGCAGGCCGGAGCTGCACATCGCCTCCATCAGCCCGGTCGGCAGCCAGAAATGGCTGGGCTGGTAACGATCAAGCGCGGCCTGAAGCCTGGCTACATCGGCAAGGTCGTCCGCCTCCAGTATGATCAACCTGCCGCCCACGCTCAACGCCGGCCAGATTTCCCACATGATCGCGTCAAAGGCAGGGTTGGCTGCGACGGTCTGACTGCAGCGGGCATCCATGCCGAAATCGCCCGCCTGCCAGCGGCACATGTTCAGCAGGCCCAGATGGGTATTCAGCGTGCCTTTGGGCGCACCGGTCGTGCCGGAAGTATAGACGATATAGCTGATCGGATTGACCCAGGGCTCGGGCGGGCCGTCAGGCAGGTCACGCCAGCCAGCATCCCGGTCCACCGCCACTGCTCCGGGCAGGCCCATCAGGTCCTCGCGCTCCGACAGGGTCAGGAGCACGCGGCTGGCGCTGTCTTGCAAGATGCCGGTGACCCGATCCAGCGGTGCGTCCGTCGGCATCTGGACGATGGCTGCGCCGGCACGGTTGACGGCCACGAGGGCCTCGATCATCGCGGCATTGCGCCCGGTCGCCACAGCCACCGCATCGCCGGCCCGCACACCCAGGGCGCGCAGATGGCGGGCAAGCCGGTTGGCCCGCGCGTTAAGCTCGCCATAGGTCATGGCCCGCCCCTGCCAGATGACCGCAATGGCATCGGGCGTGGTTTCGGCAAAACCCGCGATCAGCTCATGCGGCTCCGGCGGGTTCGGCCCATCGTCGCGAACCGGTCCGGTGCCCAGCGCCAGCAGATGCGCCTCCTCCGCCGCCGAGACCAGCGGCAGGTTGGACAGCAGGGTTTCCGGTGCCGCAGCAACCCCCTCCAGCAGCGACAGGAAACCCCGGTTATAGCGGGCGATGGTGGCGGGCGCGAAA
>JAIRJX010000076.1 GCA_031260425.1 Gemmobacter sp.
CAAATACTCCCGCCGGAGGCGCATCCGAGGCCCCGCGCGGCGCGCGCGGGGGGCGAGAGGAAAGGAGTGCGCGGCCCGCAAGGGCCGCGCTCCGTTTCCTTGCCACGGGGGGCCACTCCGCCGGGGCGCCCGTCAAGGGCTGCGGGCGCGATTCTGTGGCACCGCGCCACATGACGGCAATCATCGCCGCCGATCATCGCCCCTGTATTCCCGAAGCGCGCGTGGACGGGGGGCGGGCGGGGCCGGGGCCGGACCGGTCTTCCGGCCGAATGCGGTCCAGTCCGCATTCATGACGACGATCATCCCTTTACCCGCACCCTTGCCAAGCCGGAGAGGTGTCGCCACATTCTTCCGGCAAGGGAGATCGTCATGCGCAAGTTTCTGGTCGTGCTGGATGACAGCCGCGAATGCCTCAACGCCATGCGCTATGCCGCCCTGCGCGCCGCCCATACCGGCGCCGGGGTGCAGATCCTCTCCATCATCCCGCCGGAGGAGAACCAGCCCTGGATGGGCATAGCGGATCTGATGCGCGCCGAGGCCCGCGAACGGATCGAGGCACATTTCGAGGTCTTTGCCAAATGGATGCGCGACAAGCAGGGGGTGAACCCGGAACTGGTGATCCGGGAAGGCGACCCGGCCATCGAGATCCTCGCCCAGGTGAGGGAAGACCCGCAGGTCGGCGTGCTGGTGCTTGGCGCCGGAACCGAGAAAAGCGGCCCCGGCCCGCTCGTCACCTCGATGAGCCGCAATTCCGGCAACCTTCCGATCCCGATCACCATCGTGCCGGGTGACATGTCGAAGGAACGGCTGGAAGCGATAACCTGAGCACGCGCGAGGCCCCGATACGTTCCTTCGATATACCGGCCCTTGCAATACAGGCGCGGTAGTCTGCATTCGTGGCAACGTCTCATCTGCTTGCCGGATTTCGCCCCGGTCGCTCTCACCCCGGCGGCATGATCCTCGACTGCATCTTTGCACGGTGGCGGCCCGGCTCCAGGACCGCGCCGGTTTCGATCAATGACACGGAGATGATCCATTGCCCCGTCCCTCCATGACCGTCCTGCCTGCCCGCACCGTTCTGGTCGCCCCACGCGAGAGGCTGGCCTTCCTCGACAGCCAGAGCGTCGAATTGCCCCGTGCCATGACACCGCTGGAGGCGTGGAACGCCATCATGGCGCACCCGCTGCCCGGCCTCGCCCTTGCCTTCCGCCTGCGCGATGCGATCTCGGCCAGGTTCGGGGTGAAACGGATCGGCGGTTTCACCCGGCGGGTGGCGGAGAGGGTCGAGCCCGGTGACCGGCTGGATTTCTTCCTCGTGGAGGAGGCCGCACCGGACCGGCTGGTTCTGACCGAGCGCGACCGGCATCTGGACGTGATGACCTGCGTGACGGTGGAGGGGCGGCGGCTCGCCATTACCAGCTCGGTCGTGGTGCATAACCGCTTCGGCAAAGCCTATATGCTGCCCGTCGCACCGGCGCATCGGCTGATCGTACGGCTGATGCTGCGCCGCCTCGCCTGAGCGCGTATGTGCCGCCTGCATCGTTCCCGTTCGGAGCCGATTCGGATTTCGCCCGTTATGCGGCACAAGTGCGAGGAAATCCCGAACGGAACAGCGCCCATGTCACCCCGGCTGCGGCTGTCTCTGCTTTCGTCACCCTGCCTCACAGGAGGCAGAGGAGCCCGGTTGCGGATGGGCGCTGGCCGCAATTGGGCGGCACAAGCCCGCCCGCCTCGATCCCCGCGCCCGGGGGCGTTCCTCCCAGTCCGGGAAATGGATCGGCGTCGATTCCCCTCGATCCCCGCGCCCGGGGGCGTTCCGGGCGGGAACAGGGCCCTCACGCGGCCCGGCAGCGGCGGCACGCGGTGCTCCATACCCATGGCTCCCTGCCGGGGGTCGTGAATATCGCCCCGATCTGGAACCGTTCCAAACTTGACTTCGCACCCTGCGAAGCCCATATCCGACGAAGCTGATCGGAGATACAGCATGTTCATCCAGACCGAATCCACCCCGAACCCCGCGACACTGAAATTCCTGCCGGGGCGTGCCGTTCTCGATATCGGCACCGCCGATTTTCCCAGCGCAGAGACGGCGGAGAAAAGCCCGCTTGCCTACCGCATCTTCGCGGTGCCGGGGGTGACAGGCGTGTTCTTCGGCTCGGACTTCGTGACCGTGACCAAGGCCGAAAGCAGCCAGTGGGACCATATCAAACCCGCAATCCTCGGCGCGATCATGGAGCATTTCCAATCCGGCGCACCAGTGATCCAGGGTGAGGCAAGGGCCGCCCATGGCAGCAACCATGCCGCCGAAGATGACGAGATCGTGCGCCAGATCAAGGAGTTGCTGGATACCCGCGTCCGCCCCGCCGTGGCGCAGGATGGCGGCGACATCACCTTCCACGGCTTTGATCGGGGCGTCGTCTACCTGCATATGCAGGGCGCCTGCGCGGGCTGCCCATCTTCGACGCTGACGCTGAAGATGGGGATCGAGAACCTGCTGCGACACTATATCCCCGAGGTGACCGAGGTCCGCCCTGTCGCTGCCTGAGCCGGCGCACATGGTGCCCCTTTCGCTCCCGCTTCTCGCCTTCGACACATCGGCCGCGCATTGCGCGGCCGCATTGCTCCTGTCCGGTGACACCCTGCCGCCCGTCATGCGGATGGAAGTGATGGAGAAAGGCCAGGCCGAACGGCTGATGCCGCTGCTGGAGGAGGTGCTGGCCGAGGCCGGCCTCGGCTGGCGCGATCTGGGCGGGATCGCGGTCGGCATCGGGCCGGGCAATTTCACCGGGGTCAGGATCGCAGTCTCCGCCGCGCGGGGGCTGGCGCTTGGCCTCGGCATCCCGGTGGCAGGGATCTCCAGCTTCGAGTTGATGCACGAGAGGGGGGAGCCGGATATCCATCCTGCGGAATGGGTCTGCCTGCCTGCCCCGCGCGACCAGGTCTATCTACAGCATTTCAGCCATGGCCTGACGCAATCGGCGCCGATCCTGCTTGACCCGGCCACCAGTCTTGCGGCGTTGACGCCGCCTGAGGGTTTGCGGGTCGTCGGCCACCGCGCGGCGGAGATCGCCCGCCCCTTCGGCGCCGAGGCGGTGGAGACGGCGTTGACCGACCTCCCGCGACGGCTGGCCCACACCGCCGCCCGGCGCTTCCGCTCTGGCCGTATCGGCCCCCGTCCGGCACCGCTTTACGTCCGCCCCGCCGATGCCAGCCCGCCTTCGGAGCCGCCGCCGGTGATCCTGCCGTGACTTCGGCCATGACCCCGGCCGAAATGGCGGCGCTGCATCTGCGCTGTTTCACCACGCCACGCCCTTGGTCGGCGGCGGAATTCGCCACACTCGCAGCGGATCCGCTCTGCTTCACCCTCGCCACGCCGCTGGGCCTGCTGGTCGGCCGCGCGGCGGCGGGAGAGGCGGAACTCCTGACCCTCGCCGTCGTGCCCGAGGCACGGCGTGCCGGAGAGGGCCGCCGCCTGCTCGCCGCTTTCCTCGATGCCGCCACCACCCGCGCCGCCAGCACCGCCTTCCTGGAGGTCGCCGTGGACAATACTGCTGCTATCGCACTCTACACCGCGGGGGGATTCGCCGTCACCGGCCGCCGTCCGCGCTATTATCGCCATCCCGACGGCACCCCGCTTGACGCTCTGGTCATGGCGCGCGGCCTGGATCCACAGGGAAATCCACCGGGATCTGACCGCCCGGCGATTCCATCTTGACCGGCCGATCCATTCCCGCCCTAATCCGGGCCAGGCCCCACAACCCCAGGTAGGGGGCCGGGACCTGACAAGCAAAACCGGGAGATTTCCATGACCCTGATGAAAACCCTGCTCGGCGCGGCGGCCACGCTCGCGTTGTCTTCCGCAATGGCCACGGCCGAGCCTGCGATCATCTACGACATGGGCGGCAAATTCGACAAATCCTTCAACGAGGCCGCCTATAATGGCGCCGAGCGATGGGCGAAGGAAACCGGCGGCACCTACAAGGAGCTGGAGATCACCGCCGAGGCGCAGCGTGAACAGGCGCTCCGCCGTCTGGCCGAGTCGGGTGCCAACCCGATCGTCACTACCGGCTTCGCGCAGAGCGACCCGATTGCCGCCGTCGCCCCCGACTACCCCGACACCAAGTTCGTCACCATCGACGGCTGGGTCGAGGCACCGAACGTGCTGACCGTCGCCTTTACCGAGCACGAGGGCTCCTATCTCGTCGGCATGCTGGCCGCCATGGCCTCCAAGACCGGCACCGTGGGCTTCATCGGCGGCATGGACATTCCGCTGATCCGCAAGTTCGGCTGCGGCTATGCCCAGGGCGTGAAGGCAGTCAATCCGGATGCCACGGTAATCCTGAACATGACCGGCACCACCTCGGCGGCCTGGAACGACCCGACCCGGGGGGCCGAGATCGCCAAGGCGCAGAAATCGCAGGGCGCCGACGTGATCTTCGCCGCCGCCGGCGGCACCGGCATGGGGGTGTTGCAAGCGGCTGCCGATGAGGGGATCCTCTCGATCGGCGTCGACAGCAACCAGAACCACCTTCATCCGGGCCAGGTGCTGACCTCGATGCTGAAACGGGTGGATGTCGCAGTCTACAACGCCTTCAAGGAGGGCGCCGACCTCCAGCCGGGGATCGTGACGCTCGATCTCAAGGCCGAGGGTGTGGGCTATGCGCTTGACGAGAACAACGCGGCCCTCATCACCCCGGAGATGAAGGCGGCGGTGGACGCGGCGGCCGAGAGGATCAAGTCGGGCGAGTTGCAGGTGCATGATTACATGTCGGACGACAGTTGCCCGGCGGGCCAGTTCTGACGCCGATGGCAGGCAGCAACGTGATGGGGCGGCAGGATCCTGCCGCCCCCTTCGCCATCGAATTGCGCGGCATCTCGAAGGCGTTCGGCCCGGTTCAGGCGAACAAGGATATCTCGATCCAGGTCGCGCGCGGCTCGATCCATGGCATCATCGGCGAGAACGGCGCCGGGAAATCGACGCTGATGTCGATCCTCTACGGCTTTTACAAGGCCGATAGCGGCGAGATCGTGATCAACGGCCACCCGACCACCATCCCCGACAGCCAGAGCGCCATCCGTGCCGGCATCGGCATGGTATTCCAACATTTCAAGCTGGTGCAGAACTTCACCGTGCTGGAAAACATCATCCTTGGCGTCGAGGAAGGGCGACTGCTCGCGCCGTCTCTGAGCAAGGCGCGCAAGGTGCTGGCAGAACTGGCCCGTGAATACGAACTGGAAGTGGAGCCCGACGCGCTGATCGAGGATCTGAGCGTGGGCCATCTGCAACGGGTGGAGATCCTCAAGGCGCTTTACCGGCAGGCCGATATCCTGATCCTGGACGAGCCGACGGGCGTGCTGACCCCTGCCGAGGCCGACCACCTGTTCCGCATCCTGCGCGGGCTGAAGGAACAGGGCAAGACCATCATCCTCATCACCCACAAGCTGCGCGAGATCATGGAGATCACCGACACGGTAAGCGTGATGCGGCGCGGCGAGATGACAGCGACGCTACCGACAGCAGGGACCAGCCCTGAACAACTGGCGGAACTCATGGTCGGCCGCAAGGTGCTGCTCCGGGTCGAGAAGGCCCCGGCCAGCCCCGGCCGCATCGTGCTGGAGATCGACGATCTCCGGGTGCGCGATCCGCAGGGGGTGGAGCGGTTGAAGGGGGTGAACCTGACGCTGCGCGCGGGTGAAATCCTCGGGATCGCCGGGGTGGCGGGCAATGGTCAGTCGGAGCTTCTGGAGGTTCTGGGTGGCATCTCCCAGGCAACCGGCCGCGTAAAGATCAATGGACAAGAGATTGACCTGACAGGGAAACATTCAGACGGTCGAAGCCGCCGCGCCCAAGGTATTGCCCATGTGCCCGAAGACCGGCAGACCCGCGGCCTCATCATGGATTTCGCCGCCTGGGAGAATATGGCCTTCGGCTATCACCACGCGCCCGCCTATCAGAAGAACGCCGCCCTGATGGACAATGCCGCGATCCGCGCCGATTGCGCCGCCAAGATGGAGCGCTTCGACGTGCGCCCGCAGGTCCCCGCGCTTGCGGCCAGGAATTTCTCGGGCGGCAACCAGCAAAAGCTGGTAGTGGCGCGCGAGATCGAGCGTAACCCGGACCTTCTGCTGATCGGCCAGCCGACGCGGGGGGTGGATATCGGCGCGGTCGAGTTCATCCACAAACAGATCCTCGCTCTGCGCGACGCCGGCAAGGCTGTGCTGCTGGTCTCGGTCGAGCTTGACGAGATCCTGTCGCGTTCCGACCGGATCGCGGTAATGTTCGACGGCCGCATCATGGGCGAGCGCCTGCCCGGTGCCACCGACGAGCGGGAACTTGGCCTGCTCATGGCCGGTATCGGCGAGGAGGCCGCGTGATGGGCGGAATGCCGAAATGGGCCGATGCGCTGCTGGTGCCGCTCCTGAGCCTTATCATCGCCTTTGTCATCTCGGGCCTCGTGATCCTGCTGATCGGCGAAGATCCGGTAGAGGCGCTGTGGATCATGGTCACCGGCGCGCTCGGCTCGACCTATGGCTGGGGCTACACGCTTTACTACGCCACGAATTTCATCTTCACCGGGCTTGCGGTCGCCGTCGCCTTCCATGCGGGCCTCTTCAACATCGGCGGCGAGGGGCAGGCAACGATGGGCGGGCTTGGCGTCGCCCTTGCCTGCCTGGCGCTGCCCTGGCCCCATTGGAGCCTGGCGCTCCTCGCCTCCACCCTGCTTTCCGCGGTCTTCGGGGCGGCCTGGGCGGCGCTGCCGGCCTGGCTTCAGGCGAAACGCGGCAGCCATATCGTGATCACGACCATCATGTTCAACTTCATCGCCGCCGCGGTGCTGAACTACCTGCTGGTGAACGTGATGCGGCCGCGCGGCTCGATGGATCCGGCCACCGCCCGTTTCCCGGCCGAGACCAACCTGCCCGACCTTCACGCCATCCTTGGCGCGGTGGGCATCCCCTTCGCCAAGGGCACACCGGCGAATATCAGCCTGATCCTCGCGCTCCTGGCCTGTGGGCTGGTCTGGGTGACCATCTGGCGAACCCGGCTCGGCTACGAGATCCGAGCCTTCGGCAAGTCGGAGAAGGCGGCGGTCTATGCCGGTATCCGCCCGATCCGCATCACCATGTATGCCATGCTGATCTCCGGAGCTCTGGCCGGCCTGATGGCGGTAAACACCGTGCAGGGCGAGACGAACCGGTTGCTGCTCAACAGTGTGGAAGGCGCGGGCTTCATCGGCATCGCCGTGGCGCTGATGGGGCGCAGCCATCCGGTGGGCGTGATCTTCGCGGCGATCCTGTTCGGCTTTCTCTATCAGGGCGGGGCGGAACTGGCGCTCTGGACCCGCATCCCGAAAGAGCTGATCATCGTCATTCAGGCGCTGGTCATCCTGTTCACCGGCGCACTGGACGAGATGGTGCGAGCGCCCCTCCGGCGGCTCTGGAGGATGCGGTGATGGATTTTGCGACGATCATCCAGATCCTCGATTCCACGGTGCGGCTGGCAACACCGCTGCTGCTGGCCTGCCTCGCCGGGCTCTTCTCCGAACGCTCCGGCATTTTCGACATCGGGCTGGAGGGCAAGATGCTGATCGCCGCCTTCGCCTCGGGGGCGGCAGCGGCGGTGAGCGGTTCGGTCTGGATCGGGCTTCTGGCCGGGATCGGCGCCTCGCTGGTCTTCGCGGCGATCCATGGCCTCGCCTCGATCACCTTCCGGGGCAACCAGTTGATTTCCGGGGTGGCGATCAACTTCCTCGCCTCCGGCCTGACGGTGCTCCTGGGCCAGAAGTGGTTCGGCCTTGGCGGCCGCACGCCCTCGCTGGAAGGTGCCGCACGGTTCGAGCCGATCACCCTGCCTTTTGCGCGCGCCCTTGCCGATCTGCCGGCGATCGGCCCGGTTTACTACGAGTTGATCTCGGGCCATTCGATCCTCGTCTACGTCGCGGCGGTGGCGGTGCCAGTCTCGGCCTGGCTGCTCTATCGCACCCGTTTCGGGCTACGGCTCCGGGCGGTGGGCGAGAATCCGGCAGCGGTGGATACGGCGGGCATCTCGGTTACCGGCATCCGCTATGCGGCGGTGGCGATCACCGGGCTGCTTTGCGGCCTTGCCGGCGCCTATCTGGCCTGCGGCCTCTCTGCCGGATTCGGGCGCGAGATGACGGCGGGCAAGGGTTTCATCGCGCTTGCCGCGCTGATCTTCGCCAAATGGCGGCCCTGGCACGCGTTGCTGGCCTGCCTGCTCTTCGGGCTTCTGGAAGCGATTTCCATCCGCTACCAGAACATCGACCTCGGCTTCGTGCTGATCCCGGTGCAGTTCACACAGGCCCTGCCTTATCTGCTGACGGTGGTGATCCTTGCCGGCTTCGTCGGCAAGGCGATCCCACCCCGCGCCGGGGGCGATCCCTATGTGAAGGAGCGTTGAGGCAGGGCGGGAGGCCGTCCGACCCCGGAGCGAAGAGCTTCATCCGGTCTTGCGGCGAGGCCCACCATCCCCTGGCCCTCGTTACCCGATGCGACAGAGGGCAGCACCTGACTGCGGGTGGGCGCCTGATACGATTGTGGTCGCCGCTTTATGGCTCCACCATGCCCGATTCCCTCGCGGGTGTCCCCAAAAGCGCCCACCCGAGGGGGTAGCCCGGCGGGTTTCGGGCTTGGCGGAGGCTCACACGATGCCTGAGGGGCCATTAGCCGCTGCCTCGACATCTGGCCACAGCCGACCTCCCTGCCGTCACACGGGCGCACACCCCCTCCCTCCCCCCATCCCCAGGCGTTTGACATTGCCTGCTGCTTTACGCAGTCTGGGCATAGTCTCACCCACCGGTCATGACGCGATCCGATGATGCTGTTCCTCCCCATCGCCGAGGTCTCGGTCAACGCCTGGCTGCTGATCGGCATCGGCGGCATCGTGGGCTTTCTGTCGGGCATGTTCGGTGTGGGCGGCGGCTTTCTCATCACGCCCCTGCTCTTCTTCATCGGCATACCCCCTGCGGTGGCGGTGGCGACCGGGGCAAATCAGGTGGTGGCCTCGTCGATCTCGGGGGTTCTGGCGCAGCTCAGGCGCAAGGCGGTGGATTTCCGCATGGGGCTGGTGCTGCTGGCGGGAGGGCTGATCGGTTCCGGTATCGGCATCTGGCTCTTCGCCCGGCTGAGTGCGGCCGGGCAGGTCGACCTTGTGGTGCAGCTTTCTTATGTGCTGTTTCTCGGCCTCGTGGGCCTTCTGATGCTGCGCGAAAGCCTGCGGGCCATGCTGCACGCCCGCAAGCCCGGCGGCGTGGTGAAGCGGGCGCATGTGCATAGCTGGGTCCACCGGATGCCGCTGAAGATGAAGTTCCGCACCTCGGGCCTTTATATCAGCGTGCTGCCGCCGATGGCGGTCGGGGTCTTCGTGGGCCTCCTTTCGGCGGTGATGGGGGTGGGCGGCGGCTTCATCATGGTGCCGGCGATGATCTATTTTCTGGGAATGCCGACCCGGGTGGTGATCGGCACCTCGCTTTTCCAGATCATCTTCACCACCGCCTTCACCACGGTGATGCACGCGGTCTCCAGCCAGACCGTCGACATCCTGCTGGCAGTGACATTGATCCTCGGCGGTGTGGTCGGAGCGCAGCTTGGCGCAAAGGTGGGCATGAAGCTCCGGGCCGATCAGTTGCGGATCCTGCTTGCGCTTCTGGTGCTGGCGGTCTGTGCGAAGGTGGCACTTGATCTGGTGCTCACCCCGGCGGAGTTCTATTCGATCACGCCGGGGCGGCTGCCATGACGCGGCTTCTGCTCATGCTTTTGCTGCTCCTGCCGGGCGCCGCTGCGGCGGAAGAAATCGTGGCGGGCCTCAGCCAGTCGGCCGTGTCGATCACCGCCGACTTCAGCGGGTCCGAGATCCTGATCTACGGCGCGGTGAAACGCGATACGCCGGTGCCCGAGGGCAGCGGCCCCCTGCGGGTCATCATCACCGTGCAGGGACCGGATGAGACCCTGACCGTGCGCCGCAAGGATCGCCGCTTCGGCGTCTGGGTCAACAGCGCAGCGGTGGAGATCGGCCATGCACCCAGCTTCTACGCCATCGCCACCTCGGCGCCGCTGCGCGAGATCCTGACCCAGACCGAAGACATGCGCCACTCGATCACCCTGCCCCGCGCCATCCGCGCGGTGGGGATCAGCGACGATGCCGACAATGCGCCCGCCTTCACCGAAGCCCTGCAACGCCTGCGCACCGCCGGCAACCGCTATCGGCTGGAGGAGAACACCGTCTCGCTGACCGAAGAGACCCTGTTCCGCACCGATATCGCTCTGCCGGCCGAGCTGACGGATGGCAGCTATTTCGTGCGCATCTTCCTCATCCGTGACGGCCATGTGATCGACACGCTGAAACGCGCGATCTGGGTGCGCAAGGCGGGGCTGGAGCGGTTCCTGTTCGAGGCGGCGCAGGACCAGCCCCTGCTTTACGGACTGGCCTCGCTGATGATCGCGGCTTTCGCCGGCTGGGCGGCCTCGGCGCTTTTCGCGCGGCTCAGGTGGTAAGCCGCGCCTCGATCCGCGGCCAGCCAAGACCCAGCGTCACCCCGCGCAAGATGTTCAGCACCATGAGCGAAGCCCAGAGGCCGTGATTGCCGAAGGGCGGCAGCAGGATCGCCAAAGCCACGGCATAAAGCGCCACGCACAGGATCATGGCGTTGCGCATCGCCGTTGTGGCGGTGGCGCCGATATAGACACCGTCATACATCCAGCTTGCGATCCCGATCAGGGGGGCTGCGACCATCCAGCCAAGATAATGACGCGCCGTCTCACGCACCTCCGGCGCCGTCGTCATCAGGTCGATGATGCGCGGACCGGTCAGCCCGAAGAGCAGTGCCAGAGCAGCAGCACCGCCGATGCCCCACTGGAACGCGATGGCAACCGAGCGGCGCAGCGCCGGGCGGGCGCGGGCGCCGACCGCCTGCCCCACCAGCGTCTCGGCCGCGAAGGCGAAACCGTCCAGCGCATAGGCGGTGATTTCCACAAACTGCATCAGCACCTGATTTGCCGCCAGCGTCACGTCGCCAAGCCCCGCGCCGAAGAACAGGAAGGCGGTGAAGCTGCCTTGCAACAGCACCGAGCGGATCATGATGTCACCATTGACGCTCACCATCCGGCGCAGCGCCACGCCATCGAGAAGCCGCGCCCGCGCCGCGCCAAACCCTGCCAGCCCGTCGCGGCAGAGCCAGAGGCCAAGGCCCAGCCCGCTCCATTCCGCGATCAGCGTGGCCGTGGCGACCCCCGGCACGGCCCAGCCCAGCCCCAGCACGAACCAGATGCTGAGCAGGATATTGAGCCCGTTCATCCACAATTGCAGCACCAGAACGCCCCGCGTACGCTCCAGCGCGATCAGCCAGCCGGTGACGGCATAAAGCGCAATTGTGGCCGGCGCCCCCCAGATACGGATGGCGAGGTATTGCCGCGCCAGCGCCTCGACCTCGACTGACGCCGGAGAAATGCGGAAGGCCAGCCAGAAGAGCGCCGCCTGCCCGAGGACGAAGCTCCCCCCGGCGGCCAGCCCGACCAGGAGCGCGCGCGCGAGCACCGCCGTCCGCTCCATCTCGTCGCCGCTGCCATGGGCCTGCGCGGCAAGACCGGTCGTGCCCATGCGCAGGAAACCGAATACCCAGTAGAAGGTGGCAAGGACCACCGCGCCAAGACCTACCGCCCCGATCGGTGCCGCCTGCCCCATCTGGCCGATGACGCCGGTATCCACCGCCCCGAGCAAAGGCACCGTAGCGTTCGACAGCACGATGGGCCCGGCAATGCGCAGCACCCTGCCATGGGTGATGGCGGTGGCTTCAGCCACGGCGATCCGGCATCAGGAAATGCCCCGTCGCCTGCGCCAGCAGCCGCACGCGGTTGTCCTGCCACGCCTCGACATGAACCGAGGCATAGCGCCGCCCCGACCGGTTCACCCGCGCCCGCGCATAGGAATCACGCGGCAGACCGGAGCGGAGGTAATCCACCGTAAAGTCGATCGTCTTGGGCAGGCGCGGCAGATCCGCGCCGTCAATACCCGCAGGGTCGAGTTGCCCGCTTTCCATCTCCTCCCACAGGAACGACCAGCTCAGTTCGATGATCGCGGCGATTTCCAGAAAGGCCGCCATCGCACCCCCGTGCAGCGCAGGCAGCATCGGATTGCCGATCAGATCCTCCTTGTAGGGCATGAGCGCCGTCAACTCGTCGCCGCGCCGGTCGAACTGGATGCCGAGGAAGGTGATATAGGGCACCCCCTCGACCAGCCGGCGCAGGACACCATCGCGGCGCTGCTTCACCATCTGCACCGGTTCGGGTTTGGGGCGCCGGATCATCGGCCTTTCCCTTGCGGGTGTTCCAACGTGAAGGCGCCGGCGGCCGTGGCGACGGGGCGGTATTCGTCGTCGTCGAAGGCAGTAGCGCGCACGAAGGCCACGCTGCGGGTGACGTGATAGCATTCCGCCTTTGCCGTGATGCGCTGACCGGGGCTCGCCGCGCGCATGTAGTCGATCCTGAGGTCAAGCGTCGCCGTCGCTGCCGGTGCCGCCTCATGCGCCATCACCGCCGCCCCGCCCGCCGTATCCATCAGCGCCGAGACCGCGCCACCGCTGATGACACCGGTCGCCGGGTCGCCGATGAAGCGCGGATCGTAACCCATGCTCAGCGCCGCCTTGCCGTCACCGAACATCTCCAACCGCATCCCCAGCGCGCGCGCATGTGGCAGCGCCTCGATGAATCTGCGCGCCAGATCGGTTCTGTCCTCGCCACGCATCCGTCACTTTCCTTCCGGTTGGCCTTCCGGTTGGATGCATCTGACACCGGAGCGGCCCCCATCACAAGCCCCGGACGCCGTGCAGCGGGGTGCGACGCTACGGCAGGCACAGCTTTTGGTCGTGCAAGGCTGGCCCTCATGCGAACCTTCCCCACCCGGAACATGGCACGAAAAGCCATCAGGCAGCGCGCACCCGTGGTCGGGCTCCGTCCCTTCTCCCATGTCGCGAAGGGGGCGCTCGCGCCCCCTCTTGAGCCTTCGGCTCAATTCACCCCCTGAGGATATTTATGAACAGATGATGAACAGAAAAACGCCCCTGGCTTCATCTGTTCTGAAATATCCTCGGGGGGAGCTTCCCGAAGGGAAGCGTCGGGGGGCAGACAGCCCC
>JAIRJX010000192.1 GCA_031260425.1 Gemmobacter sp.
AAGATGCGCGCGCGCTGACCGAAGAGCATCACCAGCAATCCCGCCAGGATGGCCAGTCCGCCCGATAGCAGCATGAGTTGCGGTGCGGGGTAGCTGGAAACCAGATCCTTGGCGATGGCATCGGTACTGACCGAGACCAGCGTGTTGAAAAGCGTCAGCACCCCCCCGATCAGGGCGGCGCGCTGCACCACCTGCGGGACAGCCAGCCCCGCCGTCATCACGCGCCCCTGCGCAGCAGGACCGGGCCGGGCGACGCCGCGGCGGGGCGGGCGAAGGTGGCAAAGAACCGCTCGAACCCCGGCGAGGCTTCAGCCGCGCGGTCCGCCGCCGCCAGCGCCGCAGGCGAAAGCCGAGGGGCGCAGGCCGCACGCATCACTGCATAGTCTGCCCGCCTACGCTCACCCAGCGTCAGCAGCGCCTGCGACCATTCGCGGAGCGGAGCAACCGGGGAACGGATCAGCTTGAATGTCATGGGACCTGCCGGGAATCGATCGCCGAATGCGGTTATTCCAATAGTCCCGATCAACCACTGATTGACAAGATAATTGTGATAGGAATCCGAATAATCTGCGCCATACCCAGGCTCGACGCGGAAAGCCTGTGCCTCGGCCACTACCATATCCTGCCATAGTGCAGGCAGATCCTCGCCGCAATAGCGGAGCGCGATACAGACCTCGGCCAGAAGATCACCATCGCCGTCGAGACAGGCGAGGTTACCAAGATTGTCCAGCGCGGCACGCGCGTTCTCATCCAATGAGAAGGGGCGGCGGCCATATTCGCTGAGGTAGAAGATCGCATGCAGCAGGTCATAGGCGGCGCGCGGATTGGGCAGGGCGAAGGTCTCGGGCCGCGCCATGAAGCCGCGCAACCGGTCATCAAGCCCCGGCAGTTCGATCCGCTGGCCGGAGCGGGCCAGCAGATAACGGCTTTCAGCGCGCTGGAGGTCGTTTACCTCGCTGTCGATCCAGCCGCCAGCCGCCACGCTCGCCGCCAGCCGCTCGGCCATGTCGCCGGGCTGGCCCAGATCGCGCAGCGCCACCGCCAGACCCAGCAGCATGCGGTAGTATTGTGGATGGAAAGCCATCCGCTCCGGCAGGCTGTCGTGGAACGGCGCATAGGCCACCAGCGCTTCGGCCGGCACCACGACGCGCAATGCGGCGAGGATGCCCAGAAGCTCGGCATTCTCCTTCAACCAGAAAGCATCGCCTTCCCGGCGGCGCCCGGTGGCGACGGCGGCGAGCAGAGCGGCAAGCCCCCCCTGAGGCGCAGGCACACGGGAAGACCGCGCGGCGGCTGCAAAGCGAACCACGTTGGACATGGAGATGACCTGGGAATATTGGCCCGGCAGTTCAGCCCCCCTCCCGCGCCGGGCAGCAGGCGATGGAGGGGGTCTTTCGAAACGTCAGTTCGAGCAGGGCATCAGCGAAGCGCCGGCGCCACCGACCATCTCGGAGCCTTCGATGTTCGAGCAGGGCATCAACGCGGCGCCCATGCCGGTCTCGATGTTCGAGCACGGCATCAGAGCCGCAGCGCCACCGGTGAGCATGTCGGCACCTTCGATATTGGAGCAGGGCATCAGATCAGCGCCCATGCCGGTCTCGATATTCGAGCAGGGCATCAGGTCGGCGCCGAGGCCCGACATCAGATCAGCGAGGATGGAAACGTCAGCGACTTCAACGATCTTACGCAGTGCGCTCATGGTAGGTCCCCCTTGGTTGAGCAGTATTTGCCCCTTGAGCCTTGCTCCTTGTGATTGTTTTTTCAAACTATTTCACATCCACACGTTGCAGAGCGAGTTATCCACAAACCGGTCTCTCGCTAAGCCGTGCTGATACCTTGCGGAACTGTGTTTCCTAAAAGTTATCCACGGAACAAATATGCCAGAATTATCCACAACCCGGCAACAAATCCATGATTCGCAAGTATTAACAAAGCCTTAAGTTTCGCGAATCTGGTGGCCGACGATGTTCCGCTCCGGGCTTGCCAGAACCGGCCCGAACGGCGATAGACTGGCGCCCTTGGCACGAGGGGGAGCCGCCGTGAAACTCGCCACATTCAACATCAACGGTATCAAGGCCCGGCTCGAGGCATTGCCGGCCTGGCTCGACCGGGCGCGCCCCGACGTGGTGGCGCTGCAAGAGATCAAGTCGCCGGATGCGGCCTTCCCGCGCACGCTTTTCGAGGATCTGGGCTGGCAGGTAGAAACCCACGGCCAGAAAAGCTTCAACGGCGTGGCCCTGCTCTCCCGCATGCCGCTCGAAGACGTGACGCGCGGCCTACCCGGCGACGACAGCGACGAACAGGCCCGCTGGATCGAGGCGACGGTGATTGGCGAGGCCGGCGCGGTACGGCTTTGCGGGCTCTACCTGCCGAACGGCAATCCGGTTGGCTTCGATGATGCCGGCCAACCGGAAATCGGCGGAAAATACGGCTACAAACTGGACTGGATGGCGCGGATGCGCGCGCGCGCGACGGAGTTGCTGGCGACGGAAGAGCCGGTGGTGCTGGCCGGAGACTACAACATCATCCCGCAGGCCGAAGATGCCGCACGGCCCGAGGCCTGGGCGAAAGACGCGCTCGCACTGCCCGAAAGCCGCGCCGCTTTCCGCAGGCTTGAACATATGGGCTATTATGACGCCTTCCGGCTGCGCGAACCGGGGCCCGGACATTATTCGTTCTGGGACTATCAGGCGGGGGCGTGGGAGCGAGGCAACGGTATCCGCATCGACCATCTGATGCTCTCACCACAGGCGGCCGACCTCTTGCGCGATGCGGGGATCGACCGCGATGCGCGCGGCGGCGAGAAGCCGTCGGATCACACCCCGGTCTGGATCGACCTCGCCGCCTGAGGCAGGTATCCGAAACGGGATCTTCTTGTTGTTGCAATGGATTGGGGGGCGTTTTCGCCCCCTCCACATCATGCATAAAGGTAGGTGGGGATCCGTGAGTATTTTTTACGCTCAGACCTTCGGCGGTCTACGCGACGGAGGACAGCCGGGACGGTGGGGGCGCCGCTGTCTGCCGACGCTCCGCCGAACCGATAGCATCTCGCCAACGTCACCCAAGCATCTGCCCTCGGCACTCAGGCGGTCACATCATGGTCATGCAACCAGCCATAGCGCGACAGGGCCAGCCCCGGCGCCAGCCGTCCACCGATCCGGAGCCCGAGATGCGCGATCTCGCGCAGCGGCCCGCCAAGGTGATAGGCCCGCGCATTGCCATCGGCCGCAGCCACGATCCGCATGCAACGCGCCACACGCGCGGCCTGATAGGCTGCCAGCGCCGCCGCCCCCGGCCCCAGCCGGTCGAGTGTGTCGGCCAGAACCCAGGCATCTTCCAGCGCCATGTTGGCCCCTTGTGCAAGAAACGGTAGCGTCGGATGCGCCGCATCGCCAAGGATCGCCACGAAGCCACGCGGCAGCACCCGGCCCCAAGCCGTCGCCACCGGATGGCGAAAGAGGCCCCAAAGCCAGATCTCCTCCACCTGGTCGAGCCAGCCGCGCACGCGAGGTCCGAAACCCTCGAAGGCCAGCCGCACGGCGATCGGATCGTCGCGCAGGTTCCAGCCCTCCTCGACCCAGCCGGACCGGCTTTCCACCGCAACGATATTGCGCAGGCTGGCCCTCCGCAGCGGATAGCTGACCAGATGCCGGCCCGGCCCCATATGCACCTCGGCCACAGATGCGGCGCCGGGCTCGGCCGGGATTACCGCACGCCAGGCCACCTGCCCGGTGAAGAAGGGCGCGGCCTTCCCGTTCAATGCCGCGCGCAAGTGCGAATGCAGCCCATCGGCCCCGATCAGCAACGCAGGCGAGAGTTCCGTCCCTTGGGCAGTCACCAGATGCGGCACCGCGCCGGAAAGATCCGCCGCTTCGATCCGCTGCAGCAAACGGATCTTCGCACCGGCGGCACGGGCCCCCTCAGCCAGAAGCTCGATGAGGTCGGCGCGATGCAGCAGGTGCCAACCCGCACTCTTCCGCCGCGCCAGATCCATCCGCAGCACCAGCCCGCCATCGATACCATCGCGCAATTCCGCCGCCTGCGCCGGCAGGGCCGCCGCCCGCAGCGCAGCCCCGAGGCCCAGCGCCTCCAGCACCACCGCACCATTCGGAGTGATCTGCAGCCCGGCGCCGACCTCGCGGATCGCTTCAGCCTGTTCGAGCACGGTAACCTCTGCCCCACGCAACGCCAGCGCACGGGCCAGCGTCAGCCCCGCCACGCCTGCGCCAAGCACCGTCACCTCACGCCCATCGAGCAATCCCATCGCACCCTCCCGAAAACCGGAGCCGAAAGCACAAAGGCCGGACCCCGCCGGCCCGGCCCATCCTTGTCGGTCAACCAGCCGGCGCGCAAGCACCGCACCTGCGGTCAGTCGTCGCGATGCACCTTCTCGCGGCGCTCGTGTTTCTCCTGCGCCTCCAGTGTCATGACGGCAATCGGGCGGGCATCGAGGCGTTTGAGGCTGATCGGTTCGCCGGTCATCTCGCAATAGCCGTATTCGCCATTCTCGATCCGCCGCAACGCCGCATCGATCTTGGCGATCAGTTTGCGCTGTCGATCGCGAGTGCGCAGTTCCAGCGCGCGGTCGGTTTCCTCGCTGGCGCGGTCGGCCAGGTCGGGCACGTTGCGGGCGCTTTCATGCAGGTTGTCCAGCGTCTCGGCGCTCTGATCCAGAAGTTCCTGCTTCCAGGTCAGGAGCTTGCGCCGAAAGTATTCGAGTTGACGCTCGTTCATGAACGGCTCGTCTTCTGCAGGGCGGTAATTGTCGGAGAGAAAAACCTCTGCTTTCATCGCAGCACACTCCACAAGGGACGGGCGCAGGGGCGCAAGGGGCCGATGCGCGGATGGCGCCCTCCTAGCGGACGCCAAAAGGATTGTCACTAGCCGTTGCGCGGAAATGCGGCGGTCGAAATGCCTGCAAATCACATCTCGCGGGCCGGCCGGCACCGGAAGGCCACAGCCCGCGCAACGCGGCCGCATGGGCCCTGTGAAAACAATGACTTCCGACTTTATCGGCCACGACAACCGAGAGCGGATCTGTCTTGCCAGGAAATGCACGCCACGGTTGCTTCCTCCATTTTGGCAGGCCACACCACCCATCCTCGATCATCGCGCGGGTGTCATCGAAGCGCCAGACGGGGGGCGGGAGTCGCGTTGCCGGGCCGCGACATGGCGGGTCCGGGCGGGAAGAAAGGCTCGCATGGGGACAGCCTCTGCCATCCGTCGCAACGAAAAGACGAGCCCGGTCTCGGGTGGGCGCCAAGACGGTTGTGATCGTCGCTTTGG
>JAIRJX010000211.1 GCA_031260425.1 Gemmobacter sp.
TCATGTCGAAGAACTGGAAGAAAATCGAAACGCGGAAGCCCACGCCGCGATCGGCGCCGAGCACTTCGAAGACCAGGACGATCTTCCATACCAGGGACAACCCGGTGCGTGCCGCAGCCAGAAGAAAGGGCACCAGTTGCGGCAGGTAGATGTGGTGCAGCGTGTCGCGCCGCGACAGGCGGAAGGCACGCGCATGCTCCTGCCAGGCCGGGTCGAAGCTCAGCACACCCTGGCGGATGCTGGTGATGACGACCGGCGTCTTGTTCAGCACCACGGCGAGGATCAGTGCGGTGTCCGTCAGGCCAAGCCAGATGTAAAGCAATATGGCGACCACGATGGCGGGCAGGTTCATACCCACGATCACCCAGTTGAGAAACAGCGCATCCGCCCAGCGCGAGCGGCCCAGCGCAAGACCCGCAGCGGTGCCCAGAATCATGGCCACCCCGAAGCCGATAGCGGCCCGCAGGGCCGTGACGCTGAAATCCTCGATCAGGTGGCCGTTGCCGATCAGCCAGCCCGCATGTCCCGCAACAACGAAGGGCGAGGGCAGGAAGCGTGACTGTGCCACCATCGCCAGTCCCTGCCAGGCGCCCAGAAGCAGCAGGAAGGACAGCCAACCCGCCCAGGCCCGCACGGCGGGAGACAGGGGACCCTCGCGCTTGGTCTGCTGCGTCATGGCCTGCCCACCACGCCGGCATCACTTCCGGTAGCCTGCCCAGAACGTGCCCTCGGCCAGATCGGGCTGGTCACCGGTCAGGTCGGCGCCGCCATATTTGGCAAGAAGCGCATAGGTCTGCCGGGCGGCCTCGATATCGGCATCGGTATAGCTGGTGACGATGCCGGCGCGATAGGCATCACGCAAGGCGATGAACAGCGCGTCATCGTCGACCTTCATTTCGGGACGGATCTTTTCCCACAGCGCGGCGTCGGTCAGCAGCGCCGCCTTGGCCGCGAAGGAGGCATCCAGGAAATTCCTGATGGCAGCGGGATTCTTGGCGGCCCATTCCTCCGAGAAGACCCAGCCCAGCAGCGGCGGCGTCTGCGGCACGCCCAGTTCCGTCAGCATCTCGGGAACCGAGACGATCTGGCTGGCGCCGGCCGCGGCGGCACGAGCGTTGAAATGCCAGAAGTTGAGGCTGGCATCGGCCTGGCCGCCGGTGAGCTGTTCATTGACAAGGGGCGGCGCGCCAAAGTTCACCGTGACGTCTTTGGTCAGATCGCCCCCGGTCTTGGCGGCATAATAGGCCTGCAGGACAAGATAGCTCTTGTCGACCGGCCCGCCTGCGGCGGCCAGCGTGGCCCCCTTCAGATCCGCGACCGAGGCCACTTTGCCGCCGGGCATGGCCATCACCCCGCCTACGGCCAGCGAATGCGGCACGAAGGTGAAATCGGCCCCCTGGTTCCTTTGCAGCGAGGCCCAGGTAAAATCGGACAGGATGATGTCGACCCGGCCGGCCTGCAGCGCCACCTGGCCGGCCTTGCTGTCGGCCACGTGGCGGATCTTCAGCTTGACACCAATCTTCTCGTCAAGCTGAAGCGCATGTATCGCAAAGGCTTCCCACGACGCGGTGCCGCCTTCCTGTAACGCCAGCTTCACCAATTTCGGGGGGGGGCTAAAGGCCGACAGGCTCATCCAGACCAATGCCATGGCGCCAGCCATGGCGAACCCCTTCATCCAGCGCATTCATTCCTCACACAGTTCACCGTCGCCCCCAAGCGGCGCCCTTCCGATCATGCTAGCACGATGGGGTATTTGCATTTCCTATGTTGAACATTTCCCCTCACTATTTGCCGCTGCGTGTCTTGACCTCATGCCACCTCGCCCAGCTATGGTGGCACAGGCTGGCTCATGGGAGGAGCGACGACATGCTCGCAGGGCGAATGACTGCCGGTCTGATGGCGCTGATGGTGGCGACGGCGTCCTTCGCCGACGGGAATCTTGCGTCGAATCCCGAGAATCTGCCGGAATTGAAACTTTCCGGCGATCTGACGGTGAGCGAGACCGAATATCACCTGAAAACCGGCAGGTATTACCGGCTGGACATCTCGTCGGACGGCGAGGAGGAATTCGCCTGGGTCTCGCCCGAGCTGTTCCGTAATTCCTGGGTCGATCAGGTCGTGGTCGATGATCTGGAGTTCAAGGGCACGATCTACAGCCTCGAATTCGATGGCGCCGGAACGTTCGAGCTGACCTTTGTGCCGCTCAGGCCGGGCCGCTACGAATTCTGGGTGCCGGGCTATGAAGGCCGGGGCATGAAGGGCGCTTTCAATGTGGATTGACCGCAAGTTGCCCGGCTTGGTCCTGGCCGCCGCAATGGCCGTCGCCACCTTGTGCCAGCCCGTGCTCGCCCGGGGGACGGGGCTGATCTTCGTCAGCCTGGAACGTGGTAACCAGGTCGTGGTCCTGAACCCGGATCTCAGCGTCAAGACCAGGGTCGACACATCGCGCCGGCCGCGCGACATGAATTTCAACAAGGACCATACGCTGCTCTATGTGACCTGCGGTGATGACGACGTGATCGACGTGATCGACGTGGCGACGCTGGAGGTGGTGGACAGCATACCGACGGGGCCGAGCCCGGAGATGTTCCAGTTCTCGCCCGACGAGAGCAAGATTTATGTCTCGAACGAGGAAGACTCGGTCATGGAGGTGATCGACCTTGCGACCAAGACCATCTCGGGACGGATTCCGACCGGGGCCGAGCCGGAAGGCGTGATCAACTCGGTCGATGGCAAATATGTCTTCGTCACCTCGGAGGTGGCCGACATGGTGCATGTGATCGACATGGCGAAGGCGGCTGTTGTCAAGAATATCGTCGTGGGCACCCGGCCCCGCCGCTTCGTGGTCACGCCGGACGGCCGCGAATTGTGGGTCAGCGACGAGCTTTCGAGCGAAGTGCACGTGATCGACATTGCCAGCCTGGAGATCAAGGACGACCTGACCTTCGTGCCGCCGGGCTTCCGCCCCGAGGACGTGACGCCGGTGGGCATGGCGATCACCAAGGACGGATCAAAGGTGCTGATCACGCTGGGTCGGGCCAACCACCTGGCCATCGTGGACGCCGGGACACGCGAGCTGCTGCAATATGTGCTGGTGGGCAGCCGGGCCTGGGACGTGGATCTGACCAGTGACGAAAAGACCGCCTTTGTCGCCAACGGCTTGTCGGACGACATCACGGTCGTCGACATGACCAGCATGACGCCAGTCCAGTCGCTGGCCGTGGGCCGCACGCCGCATTCGATCCGGGTGGATGACTGATGCGCGCCCTGCTTCTTTTCCTGCTTTTGGCCGGGGCGGCCCAGGCGGAGGATGTGGCCATCGGCCATCTGAGCCTGGCCGAGGATCCGCGCTACACGCAGGATTGGGGCTATGCCCGCCTGATCACCCCGCCGCCGGTGATCACCGCCGATGCGGCGGGAATGGCGATAACGGATCTGAAATTCACCACCGATGCCATGGGGATGAACGTCACGCTGGATGCCCGGTCCGTCGCCGGGGCCGACTTGCTGGCCACCGCGCAGAAGATGGTCGCTGCGGGCAATCGGTATCTGATCCTCGATCTGCCCGGCGCCGATGTGGCCCAGGTGGCACAGGCGCTGGCGGGACAGCCAGTGCTGCTGGTCAATGCCACCGCGCCCGAGATGGCGTTGCGCACGGCCTGCTTTGACAACATGGTGCATTCCGGCCCCTCGGCCCGCCAGACGATGGACGCCCTCGCCCAATATCTGCGGGCGATGGACTGGCTGAGCGTTCTGGTCCTGGTGGGCGAAGATCCGTTGGATGCGGGCCTCGCCGACGAATTCCAGGCCGCGGCCGACCGTCTGCGCCTGTCGGTCGTCGACCGCCGCGCCTTCACGCTTGCCGCCGACCCCGAGCATCGCGAAGGCAGCAACGTGAAGTTGTTGACCGGCGGGGTGGATTACGACGTGGTCTTCGTCGCCGACACACGCGGCGAATTCGGTCGCTACGTCCCCTATGCCACGCAGTTGCCGCGCCCGGTGATCGGCTCGGTCGGCCTGACCGCCGGGTCGTGGCACTGGGCGCTGGAGCGCGACGGGGCAACGCAGGTCTCCTCGCGCTTCGACAGGCTCACCCATCGCAAGATCCAGCCCGCTGACTGGGATGTCTGGATCGCCGCCAAATCCATCATCACGGCGGCAATGAAAGTGCCGGGTGCGACGCCGGCAACCGTTCGGCAGTTCATGCTGTCGGATGCGATGAAACTTGACGGATCGAAAGGCGTTACACTCAATTATCGTGCATGGGATGGACAGATGCGCCAGCCCATCGTGCTGGCCACCGATGATGCCGCGATAGCCGTGGCGCCGATCGAGGGTTACATGCATCAAACCAGCACCCTGGACACCTTGGGGACAGACGAACCGGAGTTCGCGTGCGATTAGGTGGACAGCATCTGGCGCTTGGCCTCTGGGTCGTGACCGAACGCGAACTGGCCAAGTTCCTGCGGCAGCGAGAGCGACTCGTGTCGGCGCTGGTGCGGCCCCTGCTGTGGCTGATCGTCTTTGCCAGCGGTCTGCATGATCTGCTGGGCGTGTCGATCGTGCCGCCCTATCGCACCTATACGCCCTATCAGGAATACATCCTGCCCGGGCTGCTGGGTCTGGTCGTCCTCTTCCAGTCCATGCAATCGGCGCTGTCGCTGGTCTATGACCGGGAAAGCGGCGTGATGCGGGTGATGCTGGTGACGCCCCTGCCCAGGTCATATCTGCTGTTCGCCAAGATTCTGGCCGCGACCATGCTGGGCCTTCTGCAAGCGGCGGCTTTTCTGGCAGTGGCGGCGCTTTTCGGCATCCATCTGCCATGGGCAACGGTGGTGCTTGCCGTGCCGGCACTGGTGGCGTCGGGGCTGATGCTCGGTTCCATCGGCCTGGTCGTGTCGGTCTATACCCGCCAGATCGAGAATTTCGCCGGCATGATGAACTTCGTCATTTTCCCGATGTTCTTCCTTTCCTCGGCGCTTTATCCCCTGTGGAAACTGCGCGAGGCCGGGGCGGAGGCGATCTGGTGGCTGGCGGTCTGCAATCCCTTTACCCATGCGGTCGAACTGGTTCGCTTTGCCGCCTATGGCCGCTTTGCCGGGATGTCGGCGGCAGTGGTGGTAGGAGTGGGGCTGGTGGCCTTCCTGCTGGCGGTGCGCGGCTACAATCCGCTTATCGGCACCATCGGGCAGATCAAGCGCGACTGAGCGGATCCGGCATCGACTTCATGATGCGTCCCGGGCACACCATGAATGAGCCCGGCCGCGTCCCGTCCCCGTGTGAGCCGTGTCCCATGCCCGGAACAAGGCGCGAGGTGCCGCCGGGCAGCACCCGACCATCCGCACGGGCGAGTGCGCTGGTGACGCCGGCGCGGGGATAGGGACCAGGCTTGGTTGAGCCATAAAGCGATGGCCGCACCCGTTGAAGTGCCCACCTTCGGTCGGGCACCGCCCTTCCGCTGCAAGGGGGGCGAAGGAGAAGGGGGCAGTTTCTCAAAGGCTTGTCACCCTTCTCCGCTCGAAACTGGCGCGCGCAGCACCACCGCGCGCCGCGACCCCCGGCTGTGGCCGGGCGGTCCCGTTGCAGGGAGCAATGAGTTGGTCACCCAAAGGCCACGTGAACGCACCACGGGTGAAGGCTGAACCGAAGCCGGGCCTCAGCCGATCCGGCTTTCCCCGCCGCGCGCGATGCCCTATCCCGGGGCGGCAACAGGAGGATCCGATGCGCGACATCTTCACCCGTCTCATGGCGTTCGACACCGTGAGCGCCCGCCCGAATATCGAGCTGATGCACTATGTCCGCGATCTGCTGTCGGGGTCGGGTATCGAGGCGGCGCTGATCCCCGACCCGTCGGGCACCAAGGCCAACCTTTTTGCCACAGTCGGGCCGGCGGGGCAGGGCGGTGTCATGCTCTCGGGCCATACCGACGTCGTTCCGGTCGAGGGGCAGAGCTGGACGAAGCCGCCCTTTGCCCTGACGGCCGAGAACGGACGCCTCTATGGCCGGGGGGCCGCTGACATGAAGGGTTTCTGTGCGCTGGCCATGGACGCCATGCTGCAGGCAGCGAAACGACCCCTCAAGGTGCCGCTCCACCTCGCGCTTTCCTATGATGAAGAGGTGGGCTGCATGGGCGTGCGCTCGCTGGTCGAGATGCTGGCTCAGGCACCGGTGAAGCCGCACTTGTGCATCGTGGGGGAGCCCACGGGAATGCAGGTCGCCACCGGCCACAAGGGCAAGATCGCGCTCCGCGCCACCTGCACCGGGCGCGAGGGGCATTCGGCGCTTGCGCCGCTCGCGCTGAACGCGCTGCACCTTGCCGCAGATTTTCTTGGCGAGATCCGGGCGCTGCAGGCTCGTATTGTCGAAACCGGCCCGCGTGATGGCGATTACGACGTGCCCTATACCACGATCCATGTCGGCAAGATGCAGGGCGGCGTGCAGGTGAACATCGTGCCCAACACCGCCACGCTCGATTTCGAGATCCGCTCGCTGGCGGAAGACGATCCCGAACGGCTCATCAGCGAACTGCGCGCCGCTGCTGCCCGCGTTACCCTGCCGCTGAAGGCCGATTTCCCCGAGGCCGAGATCCGCGTCGACCGGCTTTGGGATTATCCCGGCCTCGGCACGCCTTCCAATGCCGGTGTGGTGAATTTCGTCAAATCGCTGACCGGCGCCAATGGCACGATCAAGGTGGCCTTCGGCACCGAGGGGGGGCTCTTTTCACGCGACCTCGGCATTCCTACGGTGATCTGCGGCCCCGGCTCGATGGCTCAGGGCCATAAACCGGACGAATATGTCACCGAGGAACAGATGGAGCGCGCCGCCGCCATGCTCTCGGCGCTGCTGGGTCGGCTGGAGGCCGGTTTCTGATGGCGCTCGCCACCCTCGCACCCGACCGTGAAGGGGGGCTTTCCGCCCCCCACGGCGCCTTCGGCACCTCCCCCCGAGGATATTTTCAAACAGATGAAGAAGGGCAGAAGTGCAACTCATTCTTCCGCACTGAGGGCAACCAATTAATGCAGAGCGGTCAGGTGATTGATTTTCAAGGGAAGTCCCCGCGGGTGCGAGGCTCTCGATCGGCGGTCATTTCCGCAATCGTAAGCTATTGATTTTGTTGTGATTGGTGTCGATTGTAGAACTTCATCTCCGGCCCCTCCTCCTCTCCGTGAAAGCCGGGATCGCGGCAAGGGCGTGAGGGATAGCGCCCCTGAGATAGATATCTCCCGCCGCAACCACCCCAGGGAGTCGGGTAATATCTGCAACAATTGTGTCTGTGTCGGCTGCCTCGGTGGAGAACATCTTGCCTTCGGGGCCAGCAGCAATCGCCGATACCACGGCACAGGCCACATCCTGGTCACGAAGGTATCGCGGCACTTCCCCGCCAGCCGCCGCATCGGCGGGACCACGATTTGGCAATGGCGGTGCGGGGAACGCAGCAACTGGCGCTCACCCTGGACCATTCGGAATAGCCTGCGGACCCGCGGCCTCTTCCGAAAGGACGACGTATCCAGTGACGCTGCGGAATAATTGGTTATACAGAGGTGCTCTTCTCCTGTTCATCATCTGTTCATAAATATCCTCAGGGGGTGAATTGAGCCAAAGGCTCAAGAGGGGGCGCGAGCGCCCCCTTTGCAGCATTGGGCCCGGGTGGCAGCGCCCGCCTGCGGCCGGACCTGTCTTCCCCGGCGGGCTGTCGGCGGTCGTCGTGCAGGCTTGCCGTCCCTTTTCCGATTCGCGACCTGCCGATGTCGCTGTCCGGGGCTGACCTTCGGTGTCCTTCGGCCTATGAGGGGGCAGCGAACAGGAGAATGTGCACATGGCCTATCTGCTCGGTGTCGATACCGGCGGCACCTATACTGATGCGGCCATCCTGGATGAGGCCGCGACGCGGGTGGTCGGCAAGGCGAAATCGCTGACCACGCGCGGCAATCTCAGCCTTGGTATCGGCCGGGCGGTGGACGCGGCCCTGGCAGCGGCGTGGGTGATGCCGGCAGAGGTCGCCATGGTTTCGCTTTCCACCACGCTTGCCACCAATGCGCTGGTCGAGGGGCAGGGCGCGCGCGTCGCGCTGGTCTTCATCGGCTTTGA
>JAIRJX010000315.1 GCA_031260425.1 Gemmobacter sp.
GGTCCTCCTTCTTCCAGTTCGACCGGCCCGACATCAGCCAAAGACCGTACAGTTTCCTCGCCCTGAACGGCGTCCATTTCCAGATGCCAAGCCAGGAAACCCGCGTCGAGCTGCAGCGCGCACGCTACGGGCTCAGTTCCTCTTACGTCTGGCTTCAGGCCGATGCGGCCGAGAACCGCGCCGTCGATACGCAGGAGCTTTACTTCGACGGCCGCTACGCGCTGAACGAAAGCTGGACCGGCAAGCTTTCGGGCCGTTACGATTTCGAGGCCGACCGGGCGACCCGCGCCGGGATAGGCTTCGAGTTCCGCAACGAATGCCTGCTGGTGGATCTGTCGCTCGCCCGGCGCTTCACCAGTTCCACCAGTCTGAAGCCGACCACGGATATCGGCCTCTCGGTCGATCTGCTGGGTTTCGGCGGCAGCGCCGATCCCGGCACCGCCCGGCACTGCCGCAGGTGACAGCGCCGCGACTGAGCGCTATGACAGGGCCAAGGCCCCCAGGAAAGAGACTACCCGCATGATCCACCGCATCCTGCCCCTGCTGACCGCCAGCCTGATCGCCCTTTCCGCAGGTGTCGGGCCGGGTGCTGCACAGGTGAACCCCTTTGCGCCGCGGATCATCATCAACGACCGGGCGGTGACCGAATACGAATTCCAGCAGCGCCTGCTGTTCATGCGCCTGCTGAACGCGCCGGGTGATCCGGAGAAAGAGGCGATGGATGCGCTGATCGCGGATCGTCTTCGGGTGCAGGAGGCCAAGCGGCTGGGCATGAAACCCGACGAAAAGGCGGTCCTGAAGGGCATGGAGGAATTCGCCGGTCGCGCCCGGATGACGGTGGACGAGTTCACCAAGGCGCTCGGCGGTGCCGGCGTGGCGCCCGAGACCTTCCGCGATTTCGTCGCCGCCGGGGTGATCTGGCGCGAGGTGGTGCGGGCGAAATTCGGCTCCTCCGTCACGGTGAGCGAGGCCGAGATCGACCGCACCATCGAGGGCGAAACCCGCAAGATGGCGTTGGCCGTGGCGGTCTCGGAACTCATCATCCCCGCGCCGCCGGGCGAGGAGGAGCAGGCGATGGCGCTGGCCCGGCGCATCCAGTCGGAGGTGAAGTCCGAGGCGGGCTTCGCTGCGGCTGCGGCGCAATATTCGGCCACCGGATCGCGCGAACAGGGCGGCCGGCTGCCGATGATGTCGGCGGCCAACCTGCCACCGCAGGTCTCGGGCGTCATTCTGGCACTCAGCCCCGGCCAGGTCTCGGCCCCGCTGGCCCTTCCGGGCGCGGTGGCGCTGTTTCAATTACGCGACATCGCGGAAATGCGGCCCGAGAATGCCGCGCCGGTGCAGGTGGAATATGCCCGCCTGACCCTGCCCCCGGGCGAGGACAGCCTGCGCCAGATCGCGCAGGTGCAGGTCCGCGCCGATACCTGCAAGGATATCTACGGCATCCTGCCCGGCCTGCCCGAAAGCCAGATGCGGATCGAGACGCATCTGATGAGCGAAATCCCCGCCGATCTCGGTATGGATCTTGCGCGGCTTGATCCGGGCGAAAGCGCGGTGCGCAACCGGGGCACGGCGAACGAGTTGCTGATGCTCTGCGCACGCCAGCCGGCGGCAGCGGAGCCGGTGAACCGCAATGCGGTGCGTGAATCGCTCTTAAACCGCAAGCTGGAGGCGCAGAGCGACCTCTACCTCGCCCGGCTGCGTGCCGATGCGCTGATCCGCAAGCCGTGATGCGCCCCGTCGCGCTGAGCTGCGGCGAGCCGGCCGGGATCGGACCCGAACTGGCGATTCGGGCGCGGCAGATCCTCGGCGCCGAGGTGCCGTTCTTCTGGATCGGTGATCCGCGCCATCTGCCGCCCCGAAGCGCCTTTCACCGGATCACCCGCCCCGCCGAGGCGCTGGAGGTGCCCGCTGCCCTGCTGCCGGTATTGACCGAGCCCTTCGCCGCCCCCACCACGCCGGGGGTGCTTGATCCGTCCAATGCGGCGGGGGTGATCGCCGCCATCACGCGTGGTGTGGACCTGGTGATGGCGGGCGAGGCCTCGGCGCTCTGCACCGCGCCGATCCACAAGAAGGCGCTGAAGGATGGCGCTGGCTTCGCCTTTCCCGGCCATACCGAATTCCTTGCGCATCTGGCTGGCGGCGCCGAAGTGGTGATGATGCTGGCCTCGCCTGCCTTGCGGGTGGTGCCGGCAACCATCCATGTCCCGCTTTCCGAGGTGCCGGAGGCGCTGACCGCCGGAATGCTGGAACGCACCATCCGCATCACCCATGCCGGGTTGATCCGGGATTTCGGGCTCACCTCGCCACGTATCGCGGTGGCGGGGCTGAACCCCCATGCCGGCGAAGGCGGCGCGATGGGGCATGAGGACGCGACGGTCATCGCCCCGGTGGTGGCGGCACTTGCCGCCGAGGGGATGGCGATCCGTGGCCCGCTGCCCGCCGACACCATGTTCCACGAAGCCGCGCGGAAGACCTATGACTGCGCGATCTGCATGTATCACGACCAGGCGCTGATCCCGATCAAGACGGTGGATTTCGACGGCGGCGTGAACGTGACGCTGGGCCTGCCCTTCATCCGCACTTCGCCCGACCATGGCACGGCGCTCGACATCGCGGGGCGCGGCGTAGCGGAACCGGGCAGCCTCGTGGCGGCCTTGCGGATGGCGCGGGACATGGCCGGGGCGCGGGGGCGGTGAGGCCCGATGCACCGCCCCATCGCCGATCGGGCCCGACCCGACGGCGCATGATCGGCCCCCTCCGGGATAGCCGGGCCACGGTCGAAAGGCAGGAGCTGGATCATGGCGACGATTGACGGCTTGCCGCCCCTGCGCGAGGTTATCCGGGCGCATGATCTGGTGGCGAGAAAGCAGCTCGGTCAGAACTTCCTGCTCGACCTGAACCTGACGGCGAAGATCGCGCGGCAGGCGGGTGATCTTTCCGGCTGCGACGTGCTGGAGGTCGGTCCCGGCCCGGGCGGGCTCACGCGCGGGCTTTTGGCCGAGGGCGCGCGGCGGGTGCTGGCGGTAGAGAAGGACGCCCGCTGCCTGCCCGCGCTGGCAGAGATCCAGGCGGCCGCTCCGGGACGGCTGGAGGTGATCCATGGCGACGCGCTGGAAGTCGATGTGCTGACGCATCTGACACCGCCGATCCGGGTGGTGGCGAACCTGCCCTACAATATCGGGACGGAACTGCTGATCCGCTGGCTGACGCCTGCCGCCTGGCCCCCCTTCTGGGAAAGCCTGACGCTGATGTTCCAGAAGGAGGTGGCGGAGCGGATCGTGGCGATGCCGCGCAGCGCGCATTACGGGCGGCTCGCCCTGCTGGCGCAATGGCGCTGCGAGGCCCGTATCGCCATGGTGCTGCCGCCCGAGGCCTTCACCCCCGCACCCAAGGTGCATTCGGCGGTGGTGCATCTGACCCGCCTGCCCGACCCGCGCTTCCCCGCCGACGAGAAGGTTCTGTCGCGGGTTACCGCCATGGCCTTCAACCAGCGGCGCAAGATGCTGCGCGCGTCGCTGAAGGGGCTGGGACCGGATATCGAGGCGCGGTTGGAGGCGGTGGGGATCGCCCCGACCGCCCGGGCCGAGGAGATCGGGCTGGAACAATTCTGCGCTCTGGCGCGGGACGTGGCACGCGGCTGAGGCACTGCTCCGCAGCGGCCCTGTCCGTGGAAAGAAAACGGGGCCTTGCGGCCCCGTTTTTCATTCGGCGGCTTCCGGATTGCCGTCGGCAGCCTCGGCTCTGGGCTTTTCCGCACGCGGTTTGCGCGGTGCTGCGGGCTTGCGCGGTTTCGGTGCGACAGGCGCGGCCTCAGGGGCCGATACCTCAACGGGAGCCTCCGTAACGGGGGCCTGTGCGGCGGTTTCAACTACGGGGGTGGCTTTCGCCAGAGCCGGTCGGGAGTGCGGGCGGGGGCGGGCCAGCGGCGCGGCGGCGCCCTCCTCACCAGCGGGACCAGGCGGCGATGGCACGGCATCCGGCCGCGCGGAGCGGCGTTCCTGCGGCGGACGGAAGCTGCTCTCGCGGCGCTGGTTCTGCTGTGGCGCCATCCCCTCGGCCCTTGGTCCGCGCGGGGTATGGCTCGCGCGCATCTCGGGCGTCTCGACCAGACCGGTCCCCTCTTCGGCTTCCATCGGGCTGACCGGATCGGGCCGGGGCAATTCGGGTTGCGGACCTGCGCCCGGATCGCGTTCCTCGCGCGGCTCGAAGCGGAACTCTCCCCGGTCAGGGCTGCGATGGTCCGGCCGCCCGTCGGAGCGACCCTCGCCCCGATAGTCCGGTCGGTCGCGGCCCTGCTGGCCATTGCCGCCGTTGTTGTTCTGGTTCTGCTGATAATGCTGCTGGCGCGCCTCCTGATCGGCGGCCAGTTCCCGCTGCGCCTCGCTCAGCATACGGGTGTAGTGCTCAGCGTGCTGAAGGAAATTTTCGGCCGCCACCCGGTCATTCGAGAGCTGCGCATCGCGGGCGAGGATCAGATATTTCTCGATGATCTGCTGCGGCGTGCCGCGCACCTTGCCTTCGGGCCCCGAACTATCGAAGACACGATTGACGATATTGCCGATGGAACGCGGGCGGTTCGACTTCGAACGCGAGCGGGATTTGGAGGATCTCATCTTGTCCTTGATCCAGAATGACCAGCTTTGCCGGCCGGCTGCCACGCGGAGGCCAAGCGCCCCGGGGTCTGCCTTCTTGCTGTCTGCATGATGGCGGCGGGTGAACCAATATCTCCTGCTGCTGGTGCCGTGTAATCACGCAACCGGGGCTCTGACAAGCGGATTCCGCAATCTCCGCATGAAAACCGGCGTTTTCTCGCCGATATGGCGCCGTAATCACCTCAGGCGGGCGCACGGACGGCAACCACCCGGTCGCGGCCGTCCAAATCCTTCAGGATATGGGCACCGGCAAGGCCGCCGGCCGCCAGAGCCGCCACCACAGCGGTGCCCTGGCTCGGGCCTATCTCGAAGAAAAGCCGTCCGCCAGGGGAAAGATGCGCCCCGGCCCCGGCCGCCAGCACGCGATAGGCATCAAGCCCGTCGCCACCCGGGGTCAGCGCCAGATGCGGCTCCCAGTCACGAACTTCGGGAGAGAGGCCGGCCATCTCGGACGCGGCGATATAGGGCGGGTTGGAGACGATGAGGTCGAAGCGCCCCTCGACGCCCCGCCACCAGTCGGCGGGGCAAAAGCGGGCACGGGCGGCAACGCCGTGGGTGACGGCGTTGCCTTCGGCCACCGCCAGCGCTGCGGGCGAAAGGTCGGTACCAAGACCAGTGGCTTCCGGACGTTCGGCCAGCAGCGTAACGAGGATCACGCCAGACCCGGTGCCGAGGTCGATCACCCGCGAGAACGGCGCCGCCAGCGCGGCGGCGACCAGCACCTCGGTTTCGGGGCGCGGGTCGAGCACATCGGGGGTGACGCGAAACCGGCGGCCCCAGAACTGCCGCCCGCCTATGATCTGGCTGACGGGCTGACGGGCAAGCCGCGCGGCAAGCGCCTGCTCCAGCCGGACGGCGGCCCCGGCAGGCAGCGGATCGTGCAGCGCCAGCATCACCCGGTCCGGCGCGAGGTCGAGTGCATGGGCGAGCAGCAGCCGTGCATCGCGGGCAGGATCGGGCAGACCCGCGGCAGCCAGCCGGGCAGTAGCGGCACGGAACGCCTCGGCCCCCGTTCCGGGCTCCCCGGTCACAGGCCCGCCTCTGCCAGCCGGGCGGCCTGGTCATGGGCGGTGAGCGCGTCGATCACCTCGGCCAGATCACCCGCCATGATCTGCGGCAGGGCGTAGAGTGTGAGGTTGATACGGTGATCGGTCATCCGCCCCTGCGGGAAGTTGTAGGTGCGGATGCGCTCGGATCGGTCGCCCGATCCCACCTGCGCCTTGCGGTCGGCGGCGCGGGCGCTATCCGCCTTCTCGCGTTCCAGCTCGAAAAGCCGGGCGCGCAGAACCTGCATGGCGATGGCGCGGTTCTGATGCTGCGACTTCTCGGAAGAGGTGACCATGATCCCGGTCGGAATATGGGTGATGCGCACCGCCGAATCGGTGGTGTTGACGTGCTGCCCACCCGCGCCGGAGCTTCGCATCGTGTCGATGCGCAGATCAGCGGCGGGGATGTCGATATCGACCTCCTCCGCCTCGGGCAGCACGGCGACGGTGGCGGCGGAGGTGTGGATGCGACCACCAGCCTCGGTCTCGGGCACGCGCTGCACCCGATGCACGCCGGATTCGTATTTCAGCCGGGCGAAGACCCCCTCGCCCTGCACATGGGCGGTGAACTCCCTGATGCCACCGAGATCGGATTGCTGCTGCTCGAGTATCTCGAAGCGCCAGCCCATCCGCTCGGCATGGCGTTGATACATGCGGGCAAGGTCGGCGGCGAAGAGCGCCGCTTCCTCGCCGCCGGTGCCGGGGCGGATTTCAAGGATGGCGGGACGGGCATCGGCCGCGTCCTTCGGCAGGAGCGCCAAGCGCAATGCCTGTTCCATCGCGGGGATCCGGGCGCGCAGGCCGGGGATCTCCTCCTCGGCCAGGGCGCGCATCTCGGGATCGGCCAGCATCTCCTCGGCCTCGGCCAGATCGACAAGCGCCCGGCGGTAGTCGAGGATACCGGCGACCACCGGCTTCAGCCCGGAATATTCGCGGCCGAGCAAGGCGATCTCTGCCGGAGATGCGCCTTCGGCAAGTTTTGCTTCAAGATAGTCGAAGCGGCGGGTGATCTGGTCGAGCTGGTCGATGGGAAGCATGGGACGGGTTTGGCCCGGCAGCCCGTCCTGGTCAAGGGGGAGGCAGGTGAGGCAGGGGGCGCTCGCGCCCCCTCTTGAGCGCTTTGCGCTCAATTCACCCCCTGAGGATATTTTTGAACAGATGAAGCCGGGGGCTTCTCTGTTCATCATTTTCTCATATGAATGTAGGGGAGCAGCGCCGGGTTTTCGCCCAGTGCAGCAGGCAGATGATCTCATAGGCGACATGGGCGCCGGCGATGGCGGTGATCCCTGCCGGATCATAGGGCGGCGAGACCTCCACCACATCGCCGCCGACAATGTTGATGCCGGCGAGATCGCGCAGGATGGCGCCTGCCTGCCAGCTTGCGAGGCCGCCCCAGACCGGAGTGCCGGTGCCGGGCGCAAAGGCGGGATCGAGCGCGTCGATGTCGAAGGTAAGATAGACCGGGTGGTCGCCGACGATACGCTTCACCTTCTCGACGATCCGTGTAACGCCGCTCTCATGGCATTCACGGGCGTCGATCACATTCATCCCGAGGTAATCGTCACAAAAGGTGCGGATGCCGATCTGAACCGAGCGGGCCGGGTCGACGAGGCCGGCCTTCACCGCCTTATACATCATCGTGCCGTGGTCGATGCGGGTCAGGTCGTCATCCTGCCAGAGATCGGAATGGGCGTCGAACTGGATGACGCTCATCGGGCCGTATTTCTCGGCATGGGCGCGCAGGATCGGCAAGGTGATGTAGTGATCGCCGCCAAGGGCGACGCTGGCCGCCCCGGCGTTCAGGATAGTTCGGATATGGCTGGCGAGGCGGTCGGGGAAATCGGCGATCTTCGCATAGTCGAAGGCGAGATCGCCATAGTCGATGACGGTCATCTCGACCAGCGGGTCGGTGCCCCAGCCATGCGGCGGATCATAGGGTTGCAGGCAAGAGGCCTCGCGGATGGCGCGGGGGCCGAAGCGAGTGCCGGTGCGATGGGTGACCGCCTGATCGAAGGGCACGCCGGTGACGGCGATGTCCACTCCGGCAAGATCCTTGCTGTAGCTGCGGCGCAGGAAGGAGGTGGCACCGGCGAAGGCGTTCTCGAAGGCATAGCCGCGTGACGGGCCCCGGCGGGTAAAGGCGGTATCGATCTCGTTCTTGGCATCTTCGAGGGCCATGGGAGCGCTCCTGAGGCAGAAAGCGGTCGTCATTGGGGCTTCGGAGACGCGCCGGATCCGGGTCGGGAGAATGGGCCAAACCGGGGCGGCGATGTCAAGGGGGAGCGATGCCGGGCCTGAACCCTGCTCCAGTTCGTCTGGTGGAGGTTACCACCTTTCCCTGAAACACCTGATACCGGCTCCTGCCCCGCAAAGTGTATCCAGAGAAGACCAGCCGACGCCGATGCGCTTCGGTTCAGTTTGTCCGGCTTTACCTGCGGCCCGGGAGTTGGCGCATTCCTGCTCGTCATGCTGGCCGAGATACTCCCGGGAGGCACCGATTATGCGCCATTGGTTCAAGTCCATCGGCGACGGAGCAAAGCCTCCGGCTTCATCGCGTGTCATGGAAGGTTGTCTTTCGCTCCGGCCCAGGAGCCCCCACCCGGAACAAGGTGCACAGCACCGCCGGGCAGTGCCCGACCGCCCGCCGGGCGGGCGCCGGCCTACCCGCACGGGTTAGGGGCCGGCCTGTGACACAGGGCACAGGCCCCCGCGCTCTACCCCCTCGTGTAGCGCGCGCCGTCGCCTATCAGACCGCGATAACCTCGGATGTATGCGGCCCTTCCCGGGGATCAGGCCTGCACCGGATAAAGTTGCGCGATATCCTCGCGACGGAACGGGATCTCGCCCTGTGGCGCGCCGAAGTCGCGGGCATAGAGGTGGCCGGCATAGTTCGCTGCCGCAATGGTGCCGGGGGCGAGGCAGTCGCCGATGCGGCTGACCGACAGCAGGCCCGCTGCGGCCCAGTCGCTACGCCGCGCCTGCAGATCGTGCCAAAGCCTGTCTTCGGGCAGGCGGGCAGTGACGGAGATCAGCGTGGCGCAGGCGATGCGCTCGGTGCGGCCGGTATAGACGCAGGCAAGATCGAGCCAATCTGCCCCCCGCCCGGCCAACCGCTTCGCCACGGTGATACGAGCGCCACGCTCGATCAGCCGTGCCTGGATGCGGCCCTGTTCCAGCGTGTGCTGCGAGAAAGAGCCGACCATGCTGTCGGCAGTAACGAAATGCACCTCCCGCCCGGCTTGCAGGGCAATCTCGGCCATCAGGCTGCCCATGTAATACCAATCGTCGTCGAAGATCACCGCCGGCCCCTCGGGCAGGGTTGCGCCCGCCATGATGTCATCGGGGGTGAGCACATCACCCAGCCAGGGCAGCGGCAGGCGATGGCTGCGCCCCACCCCGTCGCGCCGCCAGCGCGCGCCGGTGGCAAGCGCGACATGCGGCAGGCCGAAGCCCAGCACGTCCTCGGCACTGAGCGGGCTTTGCAGGAACATCTGCACCTTCGGATCGTGCCGGAGCTGGCCCAGCCGCCAGTCGCGCACCCGGCCCCAGGCGGCCAGCCCCGGCAGGCGGGCCTCGCGCGCGACACGGCCCCCCCATTCCTGCCCACCCTCGGCCAACGTCACCTCGGCGCCCCGCGCAGCCATGGCGCGGGCGGCCTCCAGCCCCGCCGGGCCGCCGCCGATCACCAGAACCGGCGCGGGCGCGTCAAGCGCGGCGATCCGCTCGGGGTGCCAGCCGCGCCGCCATTCCTCGCCCAGGGTCGGGTTCTGGCTGCAACGCATCGGCACCGAGGTATTGTCGCCAGAGGTGCAGATATTGCAGCCGAT
>JAIRJX010000150.1 GCA_031260425.1 Gemmobacter sp.
GTCGGGTGATGGCGGAGCGGCCAGGGCTTTCCTTCCTGATCATCGAGCACGACATGCGGCTGGTCGCATCGCTGCCCGACCGGGTGGCGGTGATCGACTACGGCCGCAAGATCGCTGAAGGCGATTTCGCCGATGTCCGGCTGTTGCCACGAGTGCAGGAAGCCTATCTTGGACACAAGGCGGCAGAACATGCTTGAGATGAATTCGGTCTCGACCCGCTACGGCCAGGTGCCCATGCTGCGCAACGTCTCGCTGCAGGTGAGCGAGGGCGAGATGGTCTGCCTTCTTGGCCCGAACGGCGCCGGTAAAAGCACCACCTTCAACGCGATCTGCGGGCTTCTGTCCACAGATGGTGGAACGATCCGCATCGCGGGTCGCGATGTGAAAGAGACCGGCCCCGAGCGGCTGGCAAGCCTTGGCGTCGGCTTCGTTCCGGAGGGGCGTCGGCTCTTTCCCACGCTGACGGTGCGCGAGAATCTGCGGCTGGCTTTCGACGCGGCGCGCAATCCCGCGCTCGATTTCGAGGACCGGCTGGCGAAGATGTCGGCCCTGTTCCCCCGTATCAACGAGCGTCTGGGGCAGGGCGCGGGCACCATGTCCGGCGGCGAACAGGCGATGGTGGCGCTGGCGCGCGCGCTGATCGGCGATCCACGGCTGGTGGTGATGGACGAGCCTTCGCTTGGCCTCTCTCCAAGGCTCATCACCGAGTATTTCCAGATCGTGGCGCGTATCCGCAACGAGGGAAAGGCGGTGCTGCTGATCGAACAGAACGCGGAGACCGCGCTCTCGATCGCCGAACGCGGCTATCTGCTGATCCGGGGCCAGATCGCGATCAGCGGCACCAGTCGGGAGCTGCTGAAGGACGATACGATTCGTCACCTGTATTTGTAAGGCATCCCGGAATCCGGTCGATCCGACAGAGATCCGGGAGGCTCAGACTTGCCTGCCTGCGATCTGTCTTCAGATCACCGGATGGGGCGTCAGGCGCGCATATCTCGGCTGGTATCCATGTTGAACCATGGGGATTCGGATACCCTTGGTTCGAATCGCGGCGACGCAACAATAACGGCCGGCGCCGGTGCGGGAGAGAAAACCGGTGCCCGGATTTTCGGGATGCGCCGCCATTCCAGCCCCAGGAACTGTTCCAAGGGCGAGAACGAAAACATCTTTAAGGTTATGATATTTCGGGATTATTTTCATGGTCGGAGCGAGAGGATTCGAACCTCCGACCCCCTGCTCCCGAAGCAGGTGCGCTACCAGGCTGCGCTACGCTCCGACCGTGCCGCTGCGAGTAAACCGGTTCTTCGGACTTTGCAAGAGGGGTGGGCGGGATCCTGGCGCTTTCCTTTCTCTACGCCGATCGGGGCGCCGGAGCCTGCGCTGACACCTGACTGATAGGCGGAAACCCGGAACTTCGGCGCTGATGGCGGGCTCGTCGGCAATGTTCGTGCTATTGATGAGGTGGACGCGAATTGGAACAAGCGGTAATCGCTGAGTCGAAAGCAATCCGGGGCGGCGCGCGCCCCTCCAGCCCTATGAGAGGCGCCCATGCTTCGTCTGCCCAATGACGGCCCCGCCACTGGTGCGCCGCTTGACGACTATCTGCGTGGCAAGGGCGGCGCGGCGGCCCTGGTGGCGGCCCTTGCCCATGTGCTGCCGCCTCTGGCAGACCGGTTGGCCGCCGGGCGGCTGCATGGCGACCCTGAGGCGGTGGTGGGTCTGAACGATTCAGGCGACAAGCAGAAGGCGCTGGATGTGGCCGCGCATGATCACATGGTGGCAGTGCTGGCGGCGGCAGGGGTGCGCAAGGTGCTGTCCGAGGAGGCGGAGGAGGTCATTGACCTGAACCTCGCAGGCGCCTTCGACGTGGCGATAGACCCGATCGACGGATCGGGCTCCATCGGTATCGGCGCGCCTCTGGGGATGCTGTTCTCCATCCTGCCCGCCGCGCCGGAGGGTTTTCTGCGGACCGGCCGGGCGGTGGTAGCGGCCGGCTACGCCTCCTTCGGTCATTCCTGCGATTTTTGCTTCTCGCTTGGCGACGGCGTGACCATCGCCACCTTTGACCGCGAACTGGGCGGCTTCCGCATCGCGCGCGAGAAGGTCATGCTGGCGTGTGAAACGAAAAGCGTCGCCTACAACGCCTCGAACGAACGTCATTGGCCCGAGGGGCTGCAGGCCTGGCTTTGCGACATGCGCGCCGGCAAGGATGGGCCGCGGGGCAAGGATTTCAACATGCGCTGGCTCGGGGCGGCGGTGGGGGATCTGCACCGCATCCTGTTGCAGGGCGGGGTGTTCCTCTATCCCGCCGACCGGCGCAAGGGATATGAAAACGGCCGCCTGCGCCTGATCTACGAGGCGGTGCCGATGGCCTTCCTGATCGAACAGGCGGGCGGGCGGGCCACGGATGGCACGGCGCCGATCCTCGACCGGTTGCCGCGGCAGCCTCACGAGCATTCCCCCCTCATCTTCGGCGCTTCCGGGGAGGTCGAGACCATCGGCCGCTACCTCGCCGCCGCCCAACCCAAGCAAGGATGACCCAATGGCCCGGATCACGCTTCGCCAGCTTCTCGACCACGCCGCTGAAAACGGCTACGGCGTTCCTGCTTTCAATATCTCCAACATGGAGCAGGGGCTGGCCATCATGGCCGCCGCAAAGGCCACCAATTCGCCGGTCATCATCCAGGCCAGCCGGGGGGCCCGCTCCTATGCCGGTGATCGGGTGCTGGCCCGGCTGATTGACGGACTGGCGGAAACCTACCCCGATATTCCGATCTGCATGCATCTTGACCACGGCAATAACCTGGCCACCTGCGCGACCGCGATCCAGAACGGTTTCACCAGCGTGATGATGGACGGCTCGCTGAAGGAAGACGGCAAGACCCCGGCGGACTACGCCTATAACCGCGATATCACCCGGGCCGTGGTCGACATGGCCCATGCCTGCGGCGTTTCGGTCGAGGGGGAGCTGGGGGTTCTGGGCTCTCTGGAAACCGGCATGGGCGATCAGGAAGATGGGCATGGCGCGACCGAAAAGCTGGGCCATGACCAGCTTCTGACCGATCCGGCGGAGGCAGAGAAATTCGTGGCTGAAACCGGTGTCGATGCGCTCGCCATCGCCATGGGCACCAGCCATGGTGCCTACAAGTTCACCCGCAAGCCCGATGGTGACATCCTCGCCATGCATGTGATCGAAGAGATTCACTGCCGCCTGCCGAACACCCATCTGGTGATGCACGGCTCCTCCTCGGTGCCTGAGGATCTGCAGAAGATCATCAACGCCTATGGCGGCGACATCAAGCCGACCTGGGGCGTGCCGGTCGAGGAGATCCAGCGCGGCATCAAGTCGGGTGTGCGCAAGATCAATATCGACACCGATAATCGGCTGGCGGCGACGGCTGCGATCCGCAGGGCATTCACCGAGGATCCGACGGAGTTCGACCCGCGCAAATACCTTAAAGCCGCGATGGGGATGATGACCGAGGTCTGTAAGCAGCGCTTCGAGGCGTTCGGCACCGCCGGCAATGCCGACAAGATCCGGGTGGTGCCGTTGGAGGCGATCGCAAAGCGTTACTGAGCCGCAAGGGCGCCGGTCCGGGTGCTCGCGTCATATCCGAAGAGAGCCGCGATGATCGATCCTGCCCTGTTCCTGCGTGCCTTGTTCGACCGGGCGGTGAAAGTGGCCGACCCCATGCGTTCGCTCGCGGGTTTCCTGCCCCCGAAGCCGGAGGGACGGGTGGCGGTGATCGGGGCCGGCAAGGCCAGCGCCCGCATGGCCGAGGCGGTGGAGGCCGTCTGGGGGCCGTGCGAAGGGCTGATCATCACCCGCTACGGCTATGGGCGGTCGTGCCGGGGGATCGAGATTGTCGAAGCCGCCCATCCGGTGCCCGACGCGGCAGGGGAGGCGGCGACAGCGCGGATGCTCGATCTGCTGGCGGGTCTGGGTGAGGGGGACTTCGTGCTGGCGCTGATCTCGGGTGGGGCCTCGGCGCTGCTTTGTGCGCCGGTCGCGGGGGTGACGCTGGTTGACAAGCAGGCGGTGAATGCGGCGCTTCTCGCCTCGGGCGCACCGATCGACCGGATGAATGTCGTGCGCAAGCATCTGAGCCGGGTGAAGGGCGGCCAGCTTGCCGCCGCGGCTTATCCGGCGCGGATGCTGGCACTGATGATCTCTGATGTGCCGGGGGATGACCCGGCCTTCATTGGCTCCGGTCCCACGGTGGGTGACGGCTCTACCCCGGCGGAGGCGCGCGGGATCCTTGCGCGCTGGAAGATCGACGTGCCGGAAGCCGTCACCGCTGCGCTGGCTGGTCCGAGCGGCGTGATACCGCCCGGCGATGCGCGGCTCTCGCGGGTGGAGAATGTGATCTATGCCGCCCCCGCCCAGTCGCTTCGGGCCGCCGCCGAACTGGCCGAGGCGCGAGGCTGCACCGTCCGCCTGCTGGGTGATGCGCTGGAGGGGGAGGCGCGCCAGGTGGCCGCGGTGCAGGCCGCCGAAGCGTTGCGCCTGAGTGTGGCGCGCAAGCCGGGCGATCCGCCGATCCTGCTGCTATCGGGTGGCGAACTGACGGTCACCCGGTGCGGCGACGGCATCGGCGGGCCGAATGCCGAGTTCGCGCTGGCCCTCGCCCTTGCGCTGGAGGGGGCCGAAGACATTCATGCCATTGCCTGCGATACCGATGGTGTCGACGGCGCGGCAGAGGTGGCGGGTGCGCAGATCGGCCCCGATACACTGCGCCTCGCCCGGGACAGGGGCGTGGATCCAGCGCAAGCGCTGGCCCGCAACGACGCGCATGGCTTCTTCGGCCGGATTGGCAGGCAGGTGGTGACCGGGCCGACCTTGACCAATGTGAACGATTTCCGCGCCATCTTGATCTGCTGATCGCACGGCCCAGAAGGCGTCATGACCCCGCGGGTCAGGGCGTGGCGCCCCCGGCCGCAGGCTCTGGCGGGTGATGGCAGGCGAGGGCATGCCCCCCGGTGTCGCTGATGAGGGTGGGGGCGGTATGGCGGCAAAGGTCGGTGGCGGCAGGGCAGCGCGTGGCGAAGGCGCAGCCGGGCGGCAGGTTGTAGGGTGAGGGGATCTCGCCGGTCAGGGGCGCAAGCAGGCGCCGCGCCGCCGGATCCGGGATGAAGGAGCTTTCCATCAGCGCGCTTGTATAGGGGTGACGCGGCGGCAGGGCGGGATCGGCCAGCACCTCCACCACGGAGCCCAGATACATCACCACGATGGAAGAGCAGAAATAGCGCACCAGCCCGAGGTCATGGCTGATGAACAGATATGTCAGCCCGAGCTCGGCCCGGAGCCGCTCCAGAAGTGCGATAATCTGTGCCTGGATCGACACATCAAGCGAGGCGGTCGGCTCGTCCAGCACGAGGAAATCGGGCGACAGTGCCAGCGCGCGGGCGATGCCGAGGCGCTGGCGCTGGCCGCCGGAAAGCTGGTGCGGATAGTTGCCTGCCATGGCAGGCGACAGGCCGACGAGGCCCAGAAGCTCGGTGATGCGCCCCGGCGGCACTGGCAGGCCCTGCACCCTGAACGGCTCCTCCAGCACGTCGGAAATGCGGAAGCGCGGGTCGAGGCTGGAATAGGGGTCCTGAAACACCATCGCCATCCGCTGCCGCAAGGGGCGCATGGCGCGGGCGGACAGGGCGGTGATATCGGCGCCGTCGAAGTGCACCGTGCCGCCGGTCGGTTCGATCAGCCGCAGCACCAGCCGGGCGAGGGTGGACTTGCCGCAGCCGGATTCGCCCACGACGCCGATCGTGGCGCCGCACAGAATATCCAGAGATACATCACGCACCGCCATCATCGAGCGGGCCGGGCGACCGAAAGCGGCCGGGGTATCGAAGCGGCGGGAAAGGCCGCGCAACGTGACCAGGGGCTCAGCCATCGGCGCCCTCCAGCGGGTTATGACAGGCATGGCCGTTCAGGAGCGGCGGAACCGTCGCGGAGCAGATCGGCCGCGCGCGCGGACAGCGCGGATGGAAGCGGCAGCCCAGCGGATAGGTGGTGACCGAGGGCACCGCGCCGGGGATGCCGGTCAGGCTGCCGGGCGCCGTGCCCTCACGCGGGATGCAGTCGATCAGGGCGCGGGTATAGGGATGCGCGGGTCGGGCGAAGATGCCGCCCACCGGGCCAAGCTCGGCGATCCGCCCGGCATAGAGCACCGCCACCCGGTCGCAGACCTGCGCCACCACGCCCATGTCATGGGTTATGAGCAGAAGGCCGAGGCCGCGCCGCTTCACCTCCTCGCCCAGAAGCTGGATGATCTGCGCCTGCACCGTTACATCGAGCGCGGTTGTCGGTTCGTCGGCCACGATCAGTTCGGGTTCGGCGGCAAGCGCCATGGCGATGACGATGCGCTGCTTCATTCCACCCGAAAGCTGGTGCGGATAGGCGTCGCAAACCGCCGCCGCCTCGGGGATGCGCAAGCGGGTCAGCAGTTCCAGCGTGCGGGCGCGGGCGGCGGCGGCCGACAGTCCCAGATGCAGGCGCGACATCACGTCGACCTGCGCCCCGATGCGCTGCACCGGATCCATTGCCGTCATCGGGTTTTGAGTGACGAGGCCGATGCGCTTGCCCCGCAGCGCCCGCAACGCGCAGGGGGGCAGCGCGGCCAGATCCCGCCCGGCGAAGCGGACATGGCCCGCAGTGACCCGCCCGTCGATCAGCGGCAGCAGCCCGGTCACAGCCAGCGCGGTCAGCGATTTGCCCGATCCGCTTTCACCGACCAGCCCGAGGATCTCGCCCCGGTCCAGGCTGAAGCCTACGCCTTCCAACGGGCTGATCTGCCCGATTGTGACGGAAAGGTTCTCGACCTCCAGCAGCATCAATGCGTCCTCGCCCGGCTGCGTATGTCGAGCGCACGGACCAGCGCGTCGCCATAGAGGTTGATCGCCACGACCGTTGCCGCGACACAAAGGCCAGGGAACAGGATGATACCCGGTGCCCGGAAAAGTTGCGCGGTGCCCGAGGACATCATCGCCCCCCAGCTTGGTATCGGGGGTTGCGCGCCAAGGCCGAAGAAGCCCAGCGTCGCCTCCAGGATGATCGCATCGCCGGTGGCGAGCATTGCGGCCACCAGGACCGGCGAAAGCGTGTTGGGGATCAGGTGGCGAAACAGGATGAAGGCGTCCGAGGCGCCAAGGCTGCGCGCGGCTTCGACATAGGTTTCCGCCCGGATCGCCATGATCTGCGCGCGCGCCAGCCGGGTGAACTGCGCCAGATAGGCCACGCCAATTGCGGCCAGTGTGCCGGTGACGCCGGGGCCGACAATGGCAACGAGGATCAGCGCCACCAGGATCTCCGGGAATGACCAGGTGAGATCCACCACCACCGTCACCGCCCGGTCCAGCCGCCCGCCGAAATAGCCCGCCACCGCACCGAGGATCAGCCCGGCGGTAACGGAAATGCCGATGGCGACGGCCGAGACGGAAAGCGAGGTCCGCGCGCCGTAAAGAAGCCGGGTCAACAGATCACGCCCGAACTCGTCGGTGCCGAGCCAGTGCTGTGCATTGGGCGGCTGAAAGGCACCGGGCAGATTCTGCACGTCATAGCCATAAGGGGTAAGCCAGGGCGCCAGGATCGCGCCGAGGATCACCAGCAGCAGCCAGCCCCCGGCGATCGCGCCCTTGGGGCTGCGCAGGGCGGTAGCGGCGGGAGCAAGGGCTGCAGCCATGTTCATTGCAATGCCGTCCTGACCCGTGGGTCCATCACGGCCTGCAATATGTCGCCCAGGAGTGTGCCCAGCATCACCGCCACGGCAAGCATCAGAAGACAGGCCTGCACCACCGGATAATCGTGTTGGGCCAGTGCCTTGATGAGGGTGGAGCCGAGGCCGGGCCGGGCGAAGACCACCTCCACCGTCACCGACCCGCCGAGGATCCAGCCGATGCGCAGGGCAAGAATGGTCACCACCGGGATCAGCGCATGGCGCAGCACATGGAACAACTGGATGCGCCATACCGGCAGGCCCTTGGCATGAAGCAGCAGCACGAAATCCCGTTGGCCCGCCTCGATCATGGCGATGCGGGTGACGCGGGCCACCAGCGCCGTGCCGCCGAGGCCCACGGTCAACACCGGCAGGACGAGGCTCGTCCAGCCCCGCGCACCGGAAACCGGAAACCAGCCGAGCCAGACCGCGAAGACGAGGATAAGCATCAGCCCCAGCCAGAAGCCCGGCATGGTGGAGCCGATGAGCACGCCCCCCATGATCGCCTGATCCGGCCAGCGGTCGCGTTTCAGCGCCGCAACGATGCCGAGTGCGATCCCCAGGATCGAGGAGAACAGCAGCGCACAACCACCCAGCATCAGGGAATAGGGCAGGGCTTGCGCCACGATGGCCGAAACGGCGCGCCGTCCGACAATTGCGGTGCCGAGGTCGCCCTGCAGGACATTGCCGAGCCAGACGAGGTATTGCACCGGCAGCGGCCGATCCAGACCGTAGCGGGCCTCGATCTCGGCCCGCTGCCCGGCCGAGGCGCCGATCTTGATCAGGTTGTCCACCGGATCGCCGGGGATCAGGTGCAGGATCAGGAAGATGATCAGCGACACGGCCAGAAAGACCGGGATCAGCGCCAGCAGACGTCGGAAGGTGAAGGCGAGCATGATCCCGATCCCGTCAGGTTATTCGACCGCTTCCATATCCATGATGGCAAGGTGCTGGAAGGTCGGCGCCTTCAGGTTTTCGGGCACTTTCACCCGGGTCTTGTTGTAGCCCACGATCGCCATCGGCTGGTAGATCGGGCCGAAGGGGAACTGTGACAGAACATATTCGTGATAGGCGATGAAGTTCGCCACCCGTTCCTCCCTGTTGCGCGAGCCGGTCATCGCCTTGGCGCGCAGCTCTTCGGCTTTGGGGTCATTGAACATCGAGATGTTCGGATAGCCCAGCCGGTCGCCGCCGAAGAACCAGTCGATGATGTCGGCATTGTCCCAGAAATAGGACCGCACGGCGGCCTGATGTTCGCCATTCTTGTATTCGTCGCGGATGGTCGAGCTATCGAAAGTGGTGATCGTGGCGTCGATCCCCACCGCCTTGAGCTGCGCCTGAACCACCTCGGTCAGCCGGCGAAAGCCGGAATCCGATTGTGTCCAGAGGTCGATCTTCAGGGGCTGGCCATCTTTGGCGCGGATGCCGTCCGCCCCCATCACCCAGCCCGCCTCATCAAGCAGCGCATTGGCGCGCATCGGGTCATAGCGGATACGATACTGGTCCGCGACATGCGATTCCGCAAGACCGGAGATCAGGAAGGTATCGGCCACCAGGCCAACACCGTTATAGATATTGTCGAGGATTTCCTGCTGGTTGATGGCTTTTGCCGCCGCCTCGCGCACCCGGATGTCGTCGAATGGCGCCTTGGTGACATTCATCACCATATAGTAGAGGTCCACTCCCGGCAGGGTGACCGTGCCGAGATCCGGCTCCTTCTCGACCTCGCCGAGAAAATCGGTCGGCACATTCAGCAGCATGTCGACCCCGCCGGTCTTCAGTTCGAGGAAGGCGGTGCTGTCCTCCGGGATCTCGCGAAACACCGCGCGTTCGAATTTCGCGGGGCCCTGATTGGCGGTGAGCTCCGTCGGCCAGGCGTAATCGTCATTGCGCACCAGCACGGTTTCCTGCCCGACGGCGAAGCTTTCCAGGCGGAATGGGCCGGTGCCGATAGCATCGGTCACCCCGTAGTCCTCGCCCAGTGCGACATAGGATTTCGGCTCCACCACGCCCATATTGGCGGAACCAAGGTTGTAAAGCAGATTCGGTTCGGGGTTCTTCATCACGAGCTTGACGGTAGTGTCGTCCACCACCTCGACCTTGTCGATCGCCTGCACCATGTATTCGTTGTCGGAACCCTTGAAGAGCGCCAGCCAGTCGGCCACGGTCTGCGCGTCGAAGGGCTCGCCATTGTGGAAGGTGACGCCCTGCCTGAGGTGGAAGACCCAGCTCATCCCGTCCTCTGCCTCTTCCCAGCTTTCGGCAAGATGCGGATGGAAATCACGGTTCATGTCCATCTCGACCAGCCGGTCATAGATCAGATTGGTGGCGGTGTTGAGATTGGCCGCCACGACCGGGTTGTAGGTCGGTGTGCCGACCTCGCTGGTGTTGAGCACGAACACGATCTCTTGCGCCATCGCTCCGCTCGTCATCAGGGCGAGGGCCGAAACAGCGCTGGCCAGGAACGCGCGGCTGAGCCTGTGGAACATGGATGTCTCCTCTGTTGGTCCGGTTCAGGGTGATACGGGGGGTCTGCGCCCCCCTTTTTTCGGTGTTTCAGTATGCCCGATGAAATGGGTATGGAGCGTGGAAACCCGCGTCATCCGCGCCTCTACCTCTGGCCCCAACTCGTTGAAGACGGCGTTGACCAGCAGGCAGATCAGGCTGGAGAAGGTCGAGGTCGCGTCCCAGAACTGATTGAGGTCCACCTCGGCGGTGAACACCTCGTCCACGAGTCCGTGCGCCCAGTCGCAATAGGGATCGGTGATCAGCGTGACCGGAATTCCGGCCGCGCGGGCGGCTTCGGCCAGCGCGCGGGTCAGCCGCGAATAGCGCCGCCCGTCGATGAGCACCAGGCAGGCCTCCTTCCCGCTCATCAGCACTTCGGCGAAATGTCCACCGGACAGATCGGCGATCTGCACGCCGGGGCGGAGATATTGCAGGCTGTGTGCAAGAATTTGGGCATGGCCGCGCTCGGTCTGGAAGCCGGCGACGAAGACCTGCGGGCAATGGGCGAGGCGTTCAGCCACACGGGCGAAGGCGGGCGAAGCGGCGGTTTCGTAATTCTTCACGATGGCGGCAATCTCGCATTCCAGCCCGCGCGACATTTCGGTCCCCGCGCGTGAACGAGCATTGAAATCACGCAGCCGGTCGCCGATCAGCCAGGCCTTGTTGCCCAGGTCGACTTGGAGCGAAGTTTTCAGCCCCTTGAAATGCGCAAAGCCGATGGCGCGGCAATAGCGGCCGATCGAGGCTTCGGAAACGCCGATCCGGGTGGCGACCGAGGCCGCAGTCTCGAAGGGCAGGCTGTCGAGATTGTTGAGAAAATAGGTGGCGATGGCGGCTTCGGTCCGGGTGGCGCGCTCAAGGCTCGCGCCCAGCCGTTGCCGGAGGTCGGCTCCCGGTTGCGTCCCTGCTGGCTCGGCTTCGATTCGCGACACATTGGCCCCCGTTTGACGGAATGGTTGACTGAAAACTTTCAGTGCGTCAATGTTGCAAGAAATATTGTCATGTGCTGGCATGATCTGGCGGCCGATATCCGCGACTGAGGGAGAAGACATGATGCGCCCGCCGCTTCGGATCGACAGCGCCGAACTGCGCCTCGTGCGGCTGCCGCTCGTCACGCCCTTCACGATTTCCACGGGCACGATGCATGACAAGATATTCCCTCTGCTGACGCTACGCGCAGACGGGATCGAGGGCTATGGTGAAGGGGTGATGGATCCGCTGCCGGATTACCTGGACGAGGCGATCCCGGGCGCGCTGGCGCTGCTGTCGGAGGTGTTGCTGCCCTCGGTCATCGGGCGCAACTTCGCCAATCCGCAGGCGGTGCAGGCGGAATTGAAGCCGTGGCGCGGTTACCGGATGACGCTTGCCACGCTGGAAATGGCGTTCTGGGATCTGTGGGCCAAGTCGCTCGACCTGCCGTTGATGACCGTGCTCGGCGGTGATGCGGCGGGGGTGGAGGTGGGGGTCTCGCTCGGGATCGCGCCGGTCGATGTGACGCTGGGCCGGGTGGCAGATCATCTGGCGCAGGGCTATCGCCGCATCAAGCTGAAGGTGAAGCCGGGCCATGACCTCGGCCTGCTGCAGGCGGTGCGGGCGGAGTTTCCCGAGGCGCATCTGACAGTGGACGCGAATAGCTGCTATACGCTGGCCGATACGGCGCTTTTGCAGCGGATGGACGATTTCGCGCTGGACTATATCGAGCAGCCTCTGGCCTGGGACGACATTCACGACCACGCCGTGCTGCAACAGCGGCTGCGCACGCCCATCTGCCTTGACGAGAGCATCCGCACCCCGGCCGATGCTCGCAAGGCGCTGCAGAGCGATGCGAGCCGGGTGATGAACATCAAGGTTGGGCGCTCCGGCGGCTATGTGGAATCGCTGCGCATCCATGACCTTTGCGCGGCTTTCGATGTGCCCGTCTGGTGTGGAGGGATGCTGGAAGGCGGGATCGGCCGGGCGCATAATATCCACCTTTCCACCCTGCCGAATTTCCGCAAGCCGGGCGACGTGTCTTCGGCCAGCCGCTATTTTCACCGCGACATCATCGAACAGAAGCTGGAAACTGCGGCGGGTCTTATGCCGGTGCCGCTGGCGGGCCCCGGAATTGGCGTCACGCTTGACCGCGATTTCCTCGATACGATGACACTGGAAACGCGGGTGTTCCGGGCATGAGCATGGAGATCCGCGATCTGCATGGCATGGCGGAATTCCGGCTTGCCGAGGATCTGCAACGCGATGTCTGGGGCCATGACGATACCGCCGATCCGGCTGACCTGATGATGGTGATCCAGGCCGAGGGCGGGCTAGCGGCGGGTGCTTTCGAGGGCGGACGGCTCCTGTGCTACGTTTTCGGCTTTCCGACCCGCGATCCGAAGGTGCAGCATTCCCACCGATTGGCGGTGCGGACCGAGGCGCGGGGGCTCAGGCTCGGGGCGCGGTTGAAGTGGTATCAGCATGACTGGTGCGCCGCGCACGGCATCACGCTGATCCGCTGGACCTATGATCCGGCGCGGCTGGCCAATGCCAGCCTCAACATCGCCACGCTGGGTGCTACCGTCTCGACCTATCTGCCGGACTATTACGGGGCGATGGCGGGGATCAACGCCGGCACCGATTCCGACCGGCTGATGGTGGACTGGGCGGTCGGTTCCGACCGGGTGATGGCAGTGCGGGCCGGTCGGGCGCCCTTCTCCGAGGCCGAGATCGCTCGCGCCCGCCGCATCGCCATTCCGCATGATTTCGACGCGCTGTTGCGCGACGATCCGCTCCTGGCGGCAGCGCAGCGGGCGGCGATGCGGCAGGCCCTGATGGATGCCTTCGCCGAGGGGTTGATGATCGCGGGGCTCGACCGGGAGCGTGGGGAATACCTGCTGGTGCCGCGCTAGGTGCCGGTCCGGTGCAATTCGCGCTCGGGCCCTAGCCGACGGATTGGCCAGACCGCCCCACGTTCATCCGTAATTCGTGCAGCCCCTTTGGAAAGTCACCGCTTCTGCCTTCGACATCCCACGTCACAGAGGGTAGTGCCTGACTGCGGGTGGGCGCCGAAACGATTGTGGTCGCCGCTTTATGGCGTAATCACTCCTGTGATTGATCCCCGCGCAGGTGCCACCCAAGCGCCCGCCCCGGGGGCGGTCGGGTGCTGCCTGGCGGCACTTCGTGCCCTGTTCCGTGCGAAGAGAGGGCTCACACGGGTCACCTGAGCCAGGGTGCACCGGGCGCTCCAAGGCGCATTTGTGATGGGCCGGCGGCTCCTGAACATCTATCCACGCCGATCACTGTATTGTTGTAAGGCCCGCTCGGATTCCGGTCGGCGGATCGGTCAGCCGGCCCGCCCCGGCGATGGCGGTTGTTCCGGCTCCAGCAGCAGAGCGGCCTAGCGTGCCCAGGTCCTGTTGAGCATTGCCCTCGTGGTGTTCCTCTTCGACGGCGGCGCTCGTCACGGCCCCTCCTTTCGCGTCATGCGGTCAGACTGCATGGGGAGGGTTAACGAGTCGTCTCCGCTTTCCCGCCTCTCACCCCTTGGCGGGAAATCCGGTATCGGAAGTTGACATTTTCGTCAGAGTGACCCAGCGTCAAGCTTGTAGAGGCGCCGACACCTGCCACTTTAATCCTGACCAATGGGTAAAAAGAGGCAGAAGCGCGTCATGTTTCCCACTCCGTTCGAGTCGCTGCGTCTTGCCTTGCAGACCGGCCAGATGCTGACCGAGGCGCAACTGGTCATCACCCTGCGCCTATGGGGCATGGCAGGGCTGTGGAACATCGCGCCGGAGGAAAACCTGCGCATGGTGCAGGAAAAGTTCGAGACCATCGCCTTTTCCACCGCCGCCGCCACGCGCGCCGCCATGGCGGGCAAGGGCTCGGCCGGGGTGGTGATGGCGGCCCTGAAGCCGGTCAGGCGGCGCACCCGCAACAATGCCCGGCGATTGAGCGGGGTAGGGCCGCGCTAGGCTTCAGCCGATCAGCTTTGCCAGCCCCATCGCCACTGCCGGATTTCCCGACAGCTTCAGCTTGCCGGTGGCCAGCGCCATCATCGGGTTGAGCCTGCCCTTCAGCAGGCTTACCAGATTGTCGGGGCTGAGCCTCAGGGTGCAGTCGGTCTCTCGGTCTGTGGTGGTGGCGGTGCCGTCGGCCAGCACGATCACCCCCGCCGCGCCGCAATCGAATTTCAGACTGCCCGAGAAAGTCTTCGTCTCCAACACCTTGCGTATGTCCGTCGCAACCTTTTCCAGCATCCCGTCCTCCATTCCGACCGGGCTAACGGCGAAGGGGCATCGGCGCAACAGGGCCGTTACGTCACGAAGAAGGCCGCCCGGCGGGGCGGCCTTTCCCGGCTTACTTCGCCACCCGGGCGTTGCGTGTGGCGATCAGTTTCAGCCGCAGCGCGTTGAGGCGGATGAAGCCGGCGGCGTCCTTCTGGTCATAGGCGCCGGCATCCTCTTCGAAGGTCACATGTTTTTCCGAATAGAGTGAATGCTCCGACCAGCGGCCAACGCAATGCACCGATCCTTTGTAAAGCTTCAGCCGCACCGTGCCGGTGACATGTTCCTGGCTCTTGTCGATCAGCGCCTGCAGCATCTCGCGCTCGGGGCTGAACCAGAAGCCGTTATAGATCAGCTCGGCATAGCGCGGCATGAGCGAATCCTTCAGATGCCCCGCACCCGCGTCGAGCGTGATCTGCTCGATACCGCGATGGGCCTCCAGCAGGATAGTGCCGCCGGGGGTTTCGTAGATGCCGCGCGACTTCATGCCGACGAAGCGGTTCTCCACGAAATCCAGCCGACCGATGCCGTGCCTGCGGCCAGAATCATTGAGGGCGGTCAGGATCGTTGCTGGGGTGAGCGGCTGGCCATTGATCGCCACCGCATCGCCTTTCTCGAAGGTGACCTCGATATATTCCGGCGTATCAGGCGCTTCTTCCGGCGAGACGGTGCGCTGATACACGTAATCCGGCGCTTCCTGAGCCGGGTTCTCCAGCGCCTTGCCCTCGCTGGAGGTATGCAGAAGATTCGCATCGACCGAGAACGGCGCCTCGCCGCGCTTGTCCCGGGCGATCGGGATCTGGTTCTGCTCGGCAAATTCGATCAGTCTGGTGCGGCTGGTCAGATCCCATTCCCGCCACGGCGCGATGACCCGGATCGAGGGGTCGAGTGCATAGGCCGAGAGCTCGAACCGCACCTGATCGTTGCCCTTGCCGGTCGCGCCATGCGCCACCGCATCGGCGCCATGGGCATGGGCGATCTCAACCAGATGCTTGGAGATCAGCGGCCGCGCAATCGAGGTACCGAGCAGGTAAAGCCCCTCATAGACCGCATTGGCGCGGAACATCGGGAAGACGAAGTCGCGCACGAATTCCTCGCGCACATCGACGATATGGATGTTTTCCGGCTTGATGCCCAGCAGTTCGGCCTTGGCGCGTGCGGGTTCGAGCTCCTCACCCTGCCCAAGATCGGCGGTGAAGGTGATCACCTCGCAGCCATATTCGGTCTGCAGCCATTTCAGGATGATCGAGGTGTCGAGGCCGCCGGAATAGGCGAGGACGACTTTCTTGGGCTTGGACATGGGGCACACTCCGATCCGTTTCGCCCGCGATTAAAGGGAAACCGGCGCAAGGGCAAGCCACCCTGCCCGGTTGACACCGACGGAGCGGTCTGCCTTGTTGCCAGAGAATCCAGCACGGGCAGGGGCAGAATGAAGGCGTGGCAGATTTTCATCCATTCGGTGCGGCAAGTTTTCGGCAATTTCAACGATGCGCTGCGGATCTCGGGCCTGATCTTCATCGTGCAGATGATGATGGTGCTGATCGTCGCACCCGAAATCGTCGAGGGTGCGCCGATCAAGGATCCGATCGCGATCCCGGGCCTGCTGGCCGTGGTGGTGATCGGTGTGATCGGCTCGTTCTGGATCGCGGTATCGTGGCATCGCTTCGTGCTGGGGAATGAGCGGGGCCGCACCTTCGTGCCGCCGTTTCACGGTGGATTGATCTGGGGCTATTTCTGGCGCTCGCTCATCATCGGGTTGATGATGGTGCTGATCGCCGTGGTGATCGGTATGTTGGCCACGCTGGTTGTTGTGCCGATGGCCAAGGGAAGCTGGGTTGGTGTCGCGCTGCTGGTGCTGATAATGGTCGTGCCGGTGCTGACTGTGTTCTATCGGTTCGGCACCGTCCTGCCGGGCGCGGCGCTCGGCCGGGAGGTGAGCCTGTCTGACGGTTGGGCCGCCACCACGGGCGCGACCGGTACGATCGCGCTGCTCGCCATGATCTCCGGCGCGGCGACGGTGCTGCTGGACGCCCCCAATTTCTGGCTGCCCGCAGGCTCGATCCCGGCGCTGCTATGGGGGGTGGTGGCGGGCTGGATGCAACTGATGGTCGGCGTTTCCATCCTGACCACGCTTTACGGCCATTACATCGAAAAGCGCCCACTCGTCTGACGGCCTGCTTCGCCCCTAATGTTCCGAGAACCATGACCGATTTTGCCGAGGCTGCCCGCCTGACCGCCGCCCTGCTGCGCGACCTGTTCGAGCCGACGCCGCTTCAGCGCAACGACCACCTCTCTGCCCGCTACGGTGCGGAGATCTACCTCAAGCGCGAGGATCTGACCCCGGTGCGCAGCTACAAGCTGCGCGGCGCCTTCAATGCCATGCGCAAGGTGCGGGCTGCCGATCCGGCGCAGCGGCGTTTCGTCTGCGCCAGTGCCGGCAACCATGCGCAGGGCGTGGCCTATGCCTGCCGGCATTTTGGGGTGAAGGGCACGATCTTCATGCCGGTCACCACGCCGCAGCAGAAGATCGACAAAACCCGCACCTTCGGCGGCGACGCGGTGGAGATCGTGCTGATCGGCGACTATTTCGATCAGACGCTGGCCGCGAGCCAGGACTATTGCCGGGCGGAGGGAGCGCATTTCCTGTCGCCCTTCGACGATCCCGACGTGATTGAGGGGCAGGCGAGCGTGGGGGTCGAGCTGCTGGATCAACTTGGCGCCGCACCCGATCTGGTGATCCTGCCGGTGGGCGGCGGTGGCCTTGCCTCCGGTGTGACCCGCTATCTGCGCGAAACCGCACCGGGATGTGGCTTCCGCTTCGTGGAGCCTGCGGGCAGCGCCAGCCTCACTGCCGCGCTGGAGGCGGGCGGGCCGGTCACCCTGCCGCGCATCAACAGCTTCGTGGACGGCGCTGCCGTGGCACGGCTTGGCGCCAATACCTATGAGCGCCTGAAATGGGTCGATCCGGTGCAGGTGCTGCTCGTCCCCGAGGATCGCATTTGCATCACCATGCTGGAGATGCTGAATGTCGAGGGTATCGTGCTCGAACCCGCAGGTGCCCTGTCGGTCGATGTACTGCCGGTTCTGGGCGAGGCGATCCGCGGCAAGACGGTGGTCTGCGTCACCTCCGGTGGGAATTTCGACTTCGAGCGTCTGCCCGAGGTGAAGGAGCGGGCGCAGCGCTATGCTGGTCGGAAGAAGTATTTCATCCTGCGCATGCCGCAGCGCCCCGGCGCGCTGCGCGAGTTTCTGTCGATGCTCGGCCCGGATGACGACATTGCCCGTTTCGAATACCTGAAGAAATCGGCGCGCAATTTCGGCTCGGTCCTGATCGGGATCGAGACACGGCGGGCCGAGGATTTTGCAGCTTTCGCCGCACGGATGGATGCGGCTGGTTTCGCCTATCGTGACATTACCGGCGACGAGGCCTTGGCCGAGTTCCTCATCTGACCTGTCAGGCCGCCGAGGGCTGGCGGAGGCCGGTCTCGAACGCGGCCTTCGAGTCCCGATAGAGTTGCAGCAGTGGTGCCAGATCCATGATGCCGGCCTGTCCGGCATTGCAGTGCCGCTCGCCCTCCTGACAAAGTGCCGCAAGCTCGCGAAAACCCAGATTGAGCGCGCTGCCCTTGAGGAAATGCAGGTCGCTGCCCAAATGCCCACCTGATGTCCCGGTCAGCCGGGCTATTACCTCGTCGGTTTCCTCCAGGAAGAGGGCAATTACTTCGGTAAAACCCTCCTCTCCTATCTCCGAGCGCAGATCCGATACCCTGTCCCAGTCTATCATGAGCCCTACCCCGCTGCCGTTTCCCACTCCACACTCCGACAGCATCCTGCGGCTTTGTTAACAAGTCCTTAGTTCCGTCCGGCTTTCATCCGCAATTTTACCGTTCACCCTCTTTTAAGACGACGAGGTGATTCTGGCTGGAGAGTCGGAAGTGGAGCCTGCTGCTTGACCTGTTCGAACCGAATCCTGCCGGGAATGCCGGTGACCGCCGCGCCGCGCCATCGTGTGCTCGTGGTTGATGACAGCCGGGCGCAGCGCCGCATATTGTCGATGTCGCTGCTGCGGCGCGGCTATGAGGTGGTCGAGGCCGCATCGGGCGAAGAGGCGCTGGCTCTGGCGCGCGGCGGCCGCTTCGACATCGTTCTGTCCGACTGGGTGATGCCCGGCATGTCGGGGCTGGAATTCTGCAAGGCGTTCCGCGCGTTGCCGCATGATGCCTACGGCTATTTCATCCTGCTGACCTCCAAGTCGGAGAAGGAGGAGATCGCGCTCGGCCTTGACGGCGGCGCGGACGATTTCCTCACCAAGCCGGTGAGCGGCGACGAGTTGCACGCCCGGCTGCGGGCGGGTGAGCGGTTGCTCGCGATGCAGCGCGAATTGCGCGAGAAGAACGGACAACTTGGCGCCGCGCTGGACGAGTTGCAGGGGCTCTATGATTCGCTGGACCGCGACCTGATCGAAGCGCGCAAGTTGCAGCAGACGCTGGTGCGCGACCGGCACCGCGATTTCGGGCGCGGAACGGCCTC
>JAIRJX010000349.1 GCA_031260425.1 Gemmobacter sp.
CCTGATCCCGGGCGACCGGCTGGCGGCATCGCTGGCCGGGGCGGCGATCATCCTGGGCTTCATGGCGGTGCTGCGCTGGAGCTGGATCGGCATGGCGGTGCGCGCGGTCAGTCAGGACCGCTCCGCCGCGCAAGCCTTCGGCATCAATATCGACCTTGTGTCGACTGCCGCCTTTGCCGCTGGCGCGGGGCTTGCCGGAGCCGCCGGCGCGCTGATCGGGCCAGTGTTCAACGTGGTTCCGGCGATGGGACTGGTGCCGTCGATCAAGGCCTATGTGATCGTGGTTCTGGGTGGGCTCGGCTCGATACGCGGTGCGCTGCTGGGCGCGCTGATCCTCGGCCAGATCGAAAGCTTCGCGCCGATCCTGATCCCCGATCCCGCGCGGGGCATGGCCTATCGCGACGCTTACGGGCTGGTGGTGCTGATCCTCGTCCTGCTCCTGCGTCCGCAGGGCCTGTTCGGCCGGAAGGAGCGGCGCGCATGACCCGCCCGAACCCCGTCACCCTGATCATCGCCTTGTGTTTCCTGCTGTGCCTGCTGCTGCCGCTGGGCGGTATTGCGGATTACTGGCTCTATACGATGACCATCGGCTTTTACTACGCGCTGCTGGCCTCATCCTGGTCGCTGCTGGTGGGCTATGTCGGCCGCATCAGCTTTGCGCAGGCCGCGATGAGCGGGCTTGGCGCCTATGTCGCGCTGCTGAGCGCGCAATATCTCGGTCTGCCACCACTGCAGGGTATCCTGATCGGCACGCTGGCCGCCGGGCTGGTTGGCATCGTGGTGGGGCTGCTTACGCTCAGGCTCCACGGCGCCTATCTGGGCCTGACCACCATTGCCGTGTCCGAGATCCTGCGCATCACCGCCACCGCCGAACACCAGTTGACCCAAGGGACACGCGGCCTTCCCGCGCCGCCACTCTGGCAGGGGATCGGCCAGACCGGCTATTACTATGTGTTCCTTTCGGTACTGCTCGTCTCGCTCGGCATCATGATTCTGCTGCTGCGCTCGCGGGTGGGGCTGTTCTTCCAGGCGATCCGCGAGGATGAGGATGGTGCTGCCAGCCTCGGCGTCCGGGTGACGTTGTGGAAGGTGCTGGCCTTCTCGCTTTCCACCGGCTTCGCCGGGCTGGCGGGTGGGATCTATGCCCATTTCATTCAGCTTATCGCGCCCTCGATGATGTCGATGCAGGAGATGGGGTATATCCTGTCGATGGCGGTGATCGGCGGCTTCTCGAACGTGGTTCACGCAGCGCTCGGCGGCATCTTGCTGCAATGGCTGCTGGAGGCGCTGCGCGAGATCGGCGAGTGGCGGCTGGTGATCTTCGGGGTGATCGCCATCCTCGTGCTGCGCTTCGCGCCGAACGGCATCTTCGGCAGCCTTGAGAAACGCTTCGGACGAGGGCGGCCATGACGACGGCACCACAGCTTGAGATCCGCGATCTGGTGAAGACCTTCGGCGGGGTGCAGGCGCTTCGGGGCATCAACCTGCAATTCGCGCAAGGCGAGTTGGTGGGGCTGATCGGCCCCAACGGTTCGGGCAAGACGACGCTTCTGAACATCATCGGCGGCTATTACGCGGCCACCGGCGGGGAGATCCTGCTGGACGGCATGCGCTGCAACGGCCGCAGCCCGGTAGAGCTTGCCCGGATCGGCATCGGCCGCTCCTTCCAGGTGACCAAGGTATTCAAGCGGCTGAGCGTGCTGGAGAACATGCTGGTCGGCGCGCTCGCTCTCCCCGGCTCCTCACGGCGCGAGGCGGAGGAGCGGGCAATGGCGGTGCTCGGCAGCCTCCAGCTCATGCGGCTGGCGCACCAGCCCGCCTCGGGGCTTTCGGGTGGGCAGGCCAAGCTGCTGGAATTCGGCCGGATCATGATGCTGCATCCGAAGATCGTGCTGCTGGACGAGCCCTTCGGCGGCGTCCATCCCGATCTGAAGCGCTTCATGTACGACAGAATCCGCGAATGGAATGCCGGCGGTGTGACCATCATCCTTGTCAGTCATGACATGGGCTCGATCTTCGGCCTCTGTCAGCGGGTGGTGGCGCTCTCTTATGGCGACGTCATCGCCGATGGCCTGCCAGAGGCGGTCAAGGCCGATCCTGCCGTGCTCGAGGCTTATCTGGGGGACCATCATGCAGCTTGAGGTCAAGGGGGTGACCGCCGGCTACCAGCGCGATATCGACATCCTGCGTGAGGTCAGCGTGACGGCGCGGCAGGGGCAGCTCACCACCATCATCGGCGCAAACGGGGTGGGGAAATCGACTCTGCTCAAGACCATCATCGGCCAGTTGCATCCCCAGGCCGGCACGATCCGCTTCGGAGAGACCGATCTGACGCGGCAGGCCCCGCACGAGCTGGTACATCTCGGGATCGCCTATGTCGCGCAGCGCCATGCGCTGTTTCCCGACATGACAGTGGTCGAGAATATCACCATGGCAACCTGGTCCTTCCGCAGCGACAAGGTGCGCTGTCGTGCGGCGGCGGATGCCGTGTTCGCCCGCGCACCCCAGCTTGCGGAATTCGCCGGCAAGCGGGCCGGGTTGATGTCGGGCGGCCAGCAACGGCTGTTGCAGCTTGAGCTTGCGCTACTGTCGGACCCGCAGCTTCTGCTGATCGACGAGCCGACCGTGGGGATCGACCCGAAGCGCGCCGCCCAGATCTACGAGCATCTGCGCCGGCTGGTGACCGAGGAAGGCCGCACCATCCTGATGGTGGATCAGAACGTGATCGCGGGGGTAAGCGTGGCCGATTACATCTATGTTCTGGAACTGGGTGGCAACAAGATCGAGGGAAGCCACGCCACGTTCAATGCGCAATACCGCGACCGAATCGCCGACTGGCTGTTCTGAGGGGCGGAGAAAGCGCCCGGCTCCGTGCTGGATCTGCAATAGGAAAGTCAGGCACGGATTGCGCCTCTCAGCTGCACCGCTCCTTCGCCAACCTGCACGACGGTAGGGCAGCGTCCGACTGCGGATGGACGCATGATACGATGGTGGTCGCCACTTTATGGCACAACCCCGCCTAACTCATATCCCCGCGCAGGTGTCACCCAAGCGCCCGGGGGAGTGGTCGGGGCGCTGTCCAGCGGCACGTGCCGTGCCTTGTTCTGGGCGGGGGAAGAGCTCACACGGGGCTTGGGCTGTAGCCGGTCATCAGCTTTGCGAATCCTGAACGACAGCTTTGCACCAAAATTTGACCCCTTATCCGGCCGTCATTCGGGCGGCTCGCCGTCGTCGAGGTCTCCATCAGTCTGGCCTCCCGAGGGGCCTGATCCTTGGTACCCAGGTCGCAGACGATGCGAGTGGTTGCGCCGCCTTGCTCGAAGTCCCGGCGGTGGGTGACCGACTGGAGCGAGGATTTTGCGGTTTCGGGCAGCGAGCGCGCCAAGCTGCAGATGGCCCATATCAAGCTGTCGCACAGCCGTGCCTTTTTGTTGCGTGCCGAGCCATTGCAGACCGATGAACTGCTGTTTGACGCACACTGGCCCGCATTCACCTTCCGATCCAAGGCAAGCTCAGCAGCTTCAGCACGGAAAAAGAAGAAAACAAGCCCAACCTGGACCCCGGCATGAACCAAAATCCATAACATGAGGCGGCTATCTCGTCCGGGTGCATTGGTGCGGCCTGCACTGGCTGGATGCCCAGGGCGAGCGTTTCGACATGATGGCATTCCTGTGCGGGCTCGGCACGGCCGCCAGCGGTGAAGTCCG
>JAIRJX010000305.1 GCA_031260425.1 Gemmobacter sp.
CATGATGCAGCTTTCCACCGGCGACATGCTGCGTGAGGCCAAGACCTCGGGCAGCGAGATGGGCCGGCGGGTGGCAGAGATCATGGACAAGGGCCTGCTCGTCACCGATGAGATCGTCATCGGCCTGATCGCCGAGAAGATGGCGGGCGGCAATGGCGGCGGCTTCATCTTCGATGGCTTCCCCCGCACGCTTGCCCAGGCCGATGCGCTGGGGTCGCTGCTCGACAAGACCGGGCACAGCCTTGATGCGGTGATCGAGATGCAGGTGGACGATCAGGCGCTTGTCGCACGCATCACGGGTCGCTTCACCTGTGGCAACTGTGGCGCGGTCTATCACGACCAGACGAAGCCGACCCGGGTGCCGGGTGTCTGTGATATCTGCGGCGGCGGCCATATGCTGCGCCGGGCCGACGACAACGAGGACAGCCTGAAGATCCGGCTGATGGAATACTACAAGAAGACCTCGCCGCTGATCGGCTATTACTATGCCAAGGGGAAGCTCGCTTCAGTGGACGGGCTTGCCGGGATGGATACGGTTGCGGCGGCCATCGCGAAAGTCCTTGACAAGAAATGAATTCCACCTCCGCTGCCCTTGACGGGGGGGCGAAAACCCCCTAAGCCACGGCGTCTCGTATGAGAATCGTCCGTGGCTTTTCTATCAGCCGGTCATGGATCCAGATACCGGGCGGAACCTGAGGGTTCGCGTACTGGAGGTTGTGAAAAAAGGTTCTGGCATTACGGAACCGCAACAGTGAAGGAAGATACGCGTGGCACGTATTGCTGGCGTCAATATCCCGACCGGGAAGCGCGTCCCGATCGCTCTCCAATATATCCATGGCATCGGCTCCCATTTCGCCGAGCAGATCTGCGAAGCCCTGAGCATCGAGCGCGCGCGTCGCGTGAACCAGCTTTCGGACGCCGAAGTGCTGGCGATCCGCGAATATATCGACGCGAACTTCACCGTCGAGGGTGACCTGCGCCGCGAAGTCTCGATGAACATCAAGCGCCTGATGGACCTTGGCTGCTATCGCGGCCTGCGCCACCGCCGCAACCTGCCGGTTCGTGGCCAGCGCACCCATACCAACGCCCGTACCCGCAAGGGCCCGGCCAAGCCGATCGCCGGCAAGAAGAAGTAAGGGGAGGGCGTAGACATGGCTCGTGACAAGACCCGCATGAAGCGCAAGGAGCGCAAGAACATCGCCACCGGCGTGGTTCATGTGAACTCCTCGTTCAACAACACCAAGGTCCTGATCTCCGACGTGCAGGGCAATGCGATCTCGTGGTCGTCTTCGGGCACCATGGGCTTCAAGGGCTCGCGCAAGTCGACCCCTTACGCGGCCCAGATGGCCGCTGAGGATGCCGCCCGCAAGGCGCAGGAGCATGGTATGAAAACCGTCGAGGTCGAGGTGCAGGGACCGGGTTCGGGCCGCGAGTCGGCGCTGCGCGCGCTGGCCGCAGTTGGCCTGACCATCACTTCCATCCGCGACGTAACCCCGTTGGCACATAACGGCTGCCGTCCGCCGAAGCGTCGCCGGGTCTGACCTGGTGTTGCCGATCGGGCCGCGCCAGGTGCGCGGCCCGGTCGTGTTTTTCTGAACCTCGGGCGTCGCAAGCTTACGGACATGGGCTGGCGACAGGTATGGAGGCAATCGCATGATCCACAAGAACTGGGCCGAGCTCATCAAGCCGACGCAGCTCGTCGTGAAGCCGGGGCCGGACGCCTCGCGCACCGCCACGGTCATCGCCGAACCGTTGGAGCGCGGCTTCGGCCTGACGCTGGGCAACGCGCTGCGCCGTGTGCTGATGTCGTCGCTGCAGGGCGGGGCCATCACCGCGGTGCAGATCGACAACGTGCTGCACGAGTTCTCTTCGGTTGCCGGCGTCCGCGAGGATGTGACGGATATCGTGCTGAACCTGAAAGGCGTTGCGCTGAAGATGGAAGTCGAGGGGCCGAAGCGGCTCTCGATCTCGGCCAAGGGGCCGGGTGTCGTCACCGCCGGCGACATTTCCGAATCGAGCGGCATCGCGATTCTGAACAGGGATCACGTGATCTGCCACCTCGACGACGGCGCCGATGTCTACATGGAGCTGACGGTCAATACCGGCAAGGGCTATGTCGCGGCCGACAAGAACAAGCCGGAAGACGCGCCGATCGGTCTGATCGCCATCGACGCCATCTTCTCGCCGGTCAAGAAGGTGTCCTATGAGGTCACGCCCACTCGCGAGGGTCAGGTGCTGGACTATGACAAGCTGACCATGCGGGTCGAGACCAACGGCGCGTTGACGCCCGAGGATGCCGTGGCCTTCGCCGCCCGCATCCTGCAGGACCAGCTTGCCGTCTTCGTCAACTTCGAGGAGCCGGAATCGGCCTCCAAGCAGGAGTTGGATACCGGGTTGGAATTCAATCCGCTGCTGCTCAAGAAGGTGGACGAGCTGGAGCTTTCGGTGCGTTCGGCCAACTGCCTGAAGAACGACAACATCGTCTATATCGGCGATCTGATCCAGAAGACCGAAGCCGAGATGCTGCGCACCCCGAACTTCGGCCGCAAATCGCTGAACGAGATCAAGGAAGTGCTCTCGGGCATGGGCCTGCATCTGGGCATGGATGTCGAAGACTGGCCGCCGGAGAATATCGAGGATCTGGCCAAGCGCTTCGAGGATCAGTTCTGAGTTTTTGGGGTGGCGGCGACGCCCCCCCCCCCGCAATGCCCGGTCCGCCGGGGAACAATCGGGCAATTCCGCCCCAACGACGCAGGGCTCAACGCAAGTTCTGCAACACAAAGTAAAACATTCAGGAGACCATCATGCGTCACGCCCGCGGCTATCGCCGTCTGAACCGGACCCACGAACACCGCAAGGCGCTGTTCGCCAACATGTCCGGCGCGCTCAGCGAGCATGAGCAAATCAAGACCACCCTTCCCAAGGCGAAGGAACTGCGTCCGATCGTCGAGAAGCTGATCACGCTGGCCAAGCGTGGCGACCTGCACGCCCGCCGTCAGGCGGCGGCGCAGCTCAAGGAAGACAAGCATGTCGCGCGCCTGTTCGAGATCCTCGGTCCGCGCTACAAGGAGCGTCAGGGCGGTTATGTCCGTATCCTGAAGGCCGGGTTCCGTTACGGCGACATGGCGCCGATGGCGATCATCGAGTTTGTCGACCGCGATCCCTCGGCCAAGGGCGCCGCCGACCGCGCCCGGCTGGAAGCCGAGGAAGCCGTCGAGGATTGATCCTCGCCCTTTCATGCATTCCACAAGGCCCGCCTCTTCCGGCGGGCCTTTCAGCATTTCCCGCAAGCGTGAACGGGGGTGGCTTGCAGGGACCGTGCGCGAGCCCTTATCCTTGGTCAAACCGCCGGGAGATATCGCGTGATCCGAACCCGTCCTGTCCTGATCGCCCTCGGCCTGCTGCTGCCCATGGCTGCCCCGGCGCAGACAGTGCCGCAATCGCAGCAGCAGATCACGCTCAGCTTCGCGCCGGTGGTGCGGCAGGCGCAACCCGCCGTGGTGAACATCTACGCTTCGATGGTGGTGGAGCGCCGCGAGACGCCCTTTGCGGGCGACCCGTTCTTCGAACAGTTCTTTGGCGATTTCGGCCGCGCGACACCAAGGGTGCAGAACTCGCTCGGCTCCGGGGTGATCGTGGCGCCCGAGGGGATCGTGGTGTCGAACTACCACGTCGTCGGCCAGGCGACCGAGATTCGGGTGGAGCTGTCTGACCGCCGCGAATACCGCGCCCATGTCCTGCTGGCGGATGAAGAGGCGGATCTCGCGGTGTTGCAACTTGAAGGTGCCAAGGATCTGCCAGCGCTTGGTCTGCGCGATTCCGACGAGCTGGAGGTGGGCGAACTGGTGCTGGCCATCGGCAACCCGTTCGGTGTGGGACAGACCGTCTCCTCCGGTATCATCTCGGGCCTTGGCCGCTCGTCCCTCGCATTGGGCGGCGGGCGTAGCTATTTCGTGCAGACTGATGCCGCGATCAATCCGGGCAATTCCGGCGGTGCTCTGATCGACGTGCAGGGGCGGCTGGTCGGGATCAATACCGCCATCGTGACACGCGGCGGCGGCTCCAACGGTATCGGTTTCGCCATCCCCTCGAACCTCGTGCAGAACTTCATCGAACAGGCCAGGGCGGGTGAGACCCGGTTCCAGCGGCCTTGGGCCGGGGTAACCGGGCAGGCGATGGATGCGGCGATGGCCGAGGCGATGGGCCTGCCGCGCCCGGAAGGGGTGGTGATTTCCAACCTGCACCCGGAAAGCCCGTTCAAGGCGGCGGGGTTTGCGGTCGGTGATGTGATCCTGTCGATTAATGACGAGCCGACGGACAGCCCGCAGGAGGTGATGTTCCGCCTCGCCGCCATCGGTATCGGTCGCGAGGTGACGGTGCGCTATCTGCATCGTGAGACGGAGCAGGAGGTGCGCCTGACACTCGGCGTGCCTCCCGATCTGCCGCCGCGGGACGAGACCCGGCTTGAGGGCGACTCGGTGCTGCGTGGCCTTACAGCGGCACGTATCAATCCGGCGGTGGCGGCGGAGCTGAACTTGTCC
>JAIRJX010000316.1 GCA_031260425.1 Gemmobacter sp.
ATGGCCTGGCGGCTCGAGAGCGGCGGCCAGGCGCTGATCCTGACGGCCGATACGGTGAACCACTATGTCTTCTCGTTGCAGCGCCCCGACTGGGAGGTGGCGTTCGACGCGGACAAGACGCAGGCCGCCGCCACCCGCCGCAGCCTGTTGGGCATGATCGCGGCGGAGCGGTTGCCGTTCATAGGCTATCACATGCCCTTCCCGGCTCTTGGCTTTCTGGAGGTGGCGGAGAACGGCTTCCGCATGATCCCCGCGACCTACCAGTTCCAGCTCGACACCTGAGAGGGGCGCGGGCGGTAATCCGCACCCAAGATCATGCAGTTTTGCGGAGACGCCGCACGTCCCCACGCAACGGAGGGCAGCGCCCGACCGCAGGTGGGCGCTGCAACGGCTGTAGTCTGCACTTTATGGTGCAATCACGCCTATGCTCGATCCCCGCACAGGTGTCGCCGAAGCGCCCGCCACTACATCCAGACGACGAAACAGCCGGCGATCCCGGCCATTGCGACAACGGGGTAAGGGATGAAGGCCGTCATGAGTGAGACCGGGGACCAAGGCGGGGCATGGTGTCTCTCAGCCCGGATCACGGAAACGCATGGCGATCGGATACCGACGGTCGAGCCAGAATGCACGCGAGGTGAGCCGCGTACCCGGGGCGGACTGGAAGCGCTTGTATTCACTGATATAAAGCAGATGCTCCACCCGTTTCACGGTGGCGCGGTCAAAGCCCTGCGCCACCAGATCAGCCACCGACAGGTCGCGCTCCACCAGCCCGTCGAGAATGGCGTCCAGCACCTCGTAGGGCGGCAGGCTGTCCTGATCGGTCTGGTTCGGGCGCAGTTCCGCAGAGGGCGGCTTGGTGATGATGCGCTCGGGGATCACCAGGCCCACAGGGCCGCGCATCCAGTCGCGGTGATTGGCGTTGCGCCAGCGGCATGTCTCGAACACCCGGGTTTTATACATGTCCTTCAACGGGTTGTAGCCACCGCTCATGTCACCGTAGATCGTGCAGTAGCCCACCGCCACCTCGGACTTGTTGCCGGTGGTCAGCAGCATCTCGCCGAACTTGTTGGAAATCGCCATCAGGATCACGCCACGTAGCCGGCTTTGTATGTTCTCCTCGGTGACGTCCGGCGCAACGCCGGCAAAAAGGCCGGCAAGCGCCTCATCCACAGCCTGTTGCGGGGCAGAGATCGGCACGGTGTCAAGCCGGCTGCCCAGCGCAGCGGCGCAGGCGGCCGCATCCTCCAGCGAATGCGCCGAGGTATGGGGCGAGGGCAGCATGACGCAGCGCAGGTTTTCCGGCCCCAGCGCGTCGGCAGCGATGGCGGCGACCAGTGCGGAATCCACCCCACCCGAAAGGCCGATTACCGCACGGGAGAAGCCAGTCTTGGCCATATAGTCCGAAAGACCCATGACGCAGGCGCGGTAATCAGCTTCCCAGACCTTCGGGATCGCAGCCATCATCCCCGGCTCCGCCCGCCAGCCGCCGGCACCCTTCACGAAATCGACATGCGCGATGCAGGTATCGAATTGCGGCATCTGCACTGCCAGTTCGCCACCAGGGTTCAGCACCATGCTCGATCCGTCGAAGACCTGATCGTCCTGCCCACCCACCATATTCAGATAGACCAGGGGCAGCCCGGTCTCCACTACCCGCGCCACCATCAGGTTCAACCGCTGGTCCGGCTTGCCGCGGTGATAGGGCGAGCCGTTGGGCACCAGCAGGATCTCGGCCCCGGTCTCGGCCAGCGTCTCGGCGACGTCAGGATGCCAGGCATCCTCGCAGATGGGCGAGCCGATGCGCAGCGGGCCGATCCGGTAGGGGCCGCAGATATCGGCCGGCGCGAAGACCCGCCTTTCGTCGAAGACATCCGTGTTCGGCAGATGATGCTTGAGCACCTTCGCCACCACCTTGCCGTGCTTCATCACCCAATAAGCATTGTGCAGCCGGCCGCCGAGCCGGGCCGGGCCGCCGATACCGAGGGCGGGGCCATCGGCACATTCCGCCACCAGCCGCTCCAGCGCCGCCTCGGCCTCGGCCAGAAAGACCGGCTTCAGGATCAGGTCCCCGGTCTGATAGCCTGTGATGAACATCTCGCTCAGCGCCAGCATGTCGGCGCCCGCCGCCCTTGCCTGCTCCCAGGCGCTGCGCGCCAGGCTTGCATTGGCCTCGATCGCACCCACGACCGGGTTCAACTGGCCGAGGGTCAGGCGGAAACGGTCGGGCATGGTGCTCTCCCTTGGGCGGATCGGCATTCATCCTAGGCCCATGTGGCAGCCTCGTGAAGCCCGTGGTTTTCCGATCCTCGTGATGCTGCCGGGCGGGACGGTGGCCCGACCGCAGGCGGGCGCTGCAACGGTTGTAGCCACCGCTCCTCGGGTGCCCCGTCTCTGTTCACTTCCCGCGTTGGGGTCGCCGACACCCCCTACCAGGGGGCTTTCCGCCCCCCACGGTGCCTTTGGCACCTCCCCCCGAGGATATTTCTGAACAGATGAA
>JAIRJX010000322.1 GCA_031260425.1 Gemmobacter sp.
TCGACCTCCGCTCCCGCCGCAAGCACATAGCTCACCGCCGCAGCAACCGTGTCGCTCCCGTGCCCAACATCTTCATAAACCCTGGTGCCGGCGTTGTAGACACGGTAAATGTCGTCGCCACCATAGCCGGAGAGCGTATCGGCCCCCGACCCGCCGCCGTCGCTGAGCGTATCGTTGCCGAGGCCACCGTCCAGCCGGTTCGCGCCGCTGTCGCCGGTGATGTTGTTATAGCCCGCACCGCCGAGCACGTTCTCGATCGAGAACAGCAAGGCATAGGTGGTCGTATCGAGCTTGGCGGTACCGGTGGCCAGGTTGATGATCCAGTCGCCAGTGCTGTAGGACCAGCTCGCCGTGTCGATACCGGCGCCGCCATCCAGCGTCTCGTTCGGGCCGCCGTAATTCTGGCTCAGCGTGTCATTGCCATCACCGCCATAAAGCGCGTCGGTGCCGTTGCCGCCATCGAGGTAATCATTGCCGAGGCCGCCATAGAGCGTGTCGTTGCCGGCGTCGCCAAGGAGTGTGTCATTGCCGCTCTGGCCGTCCAGCAAGTTCGCGCCGATGGTACCTGTGATGCTGTCAGCGAGCTGACCGCCGACAGCATTCTCGATCGAGATCAGATAGGCATAGGTGACAGTGCCGATCTTGGCGGTGCCGGCCGTCAGGTCGATCACCCAGTTGCTGCCGGTGCTGCTGTAGGACCAGTCCGCCGTGTCGATACCGGCGCCGCCGTCCAGCGTCTCGCCCGGGCCGTCGTAATTCTGGCTCAGCGTGTCATTGCCGGTGCCGCCATAAAGCGCATCGGTGCCGCCGCCGCCATCGAGGTAATCAGCGCCGCGCATACCGTAGAGCTTGTTGTTACCGCCGTTGCCGACCAGCGTGTCATGGCCATCGCCGCCGATGGCGTTTTCGATATTGGCGAAGGTGACGGATACGCCGTCGATCTTGCCTGCCGTGCCATCGAGGCGGATATTGGAACCGGTGGTGACGGCAGAGGCATTCACCGTGTCGATGCCGCCGTTCTGGTCGTTGATCGCGGTAAAATGACCCAGGAAGAGGCCGGCGTAATCGGAATATTCATCGGTGAAGATGTAGCGGTCATTCTCGGTGTCGCTGCCCCAGGTGCGGATCACCACATCCGATACGGTGATCGCGTCGCCGCCCGCATCGTCGACGATGCGTACCGTCCAGGTGCCGCTGGCGCGCTCGCCCCGGAAGGCCTGGCTTTCGAAGGTCCAGGTGCCGTTGAAATCGTTGCTGCCGCCGGTATCGCGGATCAGGATGCTTTCCGTGCCGCTCGGCGAGACCAGATAGACCTCCAGATCGCCGGTCCAGGTGGTGGAGAAGGTCATCTGCACCGTCACGCGGTCGACGATATCGTCGTAGCTGGCATGGCCGGAGCGGGTGATCCCGGTCAGGTTGCCGTCCGGGATGGTGATGGTCGAGTTCAACACATCCATGGTGTTGCTATATTCGTTTGATGTGATGCCCGCACTCTCGCCGGTCAGCCGCCAGGTTTCTGCCAGCCGCACGGCGGCGCGGGCATCGACCAGACCATAGCCGTAGTCGTTGGAGAAATGTAGCCCGCCGCCGTTCCAGGTGGTGGCGCCGTTCCAATCCCAGGGGTGGCGCTCCGATCCGGTGGTGACACCGCTGATGGCGGAAGAGCCGACATGGCGGGCCGAGACGGCAAGGATGCTCTGGACGTCGCGCCAGCCGAGGGACCTGTTGGCCTCCAGCATCAGGCTGACAACCCCCGAGACCATGGGTGCGGCGGCGGATGTGCCGTTGAAGGTGGTGGTGAAGTCGCCGCTGGTGTAGCCCGCCGATCCCCTGCGGTCGGTGGTCACCACCTGGCCCGGCGTGCCGAATCCCGAAACCAGCACGGCGGCGCCGTAGCTGGAATAGCTGGAGACGAAGCCGTTCCGGTCAACCGCCGCCACCACGACTTGCCGGGTATCGTTGGTCCAGTCATCGGCATTCACGTCATAATCGGCGGCGCGGGAATTGCCCGCCGATTTCACGATGATCGACCCCAGCCCGCCGCGGCCGCTCGTCACCGCCGTGCCGATCGAGGTCTCGATCTCGTCGAAACGGGCGGCATTGTAGCCCACGCCGAATTCGCTGTTCAAATCATTGGAGATGCCTTGGCTGATATTGATCACGTCGCCTGCCACCGTCATGGCGGCGTTATGGATCCCGTCACGGATATTCTGCAACCAGGCATCGTTGATGACGCCAATGGTACGGTAGCCGACCAGCTGAACCCCGTAGGCCACGCCAACCGTCCCGGTTCCGTTCGCGGCAGCGCCGATGATCCCCATTACCGCTGTGCCATGCGAGTCGGACGAGGTGCCGAAGGGATCGAAGTCGCCATCGTCGAAGTCGTAGTCGAGGACGGTGCTGTAGTTCGGCGCGAGATCGGGATGCATATAATCGAACCCGTTATCAATCACCACGACGCGGATGCCCGCGCCGGTATAGGCTATGCCCTCGAACGGGTTCCAGACCGATGCGACATTGAGGTCGAGCAGGCCGGGGGTCGTGTTTCGCAGGTGCCATTGCTGGCTCAGCATCGGATCGGTCGGCATGGGCATGGGGTCTCTCCTTCGAATGAGGGGCTGCTCTCTGTTGGGCGGCCGCGGCTGAAAATGAACGTGCCGGCCAGGATATCTCCTGGCCGGTTATTTCTCGGTGCGTTCCTCGGCCACGATCAGAACCTGGCCGCGGCAGGAGGTGGTGACGCCATATTGTCCGCTCACCGTGACGCGTCCGCCGATTTCTATCGCCGGCGAGAGGTAGGAAACGCCGTGGCGGCGTCCATCGGCGGTCTCGATCTGCGGGCAGTCGACCGCATCGCCCCGGGTGACGCGGATCCCGGTCAGTGTGACCGGTTTGTCCGAGGCAGGCGTATAGGGGGGCATCACAGCCTCCTGTGGTGGGAGGAGCGGGGGCACCGTGCTCTTGCCGCAGGCCGGCAGCAGGACGAGCATGATCGCAACCGCGCCGCGCGCACGAAGCGGGTGGAAGAAGACAGACCCTCCCGGCCCGCGCTTTCGCGCATCCTGCTGATCAAACAGCTTGGACAGCCCGGACATGGACCCTCGCAATGACTTGAGTAGCGAAAATTGAAAGGAAGCAGGTAGAAACTGCTACGAATTTGCGGGATATTCCGGATTCTTGCAACAGATTTCCGCTACGTCATGCAGCCTGCCCGAACAAAAGGGCACGGCACTGGCCGGGCAGGACGCGTCGACCTCCCCGGCGCAGCAAAGATCTCGCGCCAGGCAGGGTGTCGAGGTGAGGCAATGGGGCGATGTTCGGAGGGCAGGGGTGGGTGAGGTCGTTCCAGGCGGCGCTTGCCCAACCGGCTGCGCGAGCGCCCCGGTTGAATATCTGATCATCCCCGGTCCTGATCCGAGTGCCCGGATTTCATTCGTGGCAGGTTTCGATCATCCGATAAAACTTACACGAAAGATGCGGCAAATTGATCCGGGTCAAAGCGGCGTGGCCGCGGGCCGCTAGAATCATCGGAACAAGCAAGCAAGGAGATTTCGGACATGTCCAACACGCCGCACGATCTGCTCGAGGAGTTCCCGGATGAGGCAACCCGCATCTCGGCCCTCAAGGAGGCCGACGCGCATTTTGCCCGGCTGGTGGATGAGTATCACGAAGTGAACCGTGCCGTTCATCGTGCGGAAACGCGCGTCGAGGCGGTTTCGGATGAACACGAGACTGAGTTGCGCAGGAAGCGGGCTGCCTTGAAGGATCAGATCTGGCAGCGCGTCAGCGCCTGACGGGGGGGAGTGCCATAACGAGTGAAGGCCCGGGGTCTCCTCGGGCCGTTTTCAATCCGCAATCTGGTAAGGCAGGATACCGCGCCGTCCGGGATCGACCCTCAACCGTCGTTCCAGCGGTGGCACGGAGCGCTGGTGACAGTCGCGCCGCTCGCAGATCCGGCAGGAAATCCCGATGGGTTCGAATGTGCCGCGCAGATCCAGCCCGTCGGCATAGACCAGCCGGTCGGCATGTTGCACCTCGCAGCCCAGACAGATCGCATAGCGCCGCACCGGTTCATTGAAACTGCCGCCGGGTTTCGTTACGTCGCGGGCAAGACAGAGATATCGCACACCGTCCGGCGTTTCCGCCAGTTGCCGCAGGAACCGGCCCGGCGTCTCGAAGGCGCGGTGCACGTTCCAAAGCGGACATGCCCCGCCGAAACGAGCGAATTGCAGCCGTGTGGCGGAGTGGCGTTTGGTGATGGTGCCGGCCTGATCGACCCGCACGAAGAAGAACGGAATGCCCTTGGCGCCGGGACGTTGCAGGGTAGAGAGCCTGTGCGCCACCTGCTCGACCGAGGCGCCGAAGATATCCGCCAGCCGTTCCAGATCGTGCCGCTCTCGCAGCGCGGCCTCCTGAAAGGCGCGATAGGGCAGAAGCGCCGCCCCGGCGAAGTAGTTGGCCAGCCCGATCTTGGCGATGTCGCGCGCCTCTGGGGTGGCGAAACGGGCAAGGTCGAGCGTCGCCTCCAGAAGATCGTTCTGGGTGAACAGCGCTACCTGATAAAGCAACTGGAAGCGCTGCGTCGGCCTCGTGGCCCGGCCCGAGATCAGCAGGCACCGGCCGTCGGCATCGTAATTGCGCAAGGTGGCGGTATCGGCAAATTGCACCTCCACCCCCGCCTTGGCCAGCGTGTCGGTGGCGAGGCGGATCGGATCCTTCCGCTCCCCGCCTGGCATGGCGTAACGCTCTGCCGCGCGGTCGATGGCGTCGAGGTAGTTGTCGCAATAGTGGAAGAAGTCGCGCACCTCCTCCCAGGGAGAGGGGCGCAGTGCCGCATCCTCGCGCCCCAGCGCTTCGTCGAGCGAGGCGAGCCGCTCGTGGGTCTGGCGATAGGCGCGGTGCAGATCAAGGAAGGCCCGCGCCAAGGCTGGTGCGTTGGAGGCGGCAAGGCGCAGATCGGCAAGCGGCGGCGCGCCATTCTGGAACACCGGATCGGCCAACGCCTCGCGCATGTCCGACACGATCCGCTCTACGTCGCCGGTGGTGAGTTCGGCCACGTCGAAGCCGAATTCCTGCACCAGCGACAGCACCACCGCTGCCGAGACCGGGCGGTGGTTGTTCTCCATCTGGTTCAGATAGGGCAGCGATACGCCGAGCTTGTCGGCGAACGCCTTCTGTGTCACCCCCAGACGCCCGCGCAGCTCCCGCAGCTTCACCCCGGCATAGAGCTTTTGCGTGGACATGCGGGCCTCCTTTGCTAAAGCTGTTTGTGATCTTTGCAAACCGGATCTGTCAAGCGGATCGGGGGGCATGGGCCGGCGGCAGGGCGGTGGCGATGAGGCGCAGCCCAGAACCGTCAGCTCAGGCCGATGGCCCGCGCCCGCTGCATCACCCACAGGATTGATGCCATCGAGGCGAGCGAACACGCCAGCATCAGCAGCACCAGTGGCATTTCGGACGAACCTTCCGTCAGCAGTGCCCCGGCCAGCGCCGCCAGCGCAGCACCGCCACCGATATTGATCGCGCCCCCAAGACCCGAGGCGGTGCCTGCCAGCTCGGGACGCACCGAAAGAATCCCGGCACTGGCATTGGGCAGCGCCATGCCGTTGCCGATCCCCATGAAGGAGGTGAGACCGAAGAACACGAGCGCCGAACTCAGCCCCGCCAGCGTCAGCCCCGCCTGCATCAGCACGCCGACAGTGGTGACCAGGTTGCCCGCCAGCACCATCCGGTTCATGCCGACCCGCATCGAATAGCGTGCGGCGATGAAATTCCCCATCACATAGCCGGCGGCGGTCAGCGCAAAGAGCATGCCCACCTCGCTGGAACCCAGCCTGAAGACCTGATTGCCCACGAAAGGTGCGCCGCCCAGATAGGCGAAGAAACACCCCGAGGCAAAGGCGGCGGACAGGCAGTAGCCCCAGAAGCGCTGCGAACTGAGCAGGTGCGGATATTGCCGGAACTGGTCGACGAAGCCGGGGCGACTTTCCGGCGCGGTTTCGCCCAGGTCGCGCCAGCACAAAGCCGTCACCGCCACGCCCAGCACCAGCAGCAGCGCGAAATTCGCCTGCCAGCCGAACCACTCGTCCAGGACGCCGCCGATCGCCGGGCCGACCATCGGTACCACGCTCATCCCCATGGTGACATAGCCGATCATCGAGGCGGCCTCGGCATCGCTCACCATGTCCCGCACGATGGCGCGCGAGAGCACCATGGCGGCGGCGATCACGGCCTGTGCCATGCGGAAGACCAGGAAGACCGTAATATTGGACGCAACCAATGTGCCCACCGTGGCGAGAAGGAACAGCACCAGCGCGCCCATCACCACTACCCGCCGTCCGAAGCGGTCGGAGATCGGCCCGATCACCACCTGAAGCCCCGCCGACAGGGCGAGGTAGAGCGCCACCGAAAGCTGCATGAGTCCATAAGAGGTGCCAAACCACGCCGCCATGCCCGGTAGCGAGGGCAGGAAGATGTTCATCGTGAGCGCTGAGAGCCCGGCAAGCAGGGTAAGCGTGACGATCTTCGGCGGCGTCGTCGGGTCGAGAAAACGCGGGGCGGGCAGGGTCATGGCCAAGGGCTATGCCGGACCGGCCGGCATGTCCAGATCGGTGCGGTGCGATTTTGCGGCATTCACCACTTATGGAAGATGAAGAACGCTCCCGCCGCGATCAGGGAGAAGCCGACGGCATCGTTCCAGGTCAGCGGCTCTTTCAGGTAGGTTGCCGAGAACACGGCGAAGACACTGAGCGTGATGACTTCCTGTATGGTCTTCAACTGGGCGGCCGAGAAGGTGCCGTATCCGATCCGGTTCGCCGGCACCAGCAGCAGGTATTCGAAAAATGCGATCCCCCAGGAGGTCAGGATCACGAAGAGAAGCGGCGTGGCCTTGTCTTGCAGGTGGCCATACCAGGCAAAGGTCATGAAGACATTCGACAGGATCAGCAGGCCGATGGTGACGGCCGGAACGGGCAGGGCGGACATGGATGACCTCAGGCAGGACCGGGGGCAGGGCGCGCATCTCTCCTTGCTTATGGCTTTGCAGCGCCATGTCAATCTCGAGCTTGCGGGGAACGGGACCGCCACCCCTCCCTTCCTCGCGGCGCGGGGCTCCCCCGTCACAGGGCCTGTGGCCTTTCCATCAAGGATATTTTTGAAGGCTCCAGACCATCAATTCTGTC
>JAIRJX010000004.1 GCA_031260425.1 Gemmobacter sp.
GAAGGCCTGCAGCAGAAACAGCACCAGCCCCTCCCAGCCGCCGACCGCCAGCGCCAGCGCCAGCGCCAGCGCCTGCAGCACGCCGTAGCGCCAGAACGGGTTGGTCGGATGCCAGACCGGCCGCCCGGCGCGGGCCAGCATCTCGCGCTCCGCCCGCCAGGCCGAAGCGGGGCAATCGCGCAGCACCCGGAAGAAGAAGCGATGAAAGCCCTCGTTGTAGCGCGCGCTCACCGCGTCGCGCGGGGTGCCGACGAAGCGGTGATGCACCAGCAGATGTTCGGTGCGGAAATGGCTGTAAAGCACGGTCGCCAGCAGGAGGTCGCCCAGCCAGCGCTCCAGCCGGTTGCGCTGGTGCATGAGCTCGTGGGAATAGACGATGCCGATGGTGCCGGAGGCGACGCCGATGCCGAACATCATGGCGATCCGGCCGGGCCAGGACATGGTGCCGGCACGGGTGATCCACCAGATCGAGCCATAGATGATGAGGATCTGCACCGGCAGCCAGATCAGGGTGATGGCGCGATACCAGGCCAGATCGGCCTCGCCGGTCTGCGGGTCGGGGTTCGTCTCATCGCGGCCAAGGGCCAGGTCAAGGATCGTGATCAGCGTCCAAGCATAGAGCGGCATCAGGAACACCGTCCAGCCGCCCCGCATGGCGCCGATCGCCGCCAGCGGCACGAGGCCAAGCGACAGCCAGAAGGGCAGGGCGCGTCGCAGCACGGAGATATCGGTCATCGGGGCCTCCATTGCGGTTCAGTGTAAGGCGGAGTGCTGCGTCCCTCAACCGGGGAGGATAGGTATTCAGGTGCGGCTATTTGGTCGCCGGAAAACGGCTGCCTCGGCCTTGGCCATCCGGTGCGGACAAAGGGCCGCGGCCGACTGTGGGCGGGGCGGCGGAGGCTCCTCACGGGGAGAGGCCGTGACCAGGAAACGGTTTTACTCCCGGTCATCAGGGAAACGTGCCGTGCGAGCCCTGTCCCATGCCCGAAACAAGGCACGAAGTGCCGCCGGGCAGCGCTGCGCCCCCCGGGGTGGGCGCTTTGGCGGGGTTGGCTCGGGAGGCGGGGTTTCGCCATAAAGTGCAGACCGCAACCGTTGGAGCCGCCCACCCGCGGCTGAGCCTCCCCCTCTGTCCCGCGGAGCGGAGAGGGCAGGCCCCCCGCAGTCGGGCGTTGCCTTCCGTGACGTGGAGGGCGAAGCGGAGCCGTGGCTTCTCCAGAAGGCAACGTGATCACGCCGCCTCAGGGCGCGGCGCCATGGGCCAGATCCCAGGCCTTGCGCATGACGCTGGGCAGGGTGGAGGGCCGCAGGCCAGTGGTGAAGGTGCCGCGCTCCGGCGTGGCGGTGGCGGTGGCGGTCAGGACGGTCAGGGCCAGGTGGAAATGGGTGAAGGTATGGCGCACCTCGCCTGCCGCGTGCCATTCGGCCTGAAGGGGCGCGGGCAGGGCGGTGCCGTCCCAGCCGGAGGTCGGAAAGCCTGCCATGCCGCCCAGCAGGCCCGATTGCGGCCGCTCTTCCAGCAGCACTGCCCCATCGGGGCGGAAGGCGAGCCAGAGCGTGCCGCGCCGCAGCGGCTTTTCCGCCTTCGGCGCCTTGCGCGGAAGCTCTGCCTGCAGCCCGGCATCGAGGGCCTTGCAGGGGGCCGACCATGGGCAGATGCCGCAGGCCGGGTTGCGCGGCGTGCAGATCGTGGCGCCGAGATCCATCACCGCCTGCGCATAGTCGCCGGGGCGGTCCCGTGGCGTGAGCCGCGCGGCAAGCGCTATGAACTCGGGCTTTGCCTGTGGCAGGGGTGTTGTGACCAGATGCAGCCGGGCCCTCACCCGCTCCACATTGCCGTCGACCACGGTTTCGGGCCGACCGAAGGCGATGGCCGCCACTGCCGCCGCCGTATAGGGGCCGATGCCGGGCAGAGAGAGCAGCGCCGCGCGGCTGTCGGGGAAGCGCCCGCCGTGATCTGCGGCCACGGCACGGGCGCATTTCAGCAGGTTGCGGGCGCGGGCATAATATCCCAGCCCCGCCCATTCCGCCATCACCTCGGCATCCGCCGCCGCCGCCAGATCGGCGACGGTCGGCCAGCGCGCGGTGAAGCGGCGGAAATAGTCGCGCACCGCCGCTACGGTGGTCTGTTGCAGCATGACCTCCGACAGCCATACGCGGTAGGGATCCGGCTGCTCGCCCGATCCTGGCGGCACCCGCCATGGCATGGAGCGGTGGTGCCGGTCATACCAGGCCAGCAGATCGGCGGCTCTGGCCTCAGGCAGGGTGGCCTCAGGCAAGGTGCGGCCGGAAGGCGGCCACCACCTGTTCATAGACGGCGCGCTTGAAGGGCACGATAGAGGCGATCATCTCGTCGGCCCGGCTCCATTGCCAGCGGTCGAATTCGGGATGGTCGGTCGCGATGTTCACCTGATCATCGCGGCCAAGGAAGCGGAACAGGAACCATTTCTGCTGCTGGCCGCGATACCTGCCGCCCCAGACCTTGCCGAGCAACTCCGGCGGCAGGTCATAGCGGACCCAGCCCTTGGTCTTTTCGACAAATTCGACCAGATCGCCGGTGATGCCGGTTTCTTCCCACAATTCGCGCAACGCCGCCGCGCGCGGTTTCTCGCCCGTATCGATGCCGCCTTGCGGCATCTGCCAGGCGGGAACCGCACTGTCGCAGCGGTTGCCGGTGAGGATCAGGCCGCGCGCGTCGATGAGCATCACCCCCACGCAGGGCCGGTAGGGCAGGTCTGCCGCCATCATTCGCCCCCCGCTATTCGGCCTTGGGCACGATGGCGGCTGCACCCTTCAGGATGTCCACCGCATAGGCAAGCTGGTAATCCTCGTCGCGCAGCTTCGCGGCTTCGGCGGCGGCTTCCTGCTCGTCCTGATACTGGCGCTTCTCGTCCTCGGTCATGCTGTCGTTCGACAGCACGCCGCGCAGATCGGCTTCGCCGCGCGCCTTGGCCTCGGCCGCCGCTGCTGCCGCCGCAGCCTCGGTGCCCTCTTCGCCGGCTTTCTTCACCGGCTGGTTCACCACGATATCGGGCGAGATGCCGAGCGCCTGGATCGAGCGGCCCGAGGGGGTGTAGTAGCGCGCCGTGGTCAGCCGCATTGCCCCGTCGCCGCGCAGTGGAACCACCGATTGCACCGAACCCTTGCCGAAGCTCTTGGTGCCGACGACGATTGCGCGGCGGTGATCCTGCAGGGCGCCCGACACGATCTCGGAGGCCGAGGCCGAGCCGCCGTTGATCAGCACCACCATTGGCTTGCCGCCGATCAGATCGCCCGGCTCCGCGTTGAAGCGCTCGCCGTCCTGCGGCTTGCGGCCGCGCGTCGAGACGATCTCGCCCTTGTCGAGGAAAGCGTCGGAAACCTCGATCGCCTGGGTGAGCAGGCCGCCCGGGTTGTTGCGCAGGTCGAGCACGAGGCCGTTCACCTTGTCCATGCCGCCGATCTTCTCCACCGCCTTCTTCAGCTCCGCCTCCAGCCCCGGATAGGTCTGGTCGTTGAAGGTGGTCAGGCGGATCACCACGGTATTGCCCACCACGCGGCCCTTGGCGGCGGTCAGCTTGATGGTGTCGCGGATGATCGAGACGTCGAACGGCTCCTGCACGCCCTCGCGCACCACGGTGATGATGATCTCCGATCCCACCTCGCCGCGCATCTTGTCGACCGCCTGGTCGAGCATCAGGCCCAGCACGCTTTCGCCGTTTACATGGGTGATGAAGTCGCCCGCCTGGATGCCCGCCTTGGCCGCCGGCGTGTCGTCCATCGGCGAGACGACCTTGATGAAGCCCTGCTCCTGGGTGACCTCGATCCCGAGGCCGCCGAATTCACCGCGGGTCTGCACCTGCATATCGTTGAAATCATCGGCCGGCATGTAGTTGGAATGCGGATCGAGCGAGGTAAGCATACCGTTGATCGCCGCCTCGATCAGCTTCTTGGTATCGACCTCCTCGACATATTCCGAGCGGATACGCTCGAAGATATCGCCGAACAGGTCGAGTTGTTCATAGACCGGGGCAGAATCCCGCGTCTCCTGCGCGATGAGCGGCCCGGCCACCTGCGTAGTCAGGAGCACGCCCGCCACGGTGCCGGTCAGCACGGACAACATGAATTTCTTCATCGTCTTCGTCATTCCCTTCCTCAAGGCTCCTGCTGAGCCCCGGCCAATCCCGCCGTCGCCTCGAACCAGGGCAGCGGATCCACCGGCCTGCCGCCCTGACGCAATTCCACATAGAGCGTTTCGGTATCCCGCGCGCCCCCGCCATCCTGTGCCGAGACCAGCACCTCGTCCGTTCCCGGCTCGGCCCCACCCATCAGGCCGAGCGGCGCACCGGCGGCCACCACCTCGCCCGTCTCGCCATAGACGGTATCTAGTCCGGCGAGAATGAGAAGATAGCCTGTGCCAGGCTCCAGGATCATCACGTTTCCGAAATCGAGCAGCGGGCCGCGATAGCGGATGGTGGCGGACCAGGGTGCAGTGACCAGCGCGCGCTTGCGGGCGGCCAGCACCATGCCGGGGCGGCGCACGCCTGCACCATCGGCCTCGTCGGGGCGTCGCAGCAGCGTGCCCAGCACCGGCAGCGGCAGCTTGCCCCGGGCAAAGCCGAAATCCTCGATCCCCTCCGCCTCCACCTCGTTCAGCGCGAGACCGGCGGCGAAGGCGTCGAGCGTATCGGCGCTTTGCAGCAAGCCTTTCAGGACTTCGGGATCTTCGGTGAAGCGCCGGGGCAGTTCGGTCCGGTCGGAAATCGCCTGGCTCAGGGCGGTGCGCGCCTCCTGTGCGGCGCGCAGGCCGTCAGTCAGCGTCCGCCCCGCCGCAGTCTGGAGCGTGCGCAGATCACGCACCTCCTGCAATTGGCGGCGCATCGTCTCGGCCTCGGCCTGGAGCGCGGGGGTGACATCGGCGATCATCATCCCCGAGCGCACGGTGCCAAGCGGGCCGGAAGGGTGCAAAAGCAGGAGCGGCGCCGGATCGGCCTCCATCCGGCTCAGCACGCCCACGAGTTGCGCCACCCGGTCACGCTTGGCCTCGAATTGCAAAAGCAGCGTCTGTTCGCGGATCGACGCCTGCCGCAGGCTTTCACGTAGCGCGCTCAGACCCTGTTCATAGGCGGTGATGGTCCGGGTCAGCGCCTGCACCCGGTCGCGCGCGGCCTTCGCCTTGTCGAGCGCTGCGACCGCCTCCTGCAGATCGGCCGCCGCCGCCTGCGCCTGTTGCGCCACGCTCTGCTGCGCCCCGGAAGGTGCGGCGGTGAGGAGGAGCGTCAGTACGAGGGGGGCGAGGCGGCGCATCGGGGCTCAGGTCAGCAGGCTCCGCCCGGTCATCTCGGGCGGCGTCGGCAGACCCATCAGGGCAAGCAGGGTAGGGGCGAGATCGGCGAGCCGCCCGCCGGGGCGCAGCCCTGCGCCCGGCGGGCCGCCGACGAGGATCACCGGCACCGGGTTGGTGGTATGCGCGGTATGCGGCCCGCCGGTCGCCGGATCGACCATGGTTTCGCAATTGCCGTGATCGGCGGTAACGATCATTGCGCCTCCCGCCGCCTCCAGCGCGGTGAGCGCCTGGCCGAGACCGTCATCCACCGCCTCGCAGGCCCTGATCGCGGCCTGCAGGTTGCCGGTATGGCCCACCATGTCCGGATTGGCGAAGTTCACCACGATCAGGTCGTAGCCCTGCCCGATAGCGGCGATCAGGCGGTCGGCCACCTCGGGCTCGCTCATCTGTGGTTGCAGATCATAGGTGGCGACCCTGGGTGAGAGCGGCATGAAGCGGTCCTCGCCCGGGGCCGGGGTTTCTTTTCCGCCGTTCAGAAAGAAGGTGACATGCGGGTATTTCTCGGTCTCGGCCAGCCGGAACTGGCGGCGGCCAAGCTTTGCCACCCATTCGCCCAGCGTATTCACGATGTCCTGCTTCGGATAGCAGGCGGTCATGAAGCTGTCATGGCGCTCCGAATAATCCACCATGCCGAGGAGCGCGGTCCATCGCGGGCGCGGGGCCGCGAAGCCGTCGAAATCCGGGGCGCCCAGGGCAAGCAGGATTTCGCGTGCCCGGTCGGCGCGGAAATTGAGGCAGAAGAAGCCGTCGCCGGCTGCGGCGCCCGCATAGTCACCCACCACGGTGGGCTGGATGAATTCGTCGGTCTCGCCGCGCTGATAGGCGGCGTCGATGGCGCGGGCCGGGGAGATGGCGTGCTCGCCTTCGGCTTTCACCATGGCGTCGAAGGCGCGCTCCACCCGCTCCCAGCGGTTGTCGCGGTCCATCGCCCAGTAGCGGCCAATTACCGTGCCGATCCGCACGTCCCCGGGCAGCCCCTCGCAAAGCTCCCGGAGATAGGTCACCGCTGAAGAGGGCGCCACGTCACGCCCGTCGGTGACGGCGTGCAGCACCACCGGCACGCCCGCGTCCGCCACCGCCCGGCAGGCCGCCAGCACATGCCGGACATGACCATGCACCCCGCCATCCGACACCAGGCCCATCAGATGCGCCGTGCCGCCCGTCGCCTTCAGGCGCCGGATGAAATCGAGGAGCGCCGGGTTGCGCCGGAAGCTCCCGTCCTCGATCGCAAGGTCGATCTGGCCCAGATCCATCGCCACCACCCGGCCGGCGCCGATATTGGTGTGGCCGACCTCGGAATTGCCCATCTGCCCGGTAGGCAGGCCGACATCGGGGCCATGGGTGATCAGCAACTCATGCGGGCACCCGGACCAGATCCGGTCGAAATTCGGCGTATGGGCCAGTGCGGGTGCATTGGCCTTGCGCTCTTCCCGATGGCCCCAGCCATCCAGAATGCACAGAACGACGGGTTTCGGGATGGTCATGCGCTGCTCTTTCCTGCCATGCGCCGGGTTTACGCCGGGCGAGGCCGGGCCGCAACCGCTCAGGGTTTCTTCGGTGTCTCCGCCGCCGCTTTCAGGCGGGCGAGAAGCTGCGCCCTGTCCTGCACCGTATCGGATTGTGTGCCGAAGGGGTTCTTCGTGCTGCCCTTGGCGTTGTGCTCCTTATGGCGGGGCGCCTTCCTGGCGGGTTTGCCGCCCCCGGATTTGCTGTAGTCCATCGCTGCCCTCTTGTGTCGACTTGCCCCTTAGTGCCGCAAGCGGAAGCAAGGGGCAAGTGACTGAGGACATATGCGCTGGTGGCGCGAAGGCAGGGGGCGCTCGCGCCCCCTCTTGAGCCTGCGGCTCAATTCACCCCCCGAGGATATTTTTGAACAGATGATGATGAGAAAAGCGCCTATGGCTTCATCTGTTCAAAAATATCCTCGGGGGGAGCTTCCCGAAGGGAAGCGTCCGGGGGGCAGACGGCCCCCCGGCCGACGCAGTATGTTTCATGCACGGCAGGTGGGTTGCGCGTTTCGGACATGGGGTTCAAGCTGCCAGGGCGCCCTCTCGAACGCATCCCCCTCACGCCCGGTGATAGGGGCTGCCTGCCAGGATCGACGCGGCGCGGTAAAGCTGCTCGGCCAGCATCACCCGCACCAGCATATGCGGCCAGACCATGCGCCCGAGGCTGATCGAGGCATCGGCCCGCGCCCGCAGGTCCGGCGCGATGCCGTCGGCCCCGCCGATGACGAAGGCCGCGTCCTGCCGCCCGCCATCGCGCCATCCGGCCAGGAGGGCGGCGAATTCTGGACTGGAAACTGGTTTGCCGCGCTCGTCCAGCGTCACCACCAGCGCACCCGGCGGGATCGCTCGGCCCAGAAGCAACGCCTCGGCCGCCATCCCGCCACCCCGTCTGTCCTCGACCTCGTGTTCGCTGAGCGGCCCCAATGCCAATGCCCGCCCCGTCCGGTCGAAGCGCGCGGTGTAGTCGTCCAGCAGGTCACGCTCGGGGCCGTTGCGCAGCCGG
>JAIRJX010000018.1 GCA_031260425.1 Gemmobacter sp.
CCGTTCGAACTGGTGAACCGGCTGCTGCGGAAGAAGGACGTGCAGACGGTCATCGATACCGTCTACCGCTACTGCGGCCAGAAGGAATCGGTAATCTTCTGTGACCAGATCATGGGCCTGGGCTTCCGCGAGGCGTTCCGGGCCGGGATCTCCTTCGGCAAGGACGACATGCTGATCCCCGACACCAAGTGGGACATCGTGAACGAGGTCCGCGACCAGGTGAAGGAATTCGAGCAGCAATATATGGACGGCCTGATCACCCAGGGTGAGAAATACAACAAGGTCGTCGATGCCTGGTCGAAATGCTCCGACAAGGTGGCGGGCGAGATGATGGCCGAGATCTCGGCGGTCCGCTATGATGACGCGGGCGCCGAGAAGGAGCCGAACTCGGTCTACATGATGAGCCATTCGGGCGCGCGGGGTTCGCCTGCGCAGATGAAGCAGTTGGGCGGGATGCGCGGCCTGATGGCCAAGCCCTCGGGCGAGATCATCGAGACGCCGATCATCTCGAACTTCAAGGAGGGCCTGACCGTTCTCGAATACTTCAACTCGACCCACGGCGCCCGCAAGGGCCTTGCGGATACCGCGTTGAAGACCGCGAACTCTGGCTATCTGACCCGCCGCCTGGTCGATGTGGCGCAGGACTGCATCGTGCGCAGCCACGATTGCGGTACCGAACGTGCGATCAAGGTGACCAATGCCGTGAAGGACGGCGAGATGGTCGCCACCATCGCCGAGCGGGCGCTGGGGCGCGTGGCGGCCGATGATGTTCTTGTGCCGGGCACCGAGGAGATCATCATCCACCGGGGCGAGATCATCGACGAGCGCAAGGCCGATGCGATGCACGGCCACGGCGTGCAGGTGGCCCGCATCCGCAGCCCGCTGACCTGCGAGGCCGAAGAGGGCGTCTGCGCCATGTGCTATGGTCGCGATCTCGCGCGCGGCACGCTGGTCAATATCGGCGAGGCGGTGGGTATCATTGCCGCACAGTCGATCGGCGAGCCGGGCACCCAGCTTACCATGCGGACCTTCCATATCGGCGGCATCGCGCAGGGCGGGCAGCAGAGCTTCCTCGAAGCCTCGCAAGAGGGCCGGATCGAGTTCCGCAACCCGAACCTGCTGGCCAATGCCAATGGCGAGCAGATCGTCATGGGCCGCAACATGGCCATTGCCATCATCGACGAGGCCGGGCAGGAACGCGCGGTTCACAAGGTCGGCTATGGCGCCAAGGTCCATGTGAAGGAAGGCGCGACGGTGAAGCGTGGCGCCAAGCTGTTCGAATGGGACCCCTATACCCTGCCGATCATTGCCGAGAAGGCGGGCGTCGCGAAGTTCGTCGATCTGGTCTCGGGCATCTCGGTGCGCGAGGAGACCGACGACGCTACCGGCATGACCCAGAAGATCGTTTCCGACTGGCGCTCGGTGCCCAAGGGCTCGGATCTGAAGCCTGAAGTCATCATCATGAACCCGGAGACGGGCGAGCCGATGCGCAATGATCAGGGCAACCCGATCACCTATCCGATGTCGGTGGACGCGATCCTGTCGGTCGAGGACGGGCAGGAGCTGAAGGCCGGCGACGTGGTGGCGCGTATCCCGCGCGAGGGTGCCAAGACCAAGGACATCACCGGGGGTCTGCCCCGTGTGGCGGAACTGTTCGAGGCGCGCCGTCCCAAGGATCACGCGATCATCGCCGAGACCGACGGCTATGTGCGCTTCGGCAAGGACTACAAATCCAAGCGCCGTATCACGGTGGAGCCGGTGGACGAGACCTTGCAGTCGATGGAATACATGATTCCGAAAGGAAAGCATATTCCAGTGCAGGAAGGCGACTTCGTGCAGCGCGGCGACTACATCATGGACGGCAACCCCGCGCCGCATGACATTCTGCGCATCATGGGTGTCGAGGCACTGGCGAACTACATGATCGATGAGGTGCAGGACGTCTACCGTCTGCAAGGTGTGCGCATCAACGACAAGCACATCGAGGTGATCGTGCGTCAGATGCTCCAGAAATACGAGATTCTGGACTCGGGCGAGACGACGCTGCTGAAGGGGGAGCATGTCGACAAGGCGGAGCTCGACGAGGTGAACGAGAAGGCGCGCGCCCACGGCCTGCGCGAGGCGAATGCCGAGCCGATTCTGCTCGGCATCACCAAGGCGTCGCTGCAGACCCGCTCCTTCATTTCGGCTGCTTCCTTCCAGGAGACAACGCGGGTGCTGACCGAGGCTTCGGTGCAGGGCAAGCGTGACAAGCTGGTTGGCCTGAAGGAGAACGTCATTGTCGGCCGGCTGATCCCGGCAGGCACCGGGGGGGCGACCAGCCGCGTGAAGAAGATTGCCCATGACCGCGATCATGTGGTGATCGAGGCACGCCGCACCGCTGCCGAGGGCGCGGCACAGCTCGCCGCTCCCGGCTTCGAGGTGATGGAGAGCGAGGAGGACAGCGGTCTGGTCGATACGGTCGAAAGCCGCGATTGATCGGCTCGCAGACTGAGGAACAGCCCCCGCCGCCGCGCGGGGGCTGTTTCGTTTTGACAGCGCCGCGGCGCGCGGCGATGCTCTCCTTGAAAGGGGATGAGCGGATGGCCGTAAAATTTCGCAACCAGATCGTCGGGCTGATGCGGTTTTCCTATCCGTCCAGGGGCGGATTCACCAAATCCGGCGCCGAGAGGGAGGAGGCGAATACCACCCTCCTCTATGACCCGGCGCGGCTGGAGCGGCGTTTCCATCTGTTCGAAAATCTCACGCTGCCCTCGCTTCTGGCGCAATCTGATCAGGATTTCCGCATGGTTTTTCTGATCGGCCGCGACCTGCCGAAATCCTGGCGCGACCGGCTGAGTGATGCGGTCGCACCGCTCGGGGGAGCGCAGGTTCTGGCGCTGGGTTCTTTGCAGCACTACCTCGCGGTGCGGCGCGCCTTTGCCGTGGGCCTGTCCGGGAAGGCGACCCATATCACCGGCTTCCGGCTGGATGATGACGATGCGCTGGACTATGGCCACGTCGCGCGGATGCGCGCCACAGTCGAGGCGCTGGCCCCTATCACCGGGCTGGAGGCGCCGCTGGTTACCGGCAGCAATTGCGGCTTCTTCCTCGAATGCAAGCCTGAGGGGAACCAACTCTACGAGGTGGTGGAGAAATCGCCCATCGGCATCGGCCTTGCCATGACGACGCCAGCTGAATCGAGCGAGAACATCTTCCGCCGCAACCACCGTTTCGTGACCCAGTTCTACAACACCTATACCGACGCGACCCGGCCCGCCTTCATCCGCTCCATCCATGCCGACAATGATAGCGACCCGCATTGCTCGGGCCGGATCGAGCGGGTGGATTGGGCGGAGGCTGCGCCGGTGCTGGAAAGCTGCTTTCCCTTCACCGTCGAGGTGTTGCAACGGCTCTGAGCCTCTGGCGGCGGTATCGTGCTTCTGCTAGCGCAGGGGCAGGGGAGGGCCGGAAATGGCGATGTCCGACAACGCGCGCGGGGCGGTCTTGATGAACGCCGCCATGCTGGCCTTCACGCTGAACGATACCTGCATGAAGGCGGTGACGGAAACTGTGCCGCTGTTCCAGTCGATCTTCCTGCGCGGCATATTGACCACATTGGCGCTGCTCGGTTTCGGTCTGGCGCGCAAGGGGCTGCGGCTGCGGCTTGCCGGGCTCGACGCGCGATTGATCGGGCTGCGGACAGTGGCCGAAATCCTCGCCACCATCGCCTTTCTGGGGGCGCTGACGAGGATGCCGCTGGCCACGCTATCGGCCATCATGCAATCGCTGCCACTGGCGGTCACATTGGCGGCGGCGCTGGTGTTTCGCGATCCGATCGGCTGGCGGCGGCTTCTGGCTATTGCGGTCGGTTTCCTGGGGGTGCTGATCATCATCCGGCCGGGCACTGAGGGTTTCGATCGTTGGTCGATGCTGGGGCTGGCCTCGGTGTGCTGTGTCGTGGTGCGCGATCTTGCGACCCGGAAGCTGAGCGCCGCTGTGCCCTCTGCTACGGTGGCGATCTGGGCCGGAGCGGGTGTGACGGCGTTGGGGCTTGCCGGCCTGCTCCGGGAAGGGTGGCAACCGCTTGACGGGCGCGAGGCGCTGCTGATCCTTGGCGCTTCGGCCAATCTCATCATCGGCTATCTGACCGCCGTCATGGTGATGCGGGTCGGTGATATCGGCTTCATTGCGCCCTTCCGCTATATGGCGCTGTTCTGGGCGATACTGCTGGGTTTTGCGATTTTCGGTACCCTGCCGGATCACTGGACGCTGGTCGGAACAGCGATCGTGGTGACGACCGGCCTCTTTACCTTGTGGCGAGAGCGGCGGTCGCGATAGGGGGGATCGGTATTGCCGGGACCGGGGCTGCACCATATCCGGCGGGAATACCGGTCCGTTGCGGTCGGGTGTTGGCTGTCCCGCGTGTGTGAGACCGTTCCCTGCCCCGGAACAAGGCACGCACGTGTGCCACCGGGCAGTGCCCTATCGCCTGATCGGGCGGGCGCTTTGGGGGTGTTGGCGCGGGGACTGGGGCTAGGCGGGATTGTTCGATAAAGTGACGACTACAATCGGTGCAAGCACCCTCCGTGGTTGCCGGGTAGCGAAGGCAACGGTAGCGGTTTCCCCGTATGCGTGAGTATGGATCCGGCCCGGACGATTGCCTCCACAATCCGGTCGCCACCCGATCAGCCGTGGGAGCGAAGACCCGCCGCACATCCTGTCCCGTCGGCTTTCGGGGGGTGGTGTTGACAATGCCGGCGACTCCCCCTATACGCCCGCTCACCTTGACCTGTGCCTTGCGCAGGGTGGGGTACCGTGATGGATGTGGTCACGATCCGGGCGCAGGCTCCGATCCTCTGAAATTCCACCGCGTCGGCCTCCGCAAACGGGGAGCGATGCGGTTTTCGTGTTTTGTGGACGCGCAGGGCACATGGCGAAGACATGCCCCCGGAAACGCCGTTGACGAGCGGCGATTGAACGGGTTGCAAGATAGAGGCTAGTTTAATGCCGACGATCCAACAGCTGATCCGCAAGCCGCGGGAAGCACGGAAGACGCGGTCCAAGTCGCAGCACCTGGAATCGTGCCCGCAGAAACGCGGTGTCTGCACCCGCGTCTACACCACGACCCCGAAGAAGCCGAACTCCGCTATGCGTAAGGTTGCCAAGGTGCGCCTGACCAACGGGTTCGAGGTGATCAGCTATATCCCCGGCGAGAAGCACAACCTGCAAGAGCACTCCGTCGTGCTCATCCGCGGCGGCCGCGTGAAAGACCTTCCCGGTGTGCGGTACCACATCCTGCGCGGCGTTCTGGATACCCAGGGCGTCAAAGACCGTCGTCAGCGCCGCTCGAAATACGGCGCGAAGCGTCCGAAGTGAGGAACTGAGAGATGTCCCGTCGTCACGCCGCCGAAAAGCGCGAAGTGCTCCCCGACGCCAAATATGGCGACCGCGTGCTGAGCAAGTTCATGAACAACCTGATGGTCGACGGCAAGAAATCCATTGCCGAATCGATCGTCTATGGCGCCCTGGAGCGCATGGAGAAGCGCCTGAAGCGCGAGCCCGTGCAAGCCTTCCATGAGGCGCTGGACAATGTGAAGCCGGCCGTTGAGGTCCGCAGCCGCCGTGTCGGCGGTGCGACCTATCAGGTGCCGGTTGAAGTGCGCATCGAGCGCCGTGAGGCCCTGGCGATCCGCTGGGTCATCACCGCCGCTCGTAAGCGCAACGAGCATACGATGGAAGAACGTCTGGCTGCCGAACTGGCTGATGCGGTGAACAACCGCGGCACTGCCGTGAAGAAGCGCGAAGACACACACAAGATGGCGGACGCGAACAAGGCGTTCAGCCATTACCGCTGGTAAGAGGGTAGAATGGCACGCGAATATCCGCTGAACCTCTACCGCAATTTCGGCATCATGGCGCATATCGACGCGGGTAAGACCACGACGACCGAGCGCATCCTGTTCTACACCGGCAAGAACCACAAAATGGGCGAGACGCATGACGGCGCCGCCACCATGGACTGGATGGAGCAGGAACAAGAGCGGGGGATCACCATCACCTCCGCCGCCACCACCACCTTCTGGGAAAAGACCTACGACGGGAAAGAGCCGATCTCGGCCAAGCACCGTTTCAACATCATCGACACCCCCGGCCACGTCGACTTCACCATCGAGGTCGAGCGTTCGCTGGCGGTGCTCGACGGTGCGGTCTGCCTGCTCGACGGCAATGCCGGCGTGGAGCCGCAGACCGAGACCGTGTGGCGTCAGGCCGACCGCTACAAGGTGCCGCGCATCGTGTTCGTCAACAAGATGGACAAGATCGGTGCCGATTTCCAGAAATGCCTCGACATGATCAAGGACCGCACGGGTGCCACCCCTGCCCCGGTCGTGTTCCCGATCGGCGCCGAGGACAAGCTGGAAGGCATCGTCGATCTGGTGACGATGGAAGAGTGGGTATGGGACGGCGACGATGTCGGCGCGACTTGGCACCACGCCCCGATCCGTGACGAGCTCAAGGCCGAGGCCGAGACCCGCCGCGCGACCCTGATCGAACTCGCTGTCGAGCAGGATGACGCCGCGATGGAGGCCTATCTGGACGGCACCGAGCCGGACGTGGACACGTTGCGCGCGCGGATCCGCAAGGGCACGCTGGCCATGGCCTTCGTGCCGGTGCTGAGCGGTTCCGCCTTCAAGAACAAGGGCGTACAGCCGCTGCTGAACGCTGTGGTCGACTATCTGCCCTCACCGCTCGACATCCCGCCCTATGTCGGCTTCGCGCCGGGTGACGAGACCGAGACCCGCAATATCGAGCGCAGGCCCGATGACGCGGAACCCTTCTCGGCGCTGGCGTTCAAGATCATGAACGACCCCTTCGTCGGCTCGCTGACCTTCACCCGGCTTTATTCGGGCGTCCTGAAGAAGGGCGATTCGATGATGAACTCGACCAAGGGCAAGCGTGAGCGCGTCGGCCGCATGATGATGATGCACGCCATCCAGCGTGAGGAGATCGACGAGGCGTTCGCCGGCGACATCATCGCGCTGGCCGGCCTGAAGGAGACCACCACCGGGGATACCCTGTGCGATCCGGCCAAGCCGGTCGTGCTGGAAACCATGACCTTCCCCGAGCCGGTGATCGAGATCGCTGTCGAGCCGAAGTCGAAAGCCGATCAGGAGAAGATGGGTATCGCGCTGGCGCGTCTGGCTGCCGAAGATCCGTCCTTCCGCGTCGAGACCAACTTCGAATCCGGCCAGACCATCATGAAGGGCATGGGTGAACTTCACCTGGACATCCTCGTCGACCGCATGCGGCGCGAGTTCAAGGTCGAGGCAAATATCGGTGCTCCGCAGGTGGCCTATCGCGAGACCATCTCGCAACCGCACGAGATCGACTATACGCACAAGAAACAGACCGGTGGTACCGGCCAGTTCGCGCGTGTGAAGCTGCAGATCACCCCGACTCAGCCGGGCGAGGGCTACTCGTTCGAGTCGAAGATTGTGGGGGGCGCGGTGCCGAAGGAATATATCCCCGGCGTCGAGAAGGGTATCAAGTCGGTCATGGATTCCGGTCCGCTGGCTGGCTTCCCGGTGATCGACTTCAAGGTGGCGCTGGTCGACGGCGCGTTCCACGACGTCGACTCGTCGGTTCTGGCCTTCGAGATCGCCTCGCGCGCCGCAATGCGCGACGGCCTGAAGAAGGCGGGCGCCAAGCTGCTGGAGCCGATCATGAAGGTCGAGGTGGTGACACCGGAAGAATATACCGGCTCCATCATCGGCGATCTGACCAGTCGCCGCGGCATGGTGCAGGGCCAGGATAGCCGGGGCAATGCCAACGTGATCAACGCGATGGTGCCGCTGGCCAATATGTTCGGCTATATCAACAACCTGCGCTCGATGTCCTCGGGCCGCGCGGTGTTCACGATGCAGTTCGACCACTACGACGCTGTGCCGGAAAACATCTCGCAAGAGATCCAGAAGAAATACGCCTGACCGGTGTGGCGGGGGCAACCCCGCCCTACCACCCCGTAGGGCGCGCTCCTGCGCGCCGCATCGCAATGACATGAGGAGCTTGCCACGAATGGCGAAGGCAAAGTTTGAGCGTACGAAGCCGCATGTTAACATCGGCACGATTGGTCACGTTGACCACGGGAAGACGACGTTGACGGCAGCGATCACGAAGTATTTTGGTGAATTCC
>JAIRJX010000033.1 GCA_031260425.1 Gemmobacter sp.
GTCGGCGTCATCGAGCAACATGGTTGGAAGAACCAGCATGGCATGGCGGCTCAGTTCCGCCAGCGAGTTCGGCGCGCTGGAAGTGTTGGAGTAGAGCGTCTCACAGGCTGAAGACGTCCAAGTTTTCCCAGCATTTTCAAAAGAATAGCTAGCTGGTGACACTTCGTATGCCGATTTCATTTCATGCTACCTTTCTCCAACCCTCGAAGTTTCTAGAGTCCTGAATGCCGACTTGCGGGATGCTGTTCTGATTGATCTGAACCCGCGAGATGGTCCCCTCGGACAAGAACTGATGGCTCCCATGTGAAACACTCTCGATCAGTACGCGGCTGCACGAATACCCGCACTGTTGCTGACCTGCAAGTTCCGTGTCAGGGCTGAACGGGGTCCGCGACTTCAGGGCTTCGGCCATAGAATTATGCAATATCTTTAAGATTCCGTAAAGTTCTTCGGAAGCGTTCTCGATTGCCAGCCCCATGTTTCGGGCTTCCCGCCGGTTGATGGTATGGTCGTGACTGCCTGACTCGCTGCACAAGAAGGCGATGATCGCATCGCGCTTCTCTTCCTCGACTTGCTGGTGCGCAAGCAAACGCTTTGCCAACGTCCTGATCTGCGACCGGGTGCGGAAAATCTGCCCAAGCACAAGAGGGTGGATTTTCTCGGACAGGTTGTTCCACACTGTCGCCAAAGCCCCCGCGTCGGTGACCTTGAGCTGATCTTGGACCACATCCAAGAAGCCTTGCACGGCCTCAACGCTGACGGGTGCCCGGTGGTTCGGCCCACCGCCGGGGATCAAGGGGTTCAGTGCGCTGTTCAGGCTCGGGTCAATCGGTCCCAAGGATGCCTGTTTCGTCATCACGATGCGGTTGGCACCAAGAGAAATCAAGGTCCCAGAGCTAAGTGCCTTGCGCGGAACGATCACCTCCAAGTCATCGCAGAACGTGCGGAAAAGGTTCACCAGTTGCCATGCAGCGGCGGTGTCGCCTCCGTTAGTGTGCAGGATGAGGCTGATTTTCTGCGTAGGCCACATGGCGTCCAGATGATCTACAAAGAAGTCGATCACATCGGGAGCAATCTGCGCTTCCATGCCAAGCCTGTCGCTGGTCGCATACACTAAGACCTTCGATCCGCGTGCCGCCTCGATTTGCTGATACAGGGGCAAGCGATCCGCAAAAGCGGACAATGGTTCCTCCAACGCAAACTTTCCCAATATTTAGTGCCATCTGCGGTAGGTTGTATAGAGGCTTTTACTGCCACCTATTTGTGTGTGCGCTGCCCGCGCGCCGTTCTCTGCCCCGCGCCCCGTTCCGTCCCTGCAATCTGATCTGCCCCGATCCTTGAACGAAGGAAAGAAGATGCTGCCGCCCGACCTTCACCGGGCGAAGATGATGCGGAGCGAATGCGTCGGCTCGTGGGGCAGGTGTTGCCGTGAAGGGGCAGGCTTGGGGCAGCCTTGGGGCAGGGATTTCGTGGCTCGAACGTAGTTTTTCTTTTGTTTTCATATTATTATATACTCTCGGGGCAGATGGGGCAGTAGACTATAGCGCAGAACCTAAGAAATTGCGCAAACATGTGAAATTCTAGCAGCTAATAGGGAGAAATCTCTGCCCCGGCTGCCCCAACTTCTCGTAAATTCTTGATTTTTCATCATAATTCCGACTTCCATATTGCCCCGAGATCGTCCCCAGCGCGACCCCGAACAGTGTTGTGCTGGCCCCGAGGCTATCGAGGCGCGACGATAGCCGGAGCGCCACATCCTGGAGCCGGAGCGCCACATCCTGGCCACGGTCAAGGCGAGTGCGACCTGTCGCGCGTCACGGAGGGGGTTGTGCCCTTGCTTCTGGACCACCGCAGCGAAGTCTCTGCCAAGGTTAGCCTTGCGCAGATTGCGTCCTTCATGGGCTGGGGCCTACTGCCACGCGCAGAACGTCATCGAGCATTACGCCCGCCTTGCGCCGGGCGAATCTGACCGCATCCTTGAGGCCCTGACGGCGGCCAAACGGGGCGTAGCGTGAACAGATTTACAAAACACGATGCAAAACGGCCACCCCGAAGGGTGGCCGTTTTGGTGTAAGCCTTTGAAAAGGCTTGGAGGAGAGTGCCGGAATCGAACCGGCCTACACGGATCAGCAATCCAGCGAGGATAAGGCCATTCGATACACAGGCGGCGCTTTCTGTCCGGAAGGCTTCTGCCGCCTATGCCAGCACCGCATGAGACGGGCACGTAACGACATGGTCGTTCACCATCCCCGTCGCCTGCATGAAGGCATAGGTGATGGTCGGGCCGCAGAACTTGAAGCCCTCGGCCTTCAATGCCTTCGACATGGCGCGTGATTCGGCGGTTTCGGCCTGTGCCTCGGCCAGCGAGCGCAGGTTGCCCTGGATTGGCCGGTCACTGACAAAATGCCACAGGAAGGGCGAAAACCCCTCGCACTCCTCGATTCGCAGCCAAGCCCGCGCCCCGGCGAGGGCGCCTTCGATCTTGCCGCGATGGCGCACGATGCCGGGATCGGCGAGCAGACGCTGCACCTCGGCCTCGCCCCATCCGGCGAGGGTTTCTGGGTGGAACCCCGCGAAGGCTGCGCGGAAATTCTCGCGTTTGCGCAGGATGGTGATCCAACTGAGCCCGGCCTGGAAACCTTCGAGGATCAGCATCTCGAAAAGCCGGCGCGGGTCGCGCTCCGGCACGCCCCATTCCTCGTCATGATAGGCGATGTAGAGCGGATCCGTTCCGCACCAGCCGCACCTTTCGCCCATGGTCCATCCTTTCGTGAAAATTTGATATGAATACGGACCTTTACCCGGTCTTTACCTCTGTGGCGGCATTCTGTCGAGACCAGGATGATCGGGGGTGAGGCAGATGGCGGCACAACAGGTGGAACGCGGCGATCCGCTCAGCCTCGTGCTGGAGGAGCGGGAGCGGCAGACCATGAAGATGGTGGAGGCCGCGCTGACGGCAGGGCGGGTTCGGCTTGCCTTCCAGCCGGTGGTGATGGGGGCTGATACCGGGCGTACGGCCTTCCACGAAGGGCTGATCCGCGTGCTGGACGAGGCCGGGCGCATCATCCCGGCGCGCGATTTCATGGGGGCGATCGAGGGAAACGATATCGGCCGGCGCATCGATTGCGCAGCGCTGGAGCTTGGTCTCAGGACGCTGGCCCGCCATAGCGACATCAGGCTGTCGATCAACATGTCCGCCCGCTCCATCGGCTATCCGCGCTGGATGCGGGTGCTGAACAAGGGGTTGCAGGCTTCGCCCACCATCGGCGAGCGGCTGATTCTGGAGATCACGGAAAGCTCGGCGATCCTGGTCCCGGAGATCGTCACCGCTTTCATGGACGACTTGCAGCGCAAGGGGATCGGCTTCGCGCTTGACGGTTTCGGCTCGGGCTATTCCGCTCTGCGCTACCTCAAGGAGTTCTTCTTTGATATCATAAAGATAGATGGTCAGTTCATCCGCAATATCCATGATGATCCCGACAATCAGGCGCTGACCCGGGCGTTGCTGGCAATGGCGCGGCAGTTCGAGATGTTTACCATTGCCGAGGCGGTCGAGACGCTGGAAGAGGCGCAATTCCTGCAATCTCTGGGTGTGGATTGCATGCAGGGTTACCTGTTCGGTGCGCCGACCCTGCAACCCGCCTTCATGCCGGCCCCCGCGCGGCGCCGGGCGTGAGGCGGCATGGGTCCGGCGGCGATCTTGCCGCGAAGGACGCAAATTTCTTGCTCATCGCCCTATTCTTGCTTACCCCAAGTTGCAGGACGGCGGGGGCGCCCCCCCGGCCGCTTCAGGCAAGGGAGAGATCCAGTTCCATGACCAATGTCGTTATCGTTTCCGCCGGGCGGACCGCAGTGGGCAGCTTCAGTGGCGCTTTCGCCAATACGCCGGCACATGAACTCGGCGCAGCGGTGATCGAGGCCGTGGTAGCCCGCGCCGGGATTGACAAGACCGAAGTATCGGAAACCATCCTCGGGCAGGTGCTGGGTGCCGGCCAGGGCCAGAACCCGGCCCGGCAGGCGGCGATCCTCGCGGGCCTGGCCAGGGAGTCGTCAGCCTGGGGGATCAACCAGGTCTGCGGCTCGGGCCTGCGCGCAGTGGCGCTGGGCGCGCAGCATGTGCAACTGGGCGATGCGGATATCGTGATCGCCGGCGGGCAGGAAAACATGTCGCTGTCGCCTCATGTCGCAAATCTGCGGGTCGGGCAGAAGATGGGCGACATGAAGTTCATCGATTCGATGATCAAGGATGGGCTGTGGGATGCTTTCAACGGCTATCACATGGGCCAGACCGCCGAGAATGTGGCGAACCAGTGGCTGATCAGCCGCGAGCAGCAGGACGAATTCGCTCTGGCCTCGCAGAACAAGGCCGAGGCGGCGCAGAAGGCCGGCAAGTTCAAGGACGAGATCGTGCCCTTCGTCGTCAAGGGCCGCAAGGGCGATGTGATCGTCGATGCCGACGAATATATCCGCCATGGTGCCACGATCGAGGCGATTCAGAAGCTGAAACCGGCCTTCGCGAAGGATGGCTCGGTCACTGCGGCCAATGCGTCGGGCATCACTGACGGTGCGGCGGCGGTGATGCTGATGACCGAGGCGGAGGCCGCCAAGCGCGGGCTGAAGCCGCTGGCGCGCATCGCCTCCTATGCCACGGCGGGGCTCGACCCGGCGATCATGGGGGTCGGCCCGATCCATGCCAGCCGCAAGGCGCTGGAGAAGGCGGGCTGGAAGGTCGGGGATCTCGGGCTGGTCGAGGCGAACGAGGCTTTCGCGGCACAGGCATGCGCGGTGAACAAGGACATGGGCTGGGACCCGTCTATCGTCAACGTGAACGGCGGCGCCATCGCCATCGGCCACCCGATCGGAGCCTCCGGCTGCCGCATTCTGAACACGCTGCTGTTCGAAATGAAGCGCTCCGGTGTGAGCAAGGGCCTTGCCACGCTTTGCATCGGAGGCGGCATGGGTGTGGCCATGTGCCTTGAGCGCGCTTGAATCGGCACGGCCAGGGCGAAGGGGAGTGCGTGTCGTGCCTGCGCACTCCCGGCCCTCTTTGCGCAATATTGCTGCAACCGTAAAAAATATCACGCAATATTGTTGCGATACTTTGTGGTATTCGATAGCAAGATTCCAATGATTTGCTACCTGAGGAGGAATCATGTCGAAAGTTGCATTGGTCACCGGCGGCTCTCGCGGGATCGGCGCCGCGATCTCCATCGCGCTGAAGAATGCCGGCCATACCGTTGCTGCCAATTACGCCGGTAATGACGAGGCGGCTGCGGCCTTCACCAGGGAAACCGGAATCAAGACCTACAAGTGGTCGGTGGCCGACTATGATGCCTGCAAGGAGGGCATTGCCAGGGTCGAGGCCGATCTCGGTCCGGTCGCCGTTCTGGTGAACAATGCCGGCATCACCCGCGATGCGATGTTCCACAAGATGACGCCGCAGCAGTGGAAAGAGGTGATCGATACCAACCTTACGGGTCTCTTCAACATGACCCATCCGTTGTGGAGCGGCATGCGCGACCGCAAATTCGGCCGGATCGTCAACATCTCCTCGATCAATGGTCAGAAGGGGCAGGCCGGGCAGGCCAACTATTCCGCCGCGAAATCGGGCGATCTGGGTTTCACCAAGGCGCTGGCGCAGGAAGGTGCCCGGGCGGGGATCACCGTCAACGCGATCTGTCCGGGCTATATCGGCACCGAGATGGTGCGCGCCATCGATGAAAAAGTGCTGAACGAGCGCATCATCCCGCAGATCCCGGTCGGTCGGCTGGGCGAGCCGGAAGAGATTGCCCGCTGCGTGGTCTTCCTCGCCTCGGAGGATGCCGGCTTCATCACCGGCTCGACCATCAGCGCCAACGGCGGGCAGTTCTTCGTCTGATTTCTGGCCCGTGCCGGCAGGGCCCGCGGCAGCGCGGGCCTTTTCCTTTTGTCCGGCGCTGACTATACAGCGAAACGAGCCGAAAAAATCATGATGATTTTGCACATCTTTTCGAGGAAACACGCGGAGTTCTCATGTCACGCGGCAAAGCCACGCTCATCGGCTTCAGCGCCGTCCTGCTCTGGGCGCTGTTGGCGTTGTTTACCATCGGCTCGGCCCCGGTGCCGCCGTTCCTGCTCAATGCGATCTGCTTTGCCATCGGCGGGATGATCGGATTGGGCTGGACGCTGATGAGCGGGCAATGGGCGGCCTTGCGGGCGGTGCCGCTGCGGATTCATGCTTTTGGCACGCTGGGCCTTTTTGGCTATCACGCGCTCTACTTCACTGCTTTCCGGCTGGCGCCGAGTGCGGAGACCGGGCTTATCGCCTATCTCTGGCCGTTGCTCATCGTGCTGCTTTCCGGCCTCCTGCCCGGAGAGCAGTTGCGCTTTGCGCATGTTGCGGGGGCGCTGGTGGCCTTTGCCGGCGCGGCGCTGATCGTGCTGGGTCGCGACGGAGGCGAGGTGAACGGGCTTGGCCTCGGTCTGGCCTTCCTTTGCGCGGTAACCTGGGCGGTCTACTCAGTGGCATCGCGCCATTTCGGCCAGGTGCCGACAGTGGCCGTGACGGTCTATTGCCTTGCGACAGCGGCCCTGTCGCTTCTTGCCCATCTGGCGGTCGAGGCGACGCTCTGGCCGGAAAGCGCCTCGGCCTGGGCTTCGGTGCTGGCGCTGGGGCTTGGCCCTGTAGGGCTTGCCTTCTTCACCTGGGATATCGGCATGAAAAAAGGCGACATCCAGATATTGGGCGTCGCCTCCTATGCAGCGCCGCTCCTCTCCACGCTGGCGCTGGTGATTGCCGGGATCGCGGCTCCATCGCCGATCCTGCTGGCTGCGGCGATCCTCATCGCCGGAGGGGCGGCGCTGGCCGCGCTGGCCAGCGCGAAGCGGGCTCAGGCGTGAGAAAGCCGCTCGATCTCTTCCTTGATCTTCAGCTTCTGCTTTTTCAGATCGGCAATTTCGAGATCGTCGATGCCGGGCGCGCGTTGCGCCCTCTCGACCATTTCGGAGAGGTGTTCGTGCTTCTTCTTCAACTCGGCGATATGGGAAGCGACCGTCATCCAAACCTCCTTTGATGCGTATGACGGGTTGATTGCAGCATGGATTTCGCCGGCTGTCATCCAAATGTCGCTCTTGTGGTGCAGCATTTGAGTCGTATTCAGCCGAACTGCGCCGAAAGGTCGCCCCCCATGCGCAAAACCTGGGTTGCGGCTTCGGTATAGTTTTCGCGGTCGCCGTCATGTGACGCGTCGCGATGGAGGATGAGCGGTGCGAGCAGCCGGAATGGTGCCCGGCCGCCCTTGCGGGCGCGCAGAATCACCCGTTTGGCGGCGCGCCCTTCGCGGGCGGCAAGCGGCAGGACCACCGCCGAGCCGAGCTTGCAGAGCGCCCCGAGCAGATCAGGCAGCGCATCCGCCCCGGCGATCAGAGTGAGCCAGCCACCGGGCCGCAGCCGCCGCGCCGCGCATTCGACCCAGAGGCCGAGCGGCACAGCCTCGGCCTGCATTGCGATAGCACGGCCCGCGAGGGGCGAGGGGGTGCCGCCGGCCGGGTAATAGGGTGGGTTGCAGATCACCTGATCAAAGTCGTGGCGAAGCGGGGCGGGCATCCGCAGCAGGTCGCCCTCCACCACCTCCAGCGCCATGTCGTTGCGGGTGGCGTTGCGGCGGGCGAGATCGGCATAGGCGGGCTGCAACTCCAGCCCCGCCAGCCGCAGGTCCGGCACCCGCGCAGCAAGGCAGAGCGCCGCCGCCCCGGCGCCGCAGCCGAGATCGAGCACGCTGTCCCCTCGCCGTGCTGGGCAGGCGGCGGCCAGCAGTACCGGATCGGTCGCCGCCCGATAGCCGCGTATGGGCTGCCAGAGCCGGAGCCGGCCGCAGAGGAACTTGTCGTCGGTCAGTTCGTCCTCCGCGAAGTTCATTCGCCCACCCCGTTGTCGCGCAACACCGCCCGGGCCATGAAGAAATCCCGGTCCGCCACCATCAGTCGCCGGGGCAAAACGCCGATGCTTCCATCAAGGATGCTCATGTGGACGTCCAGCGGAAACACCGCTATACCCTCGCCCTCAAGAAGGGCCGTGGCGAAGGCGATGATGGTCGGATCGGTGGTGCGCAGAAGTTCCTTCATGCCGCCAGAGATAAACCGCTGGCTCCGATTGTCGAGAAGAAGAACGAGGGGATGATGGGTTTGGACGAGGCCGCGCAGAAACCGCATGACCGTCTCGCTGCCTGGCTGGAAGCCGATATGGAGGCGGTGAACCGGATGATCCGGGCGCGCATGGCCTCGGAACATGCGCCGCGCATCCCCGAGGTTACCGCGCATCTGGTCGAGGCCGGCGGCAAGCGGCTCCGTCCGCTGCTGACGCTCGCCGCCGCGCGGTTATGTGGCTATGACGGGCCCTATCACGTCCATCTGGCGGCGACGGTGGAATTCATTCATACTGCGACGCTTCTGCATGACGATGTAGTGGATGAAAGCACGAGGCGGCGTGGGCGGCCCACGGCCAACCTGCTGTGGGACAACAAGTCTTCGGTGCTGGTGGGGGACTATCTCTTCGCCCGCAGCTTTCAGTTGATGACCGAGACCGGCTCGATGCGGGTGATGGAGATCCTGTCCAACGCCTCGGCTACCATCGCCGAGGGAGAGGTTCTGCAACTGACGGCCGCGCAGGATCTGGCAACCACCGAGGCGGTCTACCTGCAGGTGGTGCGCGGCAAGACCGCCGCGCTCTTTTCGGCCGCGACCGAGGTAGGGGGGGTGATCGCCGGGGCGGATGCGGCGCAGGTGGCGGCACTTTACACCTATGGCGACGCGCTGGGGATCGCCTTCCAGATCGCCGACGATCTGCTGGACTATGGCGGCACGAGTGCCGTAATCGGCAAGAATGCCGGCGACGATTTCCGCGAGCGCAAGCTGACGTTGCCGGTGATCAAGGCGGTGGCGCAGGCCGATGCGGGCGAGAGGGCGTTCTGGGAACGCACCATCGCGAAGGGCCGTCAGGAAGCGGGAGATCTGGATCAGGCGCTGGCCATCATGGCGCGGCACGGCGCGATGGAGGCGGCGCGCGACGAGGCGAAGGTCTGGGCCGGACATGCACGCGCGGCTCTGGAGGTGTTGCCCGAGCATCCGATCCGGGGGATGCTTGCAGACCTCGCCGATTACGTGGTGTCGCGGATCAACTGAGCATCCTGCCCGCCCGCACCCACCAGTCGGGCCGGGCGATGGCGCGGGCGGCGGCCGTGGCTGTGGCTGTATCAGGGAAAAGCCCGAAACAGGTGGCGCCGGAGCCTGACATCCGGGCAATGCGGCAGCCGGGTTGGGCCGCGAGGGCGGCTTTCACCTCAGCGATCATCGGGATTGCTGCAAGGGCGGACGGTTCCAGATCATTGCGCATGGCGCCCATAAAGGTGGCCAATGCTTCCAGCGTCGGCAGGGGGGGCAAGGCGCGCGGCATGACCGGGTTCTCCCTCCGGGCCAGTGCCGCGAATATCGCGGGTGTGCTGACAGCGGTGCCGGGATTGGCCAGCACCATCCAGGCTTCGGGCAGGGAGGGAAGCGGGGTGATGATCTCACCCACGCCTGCCATCCGCGCCGCTCCGGGTTTCAGGCAGACCGGTACATCTGCCCCCAGCCGCAGAACCGCTCCGGGTTCCGGCAGCGGACGGCGCCAGAGGCGTGCGAGCAGGCGCAACGCCGCTGCCGCATCAGTAGAGCCACCGCCAACGCCGCTGCTGACCGGCAGATGCTTCTCAAGCACCAGCGCCGCGCCCCGTGATGCCTCGAAGCTGCGGGCTGCGCGCAGCACCAGATTGTCGGGTCCCGCCGTCAGCGCGCCGGCTTGCGGGCCGGCAAGAGCAAGCGTCAGCCGCTCCGCCGGGCTGGCCATCAGCCAGTCGCCGATATCAGCGAACACCACCAGGCTGTCCAGCAGGTGATAGCCATCGGCTCGCCGCCCGGTGACATGCAGCGTCAGATTCACCTTGGCCGGCGCGAATTCGCGGATCATCAGTTCTGTGCGGCCTTCACATCGGAAAGCGGCTTGGCTCCTTCTTCGGCCAGCACGCGGTCAAGGCCGATCTCAAGCTTGCGGCGGATGCGCTCGGCCTCCTTCTCCCCGGGGCCGAAGGAAAGGGCGCGGCGCCACTGGAACTGCGCCTCCAGCTTGCGGCCTACCGCCCAGTAGACATCACCCAGATGGTCGGTCACCACTGGATCCACCGGCTCCAGCAGCGAGGCGCGCTCCATCGGTTCCAGCGCCTCGTCGTGGTGGCCGAGGCGGAAATAGGCCCAGGCGAGGCTGTCGACGATATAGCCGCTATCGGGCTGGGCGGCGACGGCGCGCTGGATCAGGCTCAGCGCCTCGTCGAGATTGCGGTTCAGCTCCAGATAGCTGTAGCCGAGATAGTTCAGCACCTGCGGTTGGTCCGGGCTAAGCTCCAGCGCGCGGCGCATGTCGGCCTCGGCCTGGTCCCAATGCTTCTGCCGCTCGTGGCAAATCCCGCGCGAGAAGAACAACCCCCAGTCGCGCGGACCGGGTTTTTCCAGAAGGGCGATCGCGGCATCATAGGCGTGGGTCGCGTCCTCGAACCTGTCTTGCCGGCGCAGCATCTCGGCATAGGCGGTCTGCACCGCAAGCAGCCGGGGATGCGCCTTGGCGAGGCTTTGCATCACCTCCAGCGCCGCGTCGGTCTTGCCGGAGGAGAACAGCGTTTCGGCACGGCCCATTTCGGCAAGGTAGAATTCCGGAGCGGTAGGGGGCACCTGAGCATAGGTCTCCACCGCCAGATCGTGCTGACCTTCGGCGTTGAGCAGGCTCGCCGACATCAGCACCGCCTCGATATGGTCGGGGCGAATCCAGGCGGCGGCGCGGGCATGGATCAGGGTGAAGCTGCCGTTGGCCTCGCCGTTCAGCGCTACGGCCATGGTGTAGAACGCCTCCGCCAGCCCCTGCTGGGCGTTGACGGCGATGTCATAGGTGACCGGCTCGCCGACCTCGATCCGGCGGCGCAATTCGTCTGCCGCCGGATCCTGTCCCTGCGGGAAGGCGGTATCGAGCAATGCCATCGCGTCCTTGCCGCGTTCGAGCTGGGCGAGGATCTGGGCATGGGCCAGCACGGCACGTCGGATGGTGTGCAATGGCGCCATTTCCTTGCGGGCAAGGATTTCGTCGGCGCTTTCGAAATCTCCGACCGAAGCAAGGGCGAGCGCCTTGTGGTATTGTGCGAAGAGTGCGGCGCCTGGCATCTTGGCGGTGGTGTCGAATGCCTCCAGTGCTTCGGACATCTGGCCGCTGCCGGCCTCTGCCCAGGCGCCGACCAGTTTGTCGAACAGGTTGCCGCCGCTGGCGCCCTTGTCCTGCGCGGCGAGGATCTCGGCGAAGCGGCCGTTGCGGGCATCGGCTGCCACCCGTGCCAGCGCACCAAGCTGGATGCGGTCGCCCAGTTCCGCCATCCTTGCGGCATGAGCGGCGGCGGTGTCGAAATCCCCCGTGCCCATGGCGGAGATCATGGCGCCGTTCAGCAGTTGCAGATTGTCCGCGTCGACGGCCAGCGCACGGGTGAACCAGCCTGTGGCCTCGCGGTAATTGCTGTCGGCGGCGGCGGTGCGTGCAGCGAGATAGGCTCCGGCATCTTCCCGCATCGGGGCGGGCGTCTCGGCCGCTGCGGGAAAGGCGGCAAGGATCAGGACAAGGGTGGTCAGGCTGGTGCGCATTCACTCCTCCGTAGCACGGTCAGAGCCTAGGCGGGCCGGTCCGGCAAAGCAATGCAGGGCAGCCCGAAGGCTGCCCCGTTCCGGCGCGAAGTCGCGCAGAATTTACATGTTGGGATAGTTGGGACCGTCGCCACCCTGCGGTGTGGTCCAGGTGATGTTCTGCGACGGATCCTTGATGTCGCAGGTTTTGCAATGGACGCAGTTCTGGAAGTTGATGACAAAGCGCGGCTCCTTGCCCTCTTCCGAGATCACTTCGTAGACCCCGGCGGGGCAATAGCGCTGCGCGGGTTCGTCATATTCCGGCAGGTTGACCCGGATCGGGATCGTGGGATCCTTCAGCTTCAGGTGCGCCGGCTGGTTCTCGTCATGGTTGGTGAAGCTGAACGAGACATTGGTGAGCCGGTCGAAGCTGATCTTGCCGTCCGGGCGCGGATAGTCGATCCTGTTGAAATCCTTGGCCTTGCCGGTGGCCTGCGCGTCGGTCTTGCCATGTTTCAACGTGCCGAAGAGCGAGAAGCCGAAGAGGTTGTTCGTCCACATGTCAAGGCCACCGAAGGCAAGGCTCGCCGTCAGGCCCCATTTCGACCACATTGGCTTCACGTTGCGCACGCGCTTCAGATCCTTGCCGATGGCGCCGCCGCGCACCTCGGCCTCATAGACCGCCAACTCGTCGCCCTCGCGGCCTGCCTTGATCGCCTCGAACGCGGCCTCGGCCGCCGCCTTGCCCGAGAGCATCGCGTTGTGGTTGCCCTTGATGCGCGGCACGTTCACCAAGCCGGCCGAGCAGCCGAGCAGCGCCACGCCCGGCGCGACCATCTTCGGGATCGACTGGAAGCCGCCCTCACTGATCGCGCGCGCGCCATAGGCCACGCGCTTCCCGCCTTTCAGAAGCTCCGCCACCATCGGGTGATGCTTGAAGCGCTGGAACTCCATATAGGGGTAAAGGTGCGGGTTCTGGTAGTTCAGGTGAACTACGAAACCGATATAGATCTGATTGTTTTCAAGGTGATAGATGAACGATCCGCCGCCTGCGTTCTTGCCCAGCGGCCAACCCATCGTATGGGTAACCCGGCCCTCGTGGTGCTTGGCGGGGTCGATCTCCCAGATCTCCTTCATGCCGATGCCGAATTTCTGCGGGCAATGGCCTTTCGAGAGATCGTATTTCGCGATGACTTCCTTTGCCAGCGAACCGCGCACGCCTTCCGACAGGAAGACGTATTTGCCGCGCAGTTCCATCCCCGGCTCGTAATTCGGGCCGGGTTCACCGGTTTCGGGGTCACACCCGAACTCCCCGGCCACTACACCGGCCACCCGGCCACCTTCATAGACCAGTTGCGAGCAGGACATACCGGGGAAAATCTCCACCCCCAGCCCCTCGGCAACACCGGCCAGCCAGCGGCAGACATTGGCCATTGAGACGATGTAGTTGCCGTGGTTCGACATCAGGGGCGGCATCGGGAAATTCGGGATGCGGATCTGACCGGCCGGGCCCAGAAGGTAGAAATTGTCTTCCTTCACCTCGGTCTTGATCGGAGCATCCATCTCGCGCCAATCGGGCAAAAGCGCGTCGAGGCCGCAAGGATCGAGCACCGCGCCCGACAGGATATGCGCCCCGACCTCGGAGCCCTTTTCCAGCAGAACCACGCTCAGATCGGGGGCGAGCTGCTTCAACCGGATCGCCGCCGAAAGACCGGCGGGACCCGCACCCACGATCACGACATCATAGTCCATGGACTCGCGTTCGATCCCGCTCATCGCCCTCTCCCTCCGCTTCGATCTCCGGTCATCTGTCGGCGCCGCCCGCTTGAATGACCCGGGCTTTCTCTGCCCCAAGGGAAGGCTCCCGTCAATCACGACGCAACATCAAAACGTCGCATTGCAGCGTATGGGAATATTCGTTCTCGCCGTGAGGCGGTGTTCCGGCGTAATCAACATCGGGGAGCCGCGGGGTAGTCCAAGACATATATGGCCTCTCGCCCAAGCTGCTCGCCTGAGCCCGCACCATGTCCGAAACAAGGCAGATAGCGCCGTCGGGCAGCGCCCGACCACCCCCGAAAGCGGGCGCTTTGGGAGCACCCGCGGCCGACCGCAGCCCTCCGTGGCGTGGGAGGCAGAAGACGAAGGCAGCAGCTTTTCCGGTCGGCGGCAGGTCCGTCCCGAAACCGCCGTGTCCTGCCGTTGCACAAAATAGCGCAGGTCGATTGTCGGCTTTGCGCGGCTTTCCATCGCTCTCCCCTCTTGCATTTGCGCCGTCGCTGGGGTCAGTGTCAGTAACGGGATCAGAGTCATGGCCCTTCGCCGGGCCGTGGCTCTGTTTTTTACGAGAGGCCGATGGAAAAGATTCCGATGACCGGGGCGGGCTTCACCGCGCTCGATGAAGAGTTGAAGGTGTTGAAATCGGTGGAGCGGCCGGCGGTCATCCGAGCCATTGCCGAGGCGCGTGAGCATGGCGATCTTTCGGAGAATGCCGAGTATCATGCCGCGCGCGAGAGGCAGAGCTTCATCGAGGGCCGCATCAAGGAACTGGAAAGCGTTTTGTCGCTGGCCGAGGTCATTGACCCGTCCAAACTCTCGGGCTCGATCAAGTTCGGCGCCACGGTGACGCTGGTTGACGAGGATACGGACGAAGAAAAGACCTATCAGATCGTCGGGGAGGTCGAGGCAGATCTGGAACGTGGCCTGCTCAACGTCAAGTCGCCGCTGGCCCGTGCATTGATCGGCAAGGACGAAGGCGATAGCGTCGAGGTCAAGACGCCAGGTGGCCAGCGCGGCTACGAAGTGCTGAGCGTCCGCTACGTTTGAGGACAGAGGCCAATGCCCGATCCGCAGGACAGAATGGCTCCACCCGCCCGCCCGTCCCGCTTTGGCCGGGTGGTGATCGTCGGGCTTTACCTCGTCTGGTTTGTCGCCGTTGTCGCTGACTTTTGGAGGCGCACAGCGGAAGAGGCGAGCGCGGCCGGCCTCCTGATAATGATCCTCATGGCCGTTCTGCCCGCGATGCTGATGTGGCCTGTGGTCACCGCCCTGCATTCGGCGCGGGAGTTGCGCGCCGAGGCCGCACGGCTGCGGGCTGCGGTCGACGAGATGCGGGCGAGCCGGCAGCAGGCGCAGCCCGGGGGCGAGGGGAAGCCCGACGGGACCCTGCCAACCGCCACGAAGACTGCCGAGCCGGCGCTGGCCATTTTCAGCACACGCCGCGATATCGCGCTGAGCCAGCCCTCCGCCGACCGCAAGGCGGCGTTGGCAAATCCCGTCCGCAGCGGGGCCGAGGATCAGCCGGCGCTGGCGCTCGGCACTCCGACCGAGGATCTGCGGGCGCCGCTCCTGATCACGGATTTCATCCGTGCGCTGCAATTTCCCGAAACTCCCGACGACCGCGAAGGATTTCGCGCGCTCAGACTGGCGCTGGAGGATCGGACCATCGCCAAGCTGATCCGCGCCGCGCAGGACGTGCTGACACTGCTGAGCCAGGAAGGCATCTTCATGGATGACCTGAAACCCGACCGGGCCCGCCCCGAGCTTTGGCGGAGCTTTGCCCGGGGCGAGCGTGGGCGGGTGATCTCCGGCCTTGGCGGCATTCGGGACCGTTCGTCGTTGGCACTGACTGCCGGGCGGATGCGCGAGGATCCGATTTTCCGCGACGCGGCACATCATTTCCTGCGCACTTTCGATCGCACCTTCGCCGAATTCGAGTACAACGCCAGCGATGTCGAACTGATCGAACTGGCCGATACCCGCACCGCGCGTGCCTTCATGCTGTTCGGTCGCGTCGCCGGCGTCTTCGACTGACCTGCAGCGTTGCACGCGGGAGGTGCTGCGGGTAAGGCTGGGGCCGCTGCCATAACCCGGATGCCGCATGATGCCACGCCACGCCCTTGCCGTCACTCTCGCGCTCTGCCTGCCGTTGCTGGCCGCCTGTGCGAAGAACGACCTCTCGGATCCTCCTGCCGATCTGGGGGATTTCGTGCTGGGGCACAATATCGCCGTAGCTGAGAAAGTGCAGAAGGTTCCGATCTCGCGCTCGGCGACGCCGGCGGAATGGGAGGCGTCGATGCAGAAGGCGATCGCCGACCGCTTCGGGCGCTATGAGGGGAGCCGGATCTACAATATCGGCATCTCGATTGATGCCTACGCGCTGGCTCCGCCCGGTATTCCGGTGGTGGCGGCGCCGAAATCGGTGTTGGTGATCACCGCAAATGTCTGGGACGACGCAAAGCACCTCAAGCTTAACGCCGAGGGCAAGCAGATGACCATCTTCGAATCTTTCGATGGCGACAGCGTGATCGGCACCGGCCTGACCAGGACGCGCGAGCAGCAGATGGCGGCCCTTTCTTTCAACGCGGCGAAGGCGGTGGAAAGATGGTTTCTCGATAATCCCGACTGGTTCGGCCTGTCCCCCGAGACCGTGCCGGAGACCGGACCCGAAACCAAGCTCGAAACCGGGCTCAAAACCGGGAAAGAGATACCTGTTGTGCCGAAGGATGCCGAGTGAGGCTTGATTTCTCCGGTTTTCATGGATAAGTCGCGCCCGGTATAGACATGGGCCTTGTCGGGCCCCCCAGCGCACGAGGGCACCTAATGGCGAAGGCAAAGTTTGAGCGTACGAAGCCGCATGTTAACATCGGCACGATTGGTCACGTTGACCACGGGAAGACGACGTTGACGGCAGCGATCACGAAGTATTTTGGTGAATTCC
>JAIRJX010000062.1 GCA_031260425.1 Gemmobacter sp.
CACCATCAAGCCGCGAGAAGGGCTGCACCGCCTCCTCCCGCCGCTCCTTCGGGATACCCGGCCCATCATCCTCGACCAGGATTCTGACGCTGCGCTCGCCCGGCAACAGACTCAGCCGCACAAGCTTGCCATGGCGGCGGGCATTGACAAGCAGGTTCTCCACCGCGCGGGTCACCGCCGCCGGGCGCATCCGCAACATTACCGGCCCGTCGCAGCCCTGCAACTCCACCGTCTGCCCTGTCCGCCCCGCATTTTCCGCCGCCCGCCGCAGCAGCAGTGCCAGATCGGCGGTTTCGGTCTCCTCGGTAGCGTCGCCGCGCGCGAAGGCAAGGAACTCATCGACCAGCCGCTCCATATCCGCCACGTCACCCAGCAGCGCCCCGGTCTCGTCATCCTCGGGCAGCATCGAAAGGCCCAGCTTCAGCCGGGTCAGCGGCGTGCGCAGGTCGTGACTGACGCCCGAAAGCATTCGGGTGCGGCTTTCGATGGCGCGCTCGATCCGCGTGCGCATGTCAAGGAAGGCCGCGCCCGCCGCGCGCACCTCGATTGCGCCACGCGGCCGGTAGGGGATGTGCCGGCCCTTGCCGAAGGCTTCCGCCGCCTGCGCCAGCCGGGCGACAGGCGCCATCTGATTGCGCAGGAACAGATAGGCGATCAGCGTCATGAGAACTGATGTGGCAATCATCAGCACCAGAAGCTGGTGCGGATTGGTGGCCGAGCTGCGCTTGCGGTCGAAGGTCGCGCGCAGGAAGCCGTCTCCGATACGGAAATCAGCCACCACCTTGTCATCCGGCCGCGTCAGATCAGCCCCGAGAAAGCCCGGCACCTCGGCGCCGAGCGTTTCGGCCACCACCCGGCCCGACAGATCCCACGGATGGCGGCGCACCGTCCACATCGGATCGGTGATCCGGTCAAGCCTGAGGCTCAACCCCTCGGCCAGCCGTATCGCGCCCTCCGTCCGGCCGGCCTCGTGCTCGGCGAAAAGCAGCCGCAGCTCCTGCGCCACCCCGCCGGTCATCTGCTGGGTCACCCGCTCGAAATGCCGCTGGATGAAGGCTATGGACACGACGAGCTGGATCGTGACGATGGGCACGATCAGGATCAGCAAAGCGCGCCCGTAAAGGCCGCGCGGCAGAATGGATTTCAGCCGGAACGTCATGGGACCAGCCTATCCCCTGCCAGCCCGCTGCGAAAGAGGAGAGCCGCCATGACCCCGTTTCCCGCCGGAACCCCGATCGAGATCGCGCCGGATGTGCGACTGGTGCGCGCGGATAACCCCTCGCCGATGACTCATTGGGGTACCAATACCTTCCTGGTCGGGCGGGGCGCGGTGGCGGTGATCGACCCTGGCCCCGCCCTGCCCCACCATCTGGAGGCGATTCTGGCGGCGCTGGCACCGGGGGAGCGGATCAGCCATATATTCGTCACCCATGCCCATATGGACCACTCACCACTGGCCCGCCCGCTGGCCGAGGCGACCGGCGCGCCGGTGCTGGCCTTCGGCCCGGCTGGTTCCGGCCGCTCGGTGCGGATGACCGGGCTGGCAGGGCTGGAGGGCGGCGAGGGGGTGGACCGCGCCTTCACCCCCGACGCGGCGCTGGCCGACGGTATGGCCGTCGAATCGGATCACTGGCGCCTTGCCGCGCTGCATACCCCCGGCCATATGGGTGGGCATCTGTGCTTCGCGCTTGGCGATCTTCTGTTCAGCGGCGATCACGTCATGGGCTGGGCCCCCTCGCTGGTCTCGCCGCCCGAGGGCGACATGACCGACTACATGGCGCAACTGGAGCGGCTGCGCGAAGGCGGCTGGCACCGCCTTCTGCCGGCCCATGGCGCGATGATCGACGATCCGGAGGAACGGATCGCCGGGCTGATCACCCATCGCCGCGCCCGCGAGGCCGCCATTCTCGCAGCCCTCGCCCCCGGTCCCGCCGATCTCACCACACTGACGGCACTTGTCTATCAGGACGTAGCCCCGGCCCTGCTGCCCGCCGCCCGCCGCAACCTGCTGGCCCATCTTGTCGACCTCATCCACCGGGGCGCCGCCGCCCGCGCGGATGACGCCCCCCTGCCCGAGACCCGCTTCCACCTGCTCTGAACCCACCCGGAGGCAATGAAATTCGAATAGCATGCTGCACGCCTCTCCCTGATCGCGGCGGGAGAGCCGGTGCAGCAATGTATCCAGGTGACATATACTCCGCCGCTTCCACTCCATCCCGGGCCCGCCGGATAATCGCCGCGGCACCCGGAAAATTTTCCGCCGCGCCCCCTTGCTCCCCCCGCCCCCCCCCGCTATACACCGCCCCGTGTTCCGGCGTAGCTCAGCGGTAGAGCAGTTGACTGTTAATCAATTGGTCGTAGGTTCGATCCCTACCGCCGGAGCCAATCACCCTTGATTTCATTGGGAAAATTGGCGCGACACAAAATCTACTAACAACCTACACACAGGCGTGCGAAGGTTGGGAAGGCACCAACTAGGCTTTGGGCGGCGGTAGCGCACCGCCTTCCTGCAACACCTCAAGCAACTTCAAAGGGTCTAGGGCTTTCGACCGGCGACCTTCGATTTTCTTCTGATAGCGCCCCGCATCAGGCCCCCAATCGAAGTAGATACCGTGATCCGCTTTCCGAAGCTGTTCCGCTTCGTGCGCGTCGATTGATAAGCGAATGGTAGATAGTAGTAGGGTTGTGTTCTTGCCCACGACTTTGCCAAACACTTCAAGTTTGTAGTCACCCGCTGCAAAGTCATAGCCCCAAACGTCGGTAGGGGTCAAGAAATGATGATTCGTAGCAATACCCTCTTGGCCGACGAATAAGCCGCTTCCACGCGCCAAATCTTTCTCGCCATAAACCCAAATGTTGAAGTTTTGCTGTGTTTCACCACGGCGCAACCGAATGAACAAATGTTCAAGCACTATGCCGCGCTTTCCCGTCGAATATAGAAGTGTGCGCAAGAACACCTTCGATATGCCGCCTTCGTTGCCGTCAGGACCAAAGAAAACAACAGTAGGTCGCGTCATTCTCAAACTGCCACGCCGAAGGTACGAAAGCCAAAGGGTGAAACCTGAAACTAACAATGCAAGAACTGAAATGGCTATAGTCGCGTACTGCATCCGCATCCCCGTCAAGTGACAGGTCGAACCTACCACGCACGGCGTCGTCGTGACCATACACAAGAAAAGCCCCAACCCGTGCTTGGCGTCGGGCCGGAGAGAGTAGCCGCGCGGAAACCCCTTAACGCGCGGCGGGCATGTTCCCTAGCTTCGGCACGGCGTACATATCCAAGCTGCTACGCCAATCCTTGCGGTGCCTTTCGTTGCTGAATTCGCCTTCCTTGCGAGCGTGAGCCTTGGCGATAGCATCCTTGAACAGAATGGACGTGGCGCCTTCGTACTTGGCTTTCAGCTTGCGGCGCTGTTCGGCCCGTTCTTCGATAGGGTCGCGGCCTTCGCGTACGATCACACGCAGGCGCTCGACTTCTTCGCGTGCCTTCTTCAACGACAGTTCGTCAATCGGCCCTAGCCCCATGCCCCGCGTACGACCGCCAAGCGTGAACTTGAACACCCAAGACTTCGTGCCCCACTTCGACACTTGCAGGTACAGCCCCTTGCCGTCGGCGTAGTGCCCTGCGTCGGTCAACGCTTCGACCTGCTTTGCGTTCAAGCGCTCCTTGTCGTACGCCATGCCGCCAAATCCTACTCAATTCCTACTAACAAAATATCGTGGAACCAACGGGATTTTTCAAGAGTCAGCAAGAAGAAATTTCACGGTAAGCCATTGACTCTAAATGTTAACGCAAGACGACGCCGGAAACACCAAGACGAAGGATTGGCTGCTACCGCTGGAGCCAAAAATACCTGAAAATCAGATAGTTACAGATGTATACCATTGTATGCATCCACCATCGTCCGCGGCGGACGCTGAGGGCCTTGCCCGCAAGAAAAAGCCTCCGGCAACGAGGCCCTTGCCGTTTTGGGCTGAGAATGCGATCCTTTTGGCATTCTTTGGGAGGATATAATTCGGGGGCTCGACCAGCGCGAGTCGCGATAGGCCCGGACACTACAGCGCCGATCCCCCTCCGCACGGCTTTTCAACCGCCGTGGCGCGTGGTAGAGGGCGCGCGCAAATCCTGCGTGGGGCCATTCTCCGCGCTTTTTCCATGGAGAGCCTCATGGCCGTCGAACGCACCCTGTCGATCATCAAGCCCGATGCCACCAAGCGCAACCTCACCGGCAGGATCAATGCCAAGTTCGAGGAAGCCGGCCTGCGTATCGTGGCGCAAAAACGCATCCACCTGACCGCCGCCCAGGCCGGCCAGTTCTATGCCGAGCACAAGGAACGCCCGTTCTATGGCGAGCTGTGCAGCTTCATGTCCTCGGAGCCGGTCGTGGTGCAGGTCCTGCAGGGCGAAGGCGCGATCGCGAAGAACCGCGAAGTGATGGGCGCCACCAATCCGGCCAATGCCGCCGAGGGCACCATCCGCAAGGAATTCGCGCTCTCGGTCGGCGAGAACTCGGTTCACGGCTCGGACAGCCCGGATTCGGCCGCGCGCGAAGTGGCCTTCTTCTTCTCGGGGCTTGAACTGGTCGGCTGAGCCGCCACGACCCCGTGCCCGACATGAAAGGCCGCCTTCAGGGGCGGCCTTTTGCATGTGGTTTCAACGTCGGTCGATCACCCCGATCAGGTCGAGTTCCCGGACCAGCGCACCGGGCAGGCCACCGGCCCCGGTAGCCTCCGCCGCGACTTTCAGCGCATCGAAGCGGCGGCGCAGGGCGATCTTCTCCGCCCCCTTGCAGTCGTTCCACGGACGCCCCTGCAAGCCCATGACCAGTGCATAATAGCCGATGAAATGCGGCGCCGCGCCGCTGCGCATCAGGGCGAGATAGGCAGAGTCCGCTCCCATAGCACGCAGTGCCGCGGCGGAATGGATGCCGGCGCGGGCGAAGGCCGCCTCACTCGCCGGACCGAGATTGTGGATCGAGGAAACGGGGTCTGACAGGGGCGGGGTATCTGACATGGGCGGCCCGGGCGGCTGGAAACGGCTATGGCCAACCTGCCGGCTGGCCTGTGCATGTCAAGCCTTTGTTTTGGACGGGATCACCGGCGGGATCGACATTCATACACAGTTCATACGACCTGCCGATAGATCCCGCAGTCTTCCGATCCTCGCCCCTGCATGAGAAAGGGCAGGCCCGACCGCGGGTGGGCCCTGAGACGATCGAAGTCCGCACTTCATGGCTCAACCGCGCCGATGATTGACCCCGCGCCGGTATCACCAGAGCGCACACCCGGGGGATGGCCGATCGCTGCCCGGCGGCACTTCGTGCCTTGTTCCCGGCATGGCGCGGGCTCACACGGCATTCAGGCATAAGCAATAGCAACGCTCTGTGAAACACCCAGGTGCCCACAGGGAACGCGAGCGCATATCGCCCCAGCCCCCGGACGGTCCCTTCAGATCGAGGCCCAGTCCCGGAAGATCGGCTGACCACCCTGCTGCTGGCCACTGCCGCCGGCCTGGCCCTGCTGTTGCGTCGAGGTGGGGGTGCTGCTGCCCTGCTGGGGCTGCGGTTGTGCTGGGGTCTTTGCCATTGTTCTGCTCCGGTTCTCTGGCCCGACACTCATCCTGCTCACCCCGGCGATGCCGGGGCCGCACCCTCTTGCCGCTGATCCTGATCCCTGATTGAGGCATAAGCAGGGCGCGGCTTTGGCGCATTTGCGATGAAATAGGTCGGAACAGGACTTCCGGCAAGATCAAACCGCCCGCGCGTGATCACGAATGCGCACTTTTCAGGCGGTTTGCGAAACCTGCCGGAAACGCAGTCAGGCAAGGGGGCTGGCGGGAAAACCGATGCTGTCCAGGACCTTCACGATCTCGTCGGCGGAAGCGCTGCCTTCGACGGTGGCGGTGCGCGCTTCAGCGTCGAATCGGACGGCGGCGATGCCGGACAACGGTTTCAGCGCGGCTTCGATCGAAGCGCGGCAATGACCGCAGCTCATATCCGGGATGGAGAGGGTAAGGCTCATGGACCGGTTCCTTTCGCGGAAGTTCCGGCGGGATACGAGGCTTCCCGCCACAGAAAGATCAAGCACCAGACCATCGCGGATCATGCGTGCGGATCGGGGCTTGACCTTCCGATGATGGAAAACACCATATGGTGTTCCGAAAGGAAACGCCATGACCTCAGCCGCCGCCATCACGCAACCGACATCGCTCCGCCTGCACCTCGAAGGCATGACCTGCGCCTCCTGCATCGCGCGGGTGGAACGCGTGCTGCAGGCTCAGCCGGGCGTCATCTCGGCGCGAGCCAATCTGGCGGACGAGACCGCCGACCTGCGCTTCGGCTTTCCTGCGACAGCCGAGGGGCTGGCGGCTGTGCTGGCGCGGGCGGGCTATCCGGCGCGGCAGGTGACGATCCCGCTTTCGGTCGAAGGGATGACCTGCGCCTCCTGCACCGGGCGGGTGGAGCGGGTGCTGAAGGCACAGCCCGGCGTCATCGCCGCCAGCGCCAATCTGGCGGCGCGCCGGGTGCAGGTGACGGTATGGGAGGGGGCGATGGATGCCGCCCGCCTCGCCGCCGCCGTCAGCCGGGCGGGCTTCGCCGCGACACCGCTTGACGAGGCGGCACCGGATGCACGCGCGGCGGAGATGCGGCGGCTCATCCGCGATACCTGGATCGCCGCCCTGCTGACCCTGCCGGTCTTCGTCACCGAAATGGGCGGGCACCTCTTCCCCCCCTTCCATCACTGGCTGTTGGGCCTCGCCTCGGCCCAGACCTTGTGGCAGGCTCAATGCGTGCTGGCAACGCTGGTGCTGGTGTTTCCGGGCCGACGCTTCTTCGCCAAGGGCATTCCGGCCCTGCTGCGCGGAGCGCCGGACATGAACAGCCTCGTCGCGGTCGGCACAGCCGCCGCCTGGGGCTATTCCACCACCGCCACTTTCCTGCCCGGCCTGCTGCCCTCCGCCGCACGGGCAGTCTATTTCGAGGCTGCGGCGGTAATCGTGGTGCTGATCCTGATCGGCAGATTGCTGGAGGCGCGCGCGCGCGGCCAGGCCAGCGCCGCCATCGCCGGGCTGGTCGGGCTGCAACCCGATACTGCGCTTGTCGAAGAGGAAGGGCGATTTGTGGACCGGCCCGTCGCGCAGATCACCCCCGGTGCACGCCTGATGATCCGCCCCGGCGAGCGGGTGGCGCTCGATGGTGTGGTGGAGGAAGGCCGCTCCACGCTCGACGAATCCATGTTGACCGGCGAGGCGATACCGGTTGCCAAGGCCCCGGGCGACCGGGTGACGGGCGGCACGGTAAACGGCACCGGCGCGCTGGTCATGCGGGTCACGCAGGTCGGCGCCGATACCGTGCTTGCCCGCATTGTCGCCATGGTCGAGGAGGCGCAAGGGGCCAAGCTGCCGGTG
>JAIRJX010000224.1 GCA_031260425.1 Gemmobacter sp.
GGCGCCGCGGCGCTGCACGCTACGACAGATGCCCCGGGACCTTCCTCTCAGCCATCGCCATCGCCGAAACCCTCATCTGCTGGCAAGGAAGATCAAGGAAGATCAAGAAGGCGGGTGGCTAACACCCAGTTTCCAGGTTCCTCTATCGAGTCCATGCTTCATAAAAACAAAGACTTACGACACGACACAATGTCACCAATTGCGCCGCAACGCATTTTTGGCATCCACATGTTTCTGAATGAAAAACTCGTGAATCCGTAGTTCCGCCATCTGCGAACCTCATTGCCGCACAATGAGGTTCGCTTTGTTCATCATCTGTTTACAAATATCCTCGGGGGGTGAATTGAGCCGCAGGCTCAAGAGGGGGCGCGAGCGCCCCCTTTGGCGGTGCGGCTCCGCCCGCGCAACATGCCCCAGCTGTAGATCGCCAGCGCAGCCCAGATCAGCGGAAAGGCGATCATGCGCGCGGTGCCGAAGGGCTCGTTGAAGACGAAGACGGCGATCAGCATGATCAGCGTGGGCGAGATATACTGCATGATGCCGATCGTGGAGAGCCGCAGGAGTTTCGCGCCGTTAGCATAGAGGATCAGCGGCACCGCCGTCACCAATCCGGCCGCGGCGAGCAGCGCGGTATCGCGGCCATTTCCGGCGGTGAAATGGCCTTGGCCGGTGATCTTCAGCCAGATCGCATAGCCGAGGGCGAAGGGAAGGAGCAGCAACACTTCCAGCATGAAGCCTTGGTTGGCGCCGATCGGCAGGCGCTTCTTGGCATAGGCGTAGCAGACCCATGTGCCCATCATGCCAAGCGCCAGCAACGGCAGCTTGCCGGCCTCCCAGGTGAGCACTGCGACGGCCAGCGCTGCCAGAGCCAGCGCCAGATATTGCGCGCGGTTCAGCGTCTCGCCCAGCAGCAGCGCGCCCAGCAGCACGGTGGCCAGCGGGTTGATATAGTAGCCGAGCGCCGCCTCCAGCGCGTAGCCGTTCTGGATCGCCCAGACATAGATCCCCCAGTTGAGCGAGATCACGGCGGAGAGGATCGCCCCCATCCCCAGCATCCGCGGCGTGCGTAGCGCCGTTACCAGATCGCCGGTGCGGCCCAGCCAGATCAGCACCAGTCCGGCGATCGGCACCGACCACATCACCCGGTGCGCGATCACTTCCGGGGCCGGCATGTGCGACAGCGCTTTCATGTAAAGGGGCAGGAAGCCCCAGAGCAAATAGGCGGCCAATGCGAAGGCGAAGCCGCGTGGAGAATCCGTATCCTGCGTCATGTCCCCTGCCTAGAACTTCCGCGGGGCCGGGACCATGACGAAGTTGTGTTCCGCACAATTCAGCGGGCTTGGTCAGCCAGTCCAATCGGCGCGCGCCCCGCCGTTTCGCGCCAGGCGCCGGGGAGCAGGCCGTCAAGGCTCCACTCGCCGATACGGATGCGGATCAGTCGCAGGGTGGGGTGGCCTATGGCGGCGGTCATCCGTCGTATCTGCCGGTTGCGTCCCTCGCGCAGGGTGAGCTCGATCCAGGCGTCGGGAACCGTCTTGCGGAATCGCACCGGCGGCTCACGTGGCCAAAGCCAGCCGGGCGGGGAGATAGCGCGTGCTCCCGCCGGGCGGGTGGGGCCGTCCTTCAGGGTGACGCCGCCGCGCAGCGCCGCCAGAGCACCCTCGTCAGGGATACCTTCGACCTGCACCAGGTAGGTCTTGGCCATCTTCTGCGCGGGATCGCTGATGCGCGCCTGCAAGTGCCCGTCATCGGTCAGGAGCACCAGCCCCTCGCTGTCGCGATCGAGCCGCCCGGCGGGGTAGACCCCCTTCACATTCACGAAATCCGCCAGCGTCGCCCGGCTGCCATCGCCCGAGAACTGGCACAATACGTCATAGGGTTTGTTGAGCAGGATCAGCCGGGCCATGGCGCTGTTTCGCATGGCGGCGCGCAAAAAGGAACGGGCACCCTGAGGCGCCCGCGTGTTTCCTTGATGAAATCCACAAGTCCTTATCTGGAGGGCCGGTGGCAGGCTCAGCTCCGCAGGATGGAACGGCCGGCATATTCCGCCACCTCGCCCAGCATCTCTTCGATGCGGATGAGCTGATTGTATTTCGCCAGCCGGTCGGAGCGCGCCAGTGAGCCGGTCTTGATCTGGCCGCAATTGGTGGCGACGGCGAGATCGGCGATGGTGGCGTCCTCGGTCTCGCCCGAGCGGTGCGACATGACGTTGCTGTAGCGGGCGCGATGCGCCATGTCGACCGCTTGCAAGGTCTCGGTCAGCGAGCCGATCTGGTTCACCTTTACCAGCATGGAATTGGCGCAGCCCGCCGCGATGCCCTCGGCCAGACGGCGGGGATTGGTCACGAAGAGATCGTCCCCCACCAGTTGCACCTTGCCGCCAAGACGGTCGGTCAGCGCTTTCCAGCCGGCCCAGTCGTCTTCCGCCATGCCGTCCTCGATCGAGATGATCGGATAATCGGCGCAGAGCCGGGCCAGATATTCGACGTTTTCCTCGGAGGAGAGCGACAGGCCCTCGCCTTTCATCTCATATCTGCCGCCCCGGAAATACTCGGTCGAGGCACAATCGAGCGCGAGGAAGATATCGTCGCCGGGCTTGTAGCCGGCCTTTTCGATGGATTTCAGGATGAAATCGAGCGCGACGCGGGTGCTCGACAGGTTCGGAGCGAAGCCGCCCTCGTCGCCGATACCGGTGGAGAGACCCGCCGCCGACAGCTCCTTCTTCAGGGTGTGGAACACTTCCGATCCCATCCGTACCGCTTCCCTGATGTTGGAAGCGGCGACCGGCATGATCATGAATTCCTGGATGTCGATCGGGTTGTCGGCATGTTCGCCACCGTTGATGATGTTCATCATCGGCACCGGCAGCACCCGCGCGGCGGTGCCGCCGACATAGCGGTAGAGCGGCTGGCCGGTGAACTCCGCCGCAGCCTTGGCCACCGCCAGCGACACGCCGAGGATGGCGTTGGCGCCGAGGCGCGACTTGTTGGGGGTGCCGTCCATCTCGATCATGGTGCGGTCGATGCCGACCTGCTCGGTGGCGTCGAAACCCACCAGCTCCTCGGCGATTTCGCCATTCACCGCGGCAACCGCCTCCAGCACGCCCTTGCCGAGATAGCGGGACTTGTCGCCATCCCGCCGCTCCACCGCCTCATGCGCGCCGGTCGAGGCGCCCGCGGGCACCGCCGCCCGGCCCATCGCGCCGCTTTCCAACGTCACGTCCACCTCGACGGTGGGGTTGCCGCGGCTGTCGAGGATCTCGCGCGCGTGGATGTCGATGATGGTGCCCATGATGTCCTCAGAAAGGGAAGTGGTGCTCTTGGCCCGGGTCTTTACTCCGCCCCGCCGGCCGGGGGAAGGGAGCGTTTGCGCAAACGCTCGCGCGCGAAGGTATAAAGACCGGAGCCGATGATGAGAGCAGAGCCGAGATAGGTCAGCAGATCGGGCCGTTCGCGGAAGACGATCATGCCGATGACCATGGCGCAGACCAGCCTCGTATAGCGGAAGGGGGTGATGACGGAGACCTCGCCCAACCGCGTCGCCTGGGTGATCGCCCAGTAGGAGGTGATGCTGAAGACCACCGCGCCGACGACATAAGCTGACTGCACCGGCGTCGGCACCCGGGCGCCGCCCGTTACCGCCAGCATCAGCGCACCCAGCACCGCGATGGAGGCAAAGCCCCAGGCCGCGACAACTGCGGTGGCGATGCGGGGCGGGATGCGCCGGGTCGAGATGTCGCGGATCGAGAGACCCACCACCGCCAGCACCGACCAGAGCGAGGCGAGCCGGAACCCCTCGAGCCCGGGACGGATGATCACCAGCACGCCGATAAAGCCTATGACGACGGCGATCCAGCGCCGCCAGCCCACCTTCTCGCCCAGGAAAAGCGCCGCGCCGAGGGTGACGGCAAGCGGGCTTGCCTGGAAGATCGCCGTGGAGGTGGTGAGCGGGGTAAGGGCTAGTGCCGTGACGAAGCCCAGCGTGCCGATCATCTCGCCCAGATTGCGGCCGAGCAGGCCGGGATCCAGCGCATCGCGCGACCAGAACCGCCCACCCTGACGATGCGCCAGCCAGATGAAGGCCGGGGTGCCGAACAGGCTCAGCAACAGCATGATTTCGCCGGTCGGAAGGTCGGCGGCGGCCAGCTTGACGAACATGTCCTCGATGGCGAAACCGGCCATCGACGCGACCATCAGCACGATGCCGCGCAGGTTGTCCTTGCTGTCGCTCATCTCAATCCTTCCCGCTCCCTGGTTTCAGCGGCAGGCCGAGCAGTTCCAGCCGGTGCCCGATCAGCCGGTAGCCAAGACGGGCGGCGATGCGTTCCTGCAGGGCTTCGATCTCGGGGTCGACGAATTCGATCACCGCGCCGGTGTTCACGTCGATCAGATGGTCGTGATGGTCGCGGTCGGCATCTTCGTAGCGGGCGCGGCCATCGCCGAATTCAAGCTTGTCGAGAATGCCGGCCTCCTCGAACAACTTCACGGTGCGATAGACGGTGGCAAGCGAGATGCGCGGATCGAGAGCGGCGGCGCGGGCATGAAGCTTTTCGACATCCGGGTGATCTCCGGCAGTGCCGATGACACGGGCGATGATGCGCCGCTGTCCGGTCATGCGCAGACCCTTCGCCTCGCAGCGGGTGATGATGCTGTCACTCATGGCCCGTTCCCTTTCCGGACGGTCTTAGGGGATTTGGCGAGAGTGGTCCATGGGGGCGGGGCAGAAAGGCAAGGGGGCGCTAGCGTGCTCAATTCACCCCCGAAGATATTGTCAGACAGAAATGGCGAAGAGCGCGCCCTTTCTCTCATGAGCAGATGAGGATGACCTTGCGCAATCCGTCTAGAAGGCTCCATGAACCGCGGCGGGTTTGTCGGCGGCTCCAACTTCTGAGTAGGATGGAGCATCATGCCAGCGCCGAACATGCTGTGGGTCAGCGACTTCATCTGTGTCGCCTTCGTCATCGACGCCTGGGCCCGCCGCATCGTCGGCTGGCGCGTCAGCGCCTCGGCACATGCGGGTTTCGTCCTCGATGCCCTGGAGCAGGCGGTGCATGAGCGCCGTCCCGGAAAGGGCA
>JAIRJX010000130.1 GCA_031260425.1 Gemmobacter sp.
CACCGGCACCATCCGCACGCGCCGTCGCCGTCATATGACGCTTTGCTTTGCGCTGTCGTATGGTGGCCGCATCATCCATGCGTGCGACCGGGCCCCAGGCCGCGCGCGCAGGTTGCGACAAAGCGTCTCACCCCCTTGCCCGGCAACGACGCTACGCGCGCGGCGCCGGGCAAAGCAGGTGCAGCCGGGGCGGCATCGGAATGTCGCAATGCAATCATGCCATTGGCACGGATTTCCTGATCTGGATCAAAGTCTGAGATTGCCGCGCCCCCGGCGGCGTTCTAAGAGTGGTTCCATCCGGCGGCGGGATTCCTTCCCGCGCGCCTTTTCGAGCAACGCAACGGGAGGCGCCTATGGCCGATGCAGCCATACATGGCCACGACCATGACAAACGCGGGTTCTTCACCCGCTGGTTCATGTCGACCAACCACAAGGACATCGGGATCCTTTACCTCTTCTTCTCCGGACTGGTCGGTCTCATTTCGGTTCTGTTCACCGTATTCATGCGGCTGGAACTGATGGAGCCGGGCGTGCAGTACATGTGCCTTGAAGGCACCCGCTTCGTCGCCGACGCGGCGCAGACCTGCACCCCCAACGGCCATCTCTGGAACGTCGTGATCACCGCCCACGGCATCCTGATGATGTTCTTCGTGGTCATTCCCGCGCTGTTCGGCGGCTTCGGCAATTATTTCATGCCGCTCCAGATCGGCGCGCCGGACATGGCCTTTCCGCGGATGAACAACCTGTCGTTCTGGCTCTATGTCGCGGGCACCTCGCTTGCGGTAGCCTCGGTGTTCAGCCCCGGCGGCAACGACCAGATGGGCTCGGGCATCGGCTGGGTGCTCTACCCGCCGCTCTCGACGACGGAAGGCGGCTATTCGACCGACCTCGCGATCTTCGCCGTCCACCTCTCGGGCGCCTCGTCGATCCTCGGCGCGATCAACATCATCACCACCTTCCTCAACATGCGCGCGCCGGGCATGACGCTGCACAAGGTGCCGCTCTTCGCCTGGTCGGTCTTCGTCACCGCCTGGCTGATCCTGCTGTCGCTGCCCGTGCTGGCCGGCGCCATCACCATGCTGCTGACCGACCGCAACTTCGGCACCACCTTCTTCGCGCCCTCGGGCGGAGGCGATCCGATCCTTTATCAGCACATCCTGTGGTTCTTCGGCCATCCGGAAGTGTATATCGTGATCGTGCCCGGCTTCGGCATCGCAAGCCAGGTCATCGCCACCTTCTCGCGCAAGCCGATCTTCGGCTACCTGCCGATGGTCTATGCGATGGTCGCCATCGGCGTTCTGGGCTTCGTCGTCTGGGCACACCATATGTATACCGTCGGCATGTCGCTGACCCAGCAGTCCTATTTCATGACGGCGACCATGGTGATCGCGGTGCCCACCGGCATCAAGATATTCTCCTGGATCGCCACCATGTGGGGCGGCTCCATCGAGTTCAAGACGCCGATGCTCTTCGCTCTCGGCTTCCTGTTCCTGTTCACCATCGGCGGCGTGACCGGCATCGTGCTGAGCCAGGCCGGCATCGACCGCGCCTATCATGACACCTATTACGTGGTGGCCCATTTCCACTACACGATGTCGCTCGGCGCCGCCTTCTGCATCTTCGCCGGCATCTATTTCTGGTTCGGCAAGATGTCGGGCCGGCAATATCCGGAATGGGCGGGCAAGCTGCACTTCCTGCTGTTCTTCATCGGTGCGAACCTGACCTTCTTCCCGCAGCATTTCCTTGGCCGTCAGGGGATGCCGCGCCGCTATATCGACTATCCGGAGGCATTTTCCTACTGGAACAAGATCTCGTCGATCGGCGCCTTCTTGGCCTTCGCTTCCTTCGTGTTCTTCCTCGGTATCGTGTTCTACTCGCTGTTCTTCGGCAGGCGCGTGACCGAGAACAACTACTGGAACGAATATGCCGACACGCTGGAATGGACGCTGCCATGCCCGCCGCCGGAACACACCTTCGAGCAACTGCCGAAGCGTGAGGACTGGGACAGGGGCCACGCCCACTGATCTGGAAGGGGCCCCGGAGCGATCCGGGGCCTTTTTTTCTTCTTCGCCGCCAGGCTCCGACCACATGAAGGGGGCGCTCGCGCCCCCTCGGCCTGCGGCCTCACCCCCCGAGAGTATTTCGCCAAGGTGCAAGACCTTTCTCTCTCATCTGTTCGGAAATATCCTCGGGGGGTGAATTGGCCGCAGGCCAAGAGGGGGGCAGACAGCCCCCCTTTCTCTGCCCGCCATCCCGCACAGGCCCGTCATGCCCCATGAATGGCTTCCCCCGGGCCCCGAGGGCGAGAGGCTGCATCTGTGGCCCTATCGCTCGCTGCCGCGGCGCGGCTTCATCTGGTTCGTGGCGGCGACGGCGCTGCTGATCGCGACGCCGCTGATAGGCGTCATCGGCTCACCGGTGCTCTGGGGATTGCTGCCGTTCCTGGCAGCGGCCATCGCGGCGCTCTGGTGGGGGCTGGCGCGGTCCTATCGCGACGGCGAGGTGATCGAGGAACTCGTGCTGGCGCCCGGCCGACTGCGGCTGCAGCGCCACGGACCGCACGGACGCCGGCAGGACTGGGAGGCGGATCCGGCCCGGGTGCGGGTGATCCGGCACGAAACCGGCGGGCCGGTGCCGCATTATCTGGTGCTGGAGGGGGGCCCGCGTGAGGTGGAGATCGGCCGCTTTCTCACCCCCGAGGAGCGGCTGGTGCTGGAATACGAGTTGCGCCTGCGCCTGCGCGCCCTGCGCTGAGCCTCAGGCGAGGCGATCCCTCACCATGGGGCCGACCGCACCGAAATCCATCTGTCCGGCATGTTTCGCCTTCAGCATCGCCATGACCTTGCCCATGGCGCGGATGCTGGTTGCCCCGGTCTCGGTGATGGCGGCATCGATGGCGGCGCCGGTCTCCGCTGCATCAAGCCGGCGCGGCAGGAACTCGTCGATCACCCGGATCTCGGCCAGCTCCTTCTCGGCCAGTTCCAGCCGCCCGCCCTCCTCATAGGCACGGGCGCTTTCCTGGCGCTGCTTCACCATACGGCCGAGAATGGCGAGGATGGCGGCATCGTCGATCACGGGGCCTTCGCCGCCTCCTTCCCCCCGCGCTGCGATCTCGCGATCCTTGATGGCGGCGTTGATCAGCCGCAGCGTGGAGAGCCGGTCGGCCGCCCTTGCCCGCATCGCCTCCTTCAAGGCATGCTGCAATCGCTCGCGCATCGTCATCTGGACGCCCCTCTTCCTAACGGACGGATCAGTCTAGCGCTCCGGCCACCGGAAGACAACCTTGCCAAGCATATGATTTTTATATGAAAATCTTTTAATCCCCACAAAGCTGCAAACGGCTTGACCCTCACTCCAACCGCCCTTAGGTTCCAGCCGTTTACCCGGAGAGTCGTCATGCCCAGCCAGACCGCGCCCACCGCCTGCCTCGCCCTCGCAGACGGCACGATCTTCTACGGTCAGGGCTTCGGGGCGGCGGGCGAGGCGGTGGCGGAACTGGTCTTCAACACCGCGATGACCGGCTATCAGGAGATCATGACCGATCCCTCCTATGCCAGCCAGATCGTCACCTTCACCTTCCCGCATATCGGCAATACCGGCGTCACCCCCGAGGATGACGAGACCGGCATTCCGGTCGCCGCCGGCATGGTGGTGAAATGGGATCCGACCGAGCCCTCGAACTGGCGCGCCACCAGCGATCTTCAAGACTGGATGGCGGCAAAGGGCAGGATCGGCATCGGCGGTCTCGACACGCGGCGCCTCACGCGCGCCATCCGCCGGCAGGGGGCCCCGCATGTGGCGCTGAGCCACGACCCGGAGGGGCGGTTCGATATCGAGGCGCTGGTGGCGAAGGCCCGGACTTGGCCGGGCCTTGTCGGGCTCGATCTGGCCAGGGATGTCTCCTGCACGCAGAGCTATCGCTGGGACGAGCTGCGCTGGGCTTGGCCCGGGGGCTACAGCCGCCGCGAAGGGTCGGGGCTGAAGGTCGTCGCCATCGACTACGGCGCCAAGCGCAACATCCTGCGCTGCCTCGCTTCGGCGGGGTGCGAGGTGACTGTGCTGCCGGCCACCGCCACCGCGGAGGAGGTGCTGGCCCATGCGCCCGAAGGCGTCTTTCTGTCGAACGGCCCAGGTGATCCGGCGGCGACCGGCACCTATGCCGTGCCGATGATCCAGGCGGTGCTGGAGCGCGGCCTGCCGCTTTTCGGTATCTGCCTTGGCCATCAGATGCTGGCGCTGGCGCTTGGCGCGAAGACGGTAAAGATGGGCCATGGCCATCACGGCGCCAACCATCCGGTGAAGGAGGTGGCGACCGGCAAAGTCGAGATCACCTCAATGAACCACGGCTTCACGGTGGACGCACAGACCCTGCCCGAGGGCGTGGTGGAAACCCATGTCTCGCTGTTCGACGGCACCAATTGCGGCATCGCGGTGCGGGGCAAGCCGGTCTTTTCGGTGCAGCACCACCCGGAGGCCAGCCCCGGACCGCAGGACAGCTTCTACCTGTTCGAGCGTTTCGCCGAGGCGATGCGATCGCGGCGCGCTGCGTAGCGCGACATATCAAGGCAGGGCGGGGCATTAACCTCGTATTAATCACTGTCGGGCCAGTCTGCGCGGGATCCTCAGAGGCTTCCGCATGGCAGTGTCGCAGCTTTCCATCGCAATTTCCCCGCCGCTGCCGGCCCCGGTGCCGGTCGCACCGATGCCGGCTGCTTCTCCGCCTCCCGCCGGCATCGCATTGCTGCGCGGGGAAGAGGTTCCGGCCGATGACCTGCTGGCGGTGCTGGCGCGCCGGGGCGAGCTGACACGGCGTCTGCTCGATCATCCGCGGCCGACGGTGCGCCGGGCAATGGCGCGGCGCTGGGGAAGCGATCTTGCCGAACTGGAAAAGCTGCCGCCGGATCCGCGGCTGATCGACCGGTTGGGCCTTGCGGCCTGTCAGCGGCACGGTGTGCTGCCCTGGCGCAGCACGGGTGCCGTTACGCTGATCGCCGCCCCGCACCCCGAGGATTTCTTACGTGCGCGTCCGATGCTGACCGCCTGTTTCGGCCCGGTCGCTCCGGCGCTGGCCCCCGCCCCGGCCATCGAGGCGGCGCTGCATCGGGCGCGCGGCACAATGATGGATGAGGCCGCACGGACCTGTGTGCCGCTCTCGGAAAGCTGCCGAAGCTGGGGGGGGCGCCGGCAGGGCCTGCTGGCCCGGCTCGGTCTGGTGGTGCTGGCGCTCTGGCTGCTGCTCCACCCGCTGAGCCTTGCCGGCGCCCTTACCGGCTGGGCGGTGCTGACGCTGCTCTTCGCTACGCTGCTGAAAGCCACCGCCATCTTCTCAGTGCTGCGCTATAGGGCGCCGGAGGCCCCGCCGCCCGCCGAACCGCCGCCCGCCGATCTGCCGGTCGTATCGATCATGGTGGCGCTTCTGCACGAATCCGGCATCGCGGGGCGCTTGGTGCGCCGGCTCGACCGGCTGGATTATCCGCGCGACCGGCTCGATATCCTGCTGGTCGTCGAGGAGGGGGATCGCGTCACCCGCACCGCCCTTGCCCGCACCGAACTGCCGGACTGGATGCGGGTCGTGGTGGTGCCGGATGGCCCGCTCCGGACCAAGCCGCGGGCACTGAACCATGCGCTTGCCGCCTGCCGGGGAAGCATCGTCGGCGTCTACGACGCCGAGGACGCGCCGGAGCCCGACCAGATCCGCCGTATCGCCGCCCGTTTCGCCGCGCGCGGGCCCGAAGTGGTCTGCCTGCAGGGAATGCTCGATTTCTACAACCCCTGCACCAACTGGCTCAGCCGCTGCTTCACCATGGAATATGCAAGCTGGTTCCGCATCATCCTGCCGGGGCTGGAGCGGCTGGGCCTGGCCATACCGCTTGGCGGCACCACGCTCTTCTTCCGCCGCGCGGCGCTGGAGGCGCTCGGCGGCTGGGATGCTTTCAACGTGACCGAGGATGCCGATCTCGGGATGCGGCTGGCGCGCCACGGCTACCGCACCGAACTTATCGCCACCACCACCTTCGAAGAGGCGAATTGCCGCGCCCTGCCCTGGATCAAGCAGCGGTCGCGCTGGCTCAAGGGCTATATGATGACCTATGCGGTGCATATGCGCCGCCCGCGCCAGTTGCTGCGACAACTCGGCTGGTGGAAATTCGCGGGTTTCCAGGTGTTTTTCCTGACCACGCTGTCGCAATATGTGCTGGCTCCGGTATTATGGAGCTTCTGGGCCGTGCCGCTCGGCCTGCCGCATCCGGTCATCGCCGCCGTGCCGGGCTGGCTCTACACGCTCACCTTCGGGATTTTCCTGGCCACCGAGGCGATCCTTTTCGCCGTTACGCTGGTGGCGCTGCGGCTGACGCCGAACCGGATCAACCCGCTCTGGGTGCCGGTACTGCATGTCTATTTCCCGCTTGGCGCACTCGCCTCCTACAAGGCGGCGTGGGAGTTGGTGACCAAGCCCTTCTGGTGGGACAAGACGAGCCACGGCCATTTTGATCGACCGATTTCCGATTGAACGGGGACTGGTGCTCACTCGCCACTTCTGCCGAAGCGCCGCATGAGCCTTCTCCTCACCCGGAGCGAGGCGTGGTCCGCTCCGCCCGAGCGGATGCTGCCGAGCCATTATCCGGAGCACCAAACAAAGGAAATCCTGATTTTCTTGGGCCAAACTATCCGCATGAGCCTTTCTCCGCCCGGAACAAGGCCTGGTGGCGCACCCATGCGCCAACATGGAACCTCCCGCTTCACCCCCTCACACAACAAAGGGCGGAGCCCGACCGCGGGTGGGCGGCGCCGACGATTGTGGTCTGCACTTTTTGGCTCAACCACGCCTGACTCTTATCCTCGCGCCAACCCCACCAAAGCGCCCGCCCGGCGGTGCTGCGCACCTTGTTCCGGGCGGGGAAAGAGTTCACGCGGTGTTTGACGAGAAAACGACAGACCGGCGCCATCCCCCCACTCATGACCACCGGAATACCCCGGACACCATCCCCCTAGCGCAACTTCAACTCCCCCGCCTCCACCCGCAACCGGGTCTCGAACGCCTTGGAGATATGGGTCTTCAGCGCCGCCGCCGCCGCATCGCCATCGCCGCGCGCGATCGCCTCGACAATCACCGCGTGTTCGCCGATCGCCACCTCGTCACGTCCTTCCGCCGCGAAGGAGGTATTGGCCATCAGCGCCATCGAGCGATGCACGAGGTCGAGTTGCTGCACCAGGAAACGGTTATGCGAGGCAAGATGGATCTGCTTGTGGAACCGCTTGTTGGCCCGGCTCAGCGCCCGGGGATCGCCGCCCAGCAGCGCCCGGTCATCCTCGACCATGGTCTTGAGCACCCGGACCTCCTCCTCCGTCGCATGTCGCGCCGCCAGCCGCGCCGCCAGCCCCTCAAGCTCGGTGCGCACGGTGTAAAGTTCGGCCAGCTGATTGTGGTCCAGTGTCGCCACGATCAGGCTGCGCCCGTCGCGTGTCAGCATCGACTGGGTTTCCAGCCGTTGCAGCGCCTCGCGCACCGGGGTGCGCGACATGCCCAGCCGCTCGGCCAGTTCCGATTCGACCAGCCGATCGCCGGGCTTGTGAACCCCGGATTCGATGGCTTCGAGGATCAGGCTGTAGGCGTCTTTCTGCACGGGTCTTCCTTTCGCATCGCGCGCGTCACTAAGCCCGCCCCCGCGGCGCTTTGCAAGCCCGCCATTGCCGCGCCGGGCGGCTTCGGCTAGCCATGGGGCATGGTCGCACATTCCTTCTCGCATATCCGCCACTGGGTCTTCGACCTCGACAATACGCTCTATCCGCCCAAGGTGCGGCTCTTCGAGCAGATCGAGCGGCGGATGACGGCCTGGGTGATGCGGGAACTCAGGATTCCGCAGGCCGAGGCCGACCGACTCCGCGCCGAATACTGGCGGCTTTACGGCACCACGCTGGCCGGGCTGATGGCGGAACATGGCGTCGATCCGCAAGGCTATCTGCACGATGTCCACGATATCAGCTTCGATGCGCTGACCGAGGACCGCGCACTTGCGGCCCATATCGGCGCCCTGCCCGGCCGCCGCATCGTCTATACCAACGGCTCGGCGACCTATGCCGAGCGGGTGCTGGCGGCGCGCGGCCTCACCGGCTCATTCGATGCGGTCTACGGCGTGGAACATGCGGGTTTCCGACCGAAACCCGATCGCGCCGCCTTCCAGACGGTCTTTGCGCGGGATGGCACCGACCCCGCCTGCGCCGCGATGTTCGAGGACGATCCGCGCAACCTCGCCGCCCCTCATGCGATGGGGATGCGCACCATCCATGTCGCGCCCGAGGCGGAGCCCGCGCCGCATATCCATCACCCTACCGACGATCTGACCGGCTTCCTCGCCCGGCTGGTCTGAGCCGCAGCGCGCGGCGGCGGGAACCGCAACGCGCCGGCGCGCCCGCATGGGCAGCGAAGCCCCGCCCCTTGCCTTTACTTCTTGCCCGAATACTCATGCGACCTCGGTCCGGGCGCCGCCCTCAACCGGAAGACCCCGGCCGCCCTCACGCGCGCTCGTGCCGGTCTTTGCTTCTTGCCCAAATACTCACCTGCCCCATGCGCGGCGGAGCGCCGCGTGGACGCGGGCGCCGATCTGGCCTATCCAGGATTGAAGAGAGGTGCCCGATGCGCGAGACGACCGACATCCTGATTTCCGGCGGCGGGATCGCCGGCCTCACCGCCGCCTGTGCTTTCGGCTCCGCCGGTTTCCGGGTGATCTGCGTCGAGCCCGACCCGCCGGTGACGAAGGGAGAGGCCGCGGGGGCGGATCTGCGCTCCACCGCCTTCCTGCACCCTTCGATCCCGGTGCTGGAGGCGGCGGGTCTCTGGCCGCGCCTCGCCCCCCATGCGGCGGCGCTGCAGATCATGCGCATCGTCGACGCCGGCGGCCCACGCCCCGAGCCGCGGGTGGTGAAGGAGTTCGACGCCGCCGACCTGTCGGACCGGCCCTTCGGCTGGAACCTGCCCAACTGGCTCTTGCGGCGCGAGATGCTGGCGCGGATCACCGAGTTGCCGAACGTCACCTTCCTGCCCGGCCTGTCGGTCAGCGCCGCGCTGACCCGCAGCAGCGAAGCGCTGGTCACCCTCTCGGACCGCCGCCGTATCGCCGCACGGCTGCTGGTCGGGGCGGACGGGCGGGGCAGCACGGTGCGCCAGGCCCTCGGCATTCCGGTTACCACCCTGCGCTATGGCCAGAAGGCCCTGGCCTTCGTGGTCAACCACCCGATTGCACATGGCAATGTCTCGACCGAGATCCACCGCTCCGGCGGCCCTTTCACCTTCGTGCCGCTGCCCGACCGCGACGGTGCCCCCTGCTCTGCCGTGGTCTGGATGGACCATGCCGCCGAGATCAACCGCCGCCTTGTGCTGCCGGCAGAAGCGTTCGCGGCGGAGATGCAGGCGCGGTCCTGTGGCCTGCTCGGGCCGCTGACCCTGATCTCCCGCCTGACCGCCTGGCCGATCATCGCCCAGATCGCGGCGCGGATGGCGGGGGAGCGGACGGCGCTGATGGCCGAAGCCGCGCATGTGCTGCCACCGATCGGCGCGCAGGGGCTGAACATGAGCCTGGCCGACCTGACAGTGCTCATGGAACTCGCGCAGGCCCGGCCCGACAGTCTCGGCGACGCCGCAATGCTTGATGCCTATCACCGGCGGCGGCATCACGACATTCAACTGCGGGTGCGCGGTATCGACATGCTGAACCGCGCCTCGCAGATCGGCGCGCAGCCGTTGCGCGATCTGCGGGCGGCAACGCTCGGCGCGCTCTATTCCGTCGCACCCCTGCGGCGAACGCTGATGCGGGCGGGTATCGGCGTCCGCTGAGGCAGGCCCCGGGTTCGCCCGCGGGCTCGTCGACCCCATCGGAGAACCAAGGCCGCCTTCGCTCGCTCTCCCCATAGCGGGCATCATCCGACCGGGGCGGGCACCTGCGCTCGTGACCGCCGCTTATGGCTCAATCCCACCTCACCTCGATCCTCGCGCAGATGTCACCGAAGCGCCCGCCCTCGGGGCAGTCGGACGCTGCCCGGCATCGTTCCAGGTCTGGCACAGGCACAGGCAAGGGGCGGTTCCCGGGTGCTCGAGATATGGAGCTACCCACCCGCTTTCCGGACACGGGTTCCGGTCTGCCCTCACAGCAGGGTATGCATCCGATAGCCCGGCGCATGGGCCAGCCGCACCCAGGTTACCGGGCAGTCGCTTTCCCATGTCGTGCGCTCGACGATGAACAAGGCGGCGCCCTCGGCCAGGTCGAGCAGTCGCGCCTCCGCCGCCGTGGCATTGGCGGCGGAAAAGGCGATGTCGCCGGTGGTCCAGGGCACATGGGCAACCAGCCACTCATTGGCTGAAATCCGGTGAAAATCCGGCAGGACAGGCACCACTTCCGGGTTCAGCCAGCGATCTTCCAGCAGGACCGGCCTTCCATCGGCGAAATGCAGGCATTCGAGACGGAGAAGCCGACCCCCCGGCGGCAGGCCAAGACGCAGGGCTACGGCCGGCGGCGGCTCCGCCTCTGCCTGCGCGAGCAGGCGATAGCCGTAGCGCTGGCCGCGCGCCTCGATCTCGCGCCGGGTGACCGGGATGTCGAGCGTCGCCTTGCGGACGGGATGGAGCGTCACACGGGTGCCGACCTTGCGGCGGCGTTCGAGCACGCCCTCGCCCGCCAGTTCGCGCAGCGCCCGGTTCACCGTGGCCCGCGCCACGCCCCATTCCTGCGCCAGCGCCTCTTCGGTCGGGATCGTGGCGCCCGGCACCCATAGCCGGGCGCGGATGCGGCGCAACACCTCGTCGCGGATCTCCTCCCAGCCCGTCACAGCACCCCCACCAGCCGCGCCATCACCGCACGATACCGCGCCACGATCCCGTCGCGCGCCACATGCCGCCCCCCGCTTACCACATGCCGCCCGGCAGACCAGACCTCGTTCACCATCCGGTCGTCGCCGGCGAAGATCCAGGCGTCGAGAATCGCATCGCCCCGCCGCCCCGCCAGATCGAGCGTGCCCATGTCGAGCGCCATCAGATCGGCCCAGAGCCCCGGTGCGATCCGCCCCGCCGCGCGCGCGCCCGCCTGCGCGCCACCTGCCACCGTCCCTTCAAAGAGCACACGGCCGGTGGAGCGGCTCTCCGTCGCGAACATCGCCCGGCCCCGGTCACGCAGCCGCTGGGAATATTCAAGGCTTCGCAGCTCCTCGGCCTGGCTGATGCGGATATTGCTGTCGGAGCCGATGCCGAAAGCGCCCCCCACCGCCTGCCAGCCCATACCGTCGAAGATGCCGTCGCCGAGATTGGCCTCGGTGATCGGACAAAGCCCGGCCACCGCTCCGGTTGCGGCAAGCCCCGAAGTCTCGTGGGGCAGCATCTGCGTGGCATGGATCAGGCACCAGCGCCGATCGACGGAAACGTGTGCGAGCAGCCATTCCACCGGCCGCGCACCGTAAGCGGTCTGCACCTCCTCGACCTCCGCCACCTGTTCGGCCAGATGCAGATGGATCGGGCCGGCCAGCCCCGCGAGATCCGCCAGCGTCCCGGGCCGCACCGCGCGCAGCGAATGCGGCGCTGCCCCGATCACCCCGTCAGGCAACGCGGCAAGCGCCCCGGCCGCTTCCTCTCGCAGCCGCAGGAAGCGCTCCGGGTCGTTGCCGAAGCGCAACTGCCCGTCGTTCAGCGCCCGCCCGTCGCAGCCGCCACGCTCATAGGCCACCGGCAGGAGGGTGAGACCGATCCCGGTCTCAACCGCCGCCGCCACGATCCGCTCCGCCATCTCGGCCAGCCTCGCATAGGGGGTGCCGCCGGGCTGGTGGTGCAGGTAGTGGAACTCGCAGACCGAGGCGAAGCCGGCCTCCAGCATCTCCATCTGCACCAGCGCCGCGATTGCCGCCACATCCTCGGGGGTGAGGTGATCGAGGAAGCGATACATCAGCCGCCGCCAGGTCCAGAAACTGTCGCGCCCCGGCCCGCGTGCTTCGGTCATCCCGGCCATGGCGCGCTGAAAGGCGTGGGAATGCAGGTTCTGCCCGGCGGGCAGCAGGCAACCGACCCGCCGTCCCTCGGGCGCCGCCCCCGCCTCCACCGACGCGATACGCCCCGCCTTGATCTCCACCCGCACGGCCTCGGCCCAGCCCTGCGGCAACAGCGCCGCTTCCGCCCAGATCGTTTCCATCACGTTCCTTGCCCTTGACAGTCGATATTATGTGCAGACATATTCACACCAAGCAAAGACAAAATCAAGCCGGAGCGCGCGATGATTCTGACCAACGCCAATGTGGCGACGATGCAGGAAGGCAGCTATGGCCTGATAGAAGCCGGCGCCGTGGTGATCGAGGGCGACCGTATCGCCTGGGTCGGCCCCACGGCCGCGCTGCCGCCCTCGCATGACCAAAGGATCGATTGCGGCGGGCGGCTGGTCACGCCGGGCCTGATCGACTGCCACACCCACGTCGTCCATGCCGGCAACCGCGCACGAGAGTTCGAGATGCGGCTGACCGGCGCCAGCTATGAGGAGATCGCGCGGGCTGGCGGCGGCATCGTCGCCACCGTACGCGCCACGCGGGCGGCGAGCGAGGAGGCGCTTCTGGCGCAAAGCCTGCCGCGCGTCGACCAGATGCTGGCCGAAGGCGTGACGCGGATCGAGGTGAAATCGGGCTATGGCCTGGATCAGGAGACCGAGTTGCAGATGCTGCGCGCGGCCCGCCGCATCGCCACGCTGCGCCCGGTGCGGGTGAGCACCACCTTCCTTGGCGCCCATGCCGTGCCGCCGGACCAGACCGCCGACACCTATATCGACCAAGAGGTGCTGCCCACGCTGCGCCAGGCCGCAGCCGAAGGGCTGACTGACGCGGTGGACGGCTTCTGTGAGGGCATCGCCTTCTCGCCCGCCCAGATCGCGCGCGTCTTCGCCGAGGCAAAGGCGCTCGGCCTGCCGGTGAAGCTCCATGCCGAGCAACTGTCGAACCTGCATGGCGCGACACTGGCGGCGCTGCACGGCGCCCTTTCGGCCGATCATCTGGAATATCTCGACGAGGACGGCGTGCGCGCCATGGCCGGGGCCGGCACGGTGGCGGTGATCCTGCCCGGCGCCTTCTACATGCTGCGCGAGACGCAGGCCCCCCCCATCGCCCTTCTGCGCCAGTATGGCGTGAAGATGGCGGTGGCGACCGACTGCAACCCCGGCACGGCACCAATGACCTCGCTGCCGCTGGCGATGAACATGGCCTGCACGCTGTTCCGCATGACACCGGAAGAGACGCTGCTCGGCGCCACGGCCCATGCCGCGACGGCGCTGGGGCTTACCGAGGAAGGCCGTATCGCCCCGGGCTGCCGCGCCGATCTGGTGATCTGGCAGGCGCACCATCCGGCTGAACTTTCCGCCCGCATCGGCGCCACGCCGATCCATTCCCGCATCTTCGGAGGCCAGATTGACGCCTGAAATCCTTGTCCCCGGCGAGGCAACGCTCGCCCAGCTTGAACGTCTCTGGCGAGAGGAAGCGCCGACCCGGCTGGCCGACAGCGCCCGCATGGGCGTCGAAGCCGCCGCCGCCCGCATCGCCATCGCCGCAGCCGGCACGGTGCCGGTCTATGGGGTGAATACCGGATTCGGCAAGCTCTCAAGCTTGAAGATCGCCGCGCAGGATACTGCAAAGCTTCAGGAAAACCTCATCCTGTCGCATTGTTGCGGTGTCGGCGATCCCATGCCGCGCGCCACCGCCCGGCTGATGATGGCACTGAAACTGCTGAGCCTCGGGCGCGGTGCCTCCGGCGTGCGCTGGGAAGTGGTCGCCACGCTGGAGGCGATGCTGGCCCGAGGCGTGACGCCGGTGATCCCGGCACAGGGCTCGGTCGGCGCCTCCGGTGATCTCGCCCCGCTCGCCCATATGGCGGCAGTGATGATCGGCCATGGCGAGGCAGAGTTCGAGCATCACGTGATGAATGGCCGGCAAGCTATGGAAAAAGCTGGTATTCATCCGATCATCCTCGGCCCGAAAGAGGGGCTGGCACTGATCAATGGCACCCAGTTCTCTACCGCCTATGCGCTGGCGGGCCTCTTCGGCGGCTGGCGCGCGGCACAGACCGCGCTTACCACCTCGGCACTTTCCACCGATGCCATCATGGGCTCCACCGCACCGTTGCAGCCGGAAATCCACACGCTGCGCGGCCATGCCGGGCAGATCGAGGCGGCGGGCTTCATGCGCGCGCTGCTCGACGGATCGGAAATCCGGGAAAGCCACCGCGAGGGCGATACCAGGGTGCAGGATCCCTATTGCATCCGCTGCCAACCGCAGGTCACCGGCGCCGCAATGGACATCCTGCGTCAGGCCGCGCGGACGCTGGAGATCGAAGCCAACGCAGCAACCGACAACCCGCTGGTGCTCTCGAACGGGCACATCGTTTCTGGTGGCAATTTCCACGCGGAACCCGTTGGTTTCGCTGCGGATATGATCGCTCTGGCTCTGAGCGAGATCGGCGCCATCGCGCAGCGCCGGGTGGCATTGATGGTGGATCCGACGCTGAGCTTCGATCTGCCGCCGTTTCTCACGCCCAATCCCGGTCTCAACTCCGGCCTGATGATCGCCGAGGTCACCACGGCTGCGCTGATGAGCGAGAACAAGCATCTCGCCCATCCTTGCGTCACCGACTCGACGCCTACCTCCGCCAATCAGGAGGATCATGTGAGCATGGCCGCCCATGGCGCGCGCCGGCTGGGCCGGATGGTCGACAATCTGAACGTCATTCTCGGGGTCGAAGCGCTCTGCGCCGCGCAGGGCGTGGAATTCCGCGCGCCGCTTGTCAGTTCGGCCCCGCTGCAAGCCGTCGTCAGGCGGTTGCGCACCGATGTGCCGCGCCTGGGCGAAGACCGCTACATGGCGCCGGATCTCGCCGCTGCCGCCCGCCTCGCCGCAGCAGGTGAACTCTGTGCGGCAAGCGGTGTCGCTGCTCCAACCTTGTAAGGTAACGTAATGAACACACGTCATAATCTTCGCGACATCTTTCCGCCGACCGGCCCTGCGCTGAACGCCAGGAACTGGCTGACCGAAGCGCCGCTCCGGATGCTGATGAACAACCTGCATCCCGATGTGGCCGAGAACCCACATGAACTGGTGGTCTATGGTGGCATTGGCCGCGCCGCCCGGACCTGGGAGGATTTCGACCGTATCGTCGCCGCCCTGAAGGATCTGGAGGCTGACGAGACCCTGCTGGTGCAGTCCGGCAAGCCGGTCGCCATCGTGCGCACCCATGCGGACGCCCCGCGGGTGCTGATCGCCAACTCCAATCTCGTGCCCCACTGGGCCACCTGGGAGCATTTCAACGAACTCGACCGCAAGGGCCTGATGATGTATGGCCAGATGACGGCCGGTTCCTGGATTTACATTGGAACTCAAGGCATTGTGCAGGGAACTTACGAAACGTTCGCAGAAGTCGGACGCCAGCATTACGGCGGCAGTCTCACCGGAAAATGGGTGCTGACCGGAGGCCTCGGCGGCATGGGCGGCGCGCAGCCGCTGGCGGCGGTTTTTGCCGGTGCCTGCTGCCTTGCTGTCGAAGTCGACGAGACCCGTATCGACTTCCGCATCCGCACGAAATACCTTGATGCCAAAGCGAAAACACTGGACGAGGCGCTGGCACTGATCGCCGAATGGACCGCGAGGGGCGAGGCGAAATCGGTGGGCCTGCTCGGCAATGCCGCCGAAATCTTCCCCGAGATCCTGCGCCGGATGCAGGCGGGCGGGCCGCGCCCCGATATCGTGACGGACCAGACCTCGGCCCATGATCCGCTGCATGGCTATTGCCCCGCCGGCTGGTCGGTCACCGACTGGCGTGCGAAGCAGGAGACCACGCCCGACACGGTGGTCAAGGCGGCCAAAGCCTCGATGCGAAGCCAGGTCGAGGCGATGGTCGCCTTCCACGAGGCCGGCATCCCGACGCTCGACTACGGCAACAACATCCGACAGATGGCATTGGACGAAGGGCTGGAAAACGCCTTCGCTTTCCCGGGCTTCGTCCCCGCCTGCATTAGGCCGCTATTTTGCAGGGGGATCGGCCCGTTCCGCTGGGTAGCGCTTTCAGGCGACCCGGAGGATATCGCGAAGACTGATGCCGCGATGAAGAGACTCTTCCCGGAAAACAAGCACCTGCACCGCTGGCTTGACATGGCGGGTGAACGCATCGCCTTCCAGGGCCTGCCCGCCCTCATCTGCTGGATCGGTCTCGGCGACCGGCATCGCGCCGGGTCGATGTTCAACGAGATGGTGGCCTCCGGCGAGTTGAAGGCCCCGATCGTGATCGGACGCGATCACCTTGACGCAGGCTCCGTCGCCTCACCCAACCGCGAGACCGAGGCGATGCGCGACGGCTCGGATGCCGTATCGGACTGGCCGCTGCTGAACGCCATGACCAACGTTGCCTCCGGCGCAACCTGGGTCAGCCTGCATCACGGCGGCGGCGTCGGCATGGGCTTCTCGCAACATGCCGGCGTGGTGATCGTCGCCGACGGCACACCCGAGGCGGCGCGGCGCCTTGAACGGGTGCTGTGGAACGATCCGGCCTCCGGCGTCTGGCGTCACGCCGATGCGGGCTACGAGATCGCGCTCGATTGCGCCCGCGACCACGGATTGCGCCTGCCCGGCATCCTCGGCAATTGATCCGGTGCAAGGGGGGCTGTCTGCCCCCCTCTTGAGTGCGTGCCGCACTCAATTCACCCCCCGAGGATATTTATGAACAGATGATGAATGGAGAAACGCCCCCGGCTTCATCTGTTCAAAAATATCCTCAGGGGGTGAGGCCCGGCACGGGCCGAGGGGGCGCGAGCGCCCCCTTTACTGCTCAAATATGCAGCGCCCGCCCATAGGCATCGAGCACCGCTTCATGCATCATCTCGCTCAGCGTCGGATGCGGGAAGACGGTGTTCATCAGATCTTCCTCGGTGGTCTCGAGACCGCGGCCCACGACATAGCCCTGGATCAACTCTGTCACCTCGGCGCCGATCATATGGGCGCCGAGCAATTCGCCGGTCTTCGCGTCGAACACGGTCTTGATCATCCCCTCGGCCTCGCCAAGTGCGATCGCCTTGCCGTTGCCGATGAAGGGGAAGCGGCCGATCTTCACCTGATACCCGGCCTCTTTCGCCTTCGCTTCGGTCAGGCCGACGCTGGCGACCTGCGGATGGCAATAGGTGCAGCCGGCGATGGAGCCGGGCTTGATCGGGTGCGGATGCCGTCCCGCGATCAATTCGGCCACCATCACGCCTTCGTGGCTGGCCTTATGCGCAAGCCAGGGCGCACCAGCGATATCACCGATGGCATAAAGCCCCTCAACCCCGGTGCGACAATATTCATCCGTTGCCACATGGCTACGGTCGATCTTCACGCCCAGAGCCTCCAGCCCGAGGTTCTCGACATTGCCGACGATACCGACGGCAGAGATCACCGTGTCGAATTCCTGCGTTTCGGTCCTGCCGTTCGTTTCCAGATGCGCGGTGACGCCGATCCCCGGCTTGCGGTCGAGCTTTTTCACCGTGGTCTTCTCGAGGATCTTCATTCCCTGCTTTACGAAGGCCTTCTTCGCGAAGGCGCTGATCTCGGCATCCTCGACGGGCAGCACCCGCTCCATCACCTCGCACACCGTAACATCGGCGCCCAGCGTGTTGAAGAAGCTGGCGAATTCGATGCCGATGGCACCGGAGCCGATGACGAGCAGGCGTTTGGGCATTCGTTTCGGTTGCAGCGCGTGCCGGTAGGTCCAGACCAGATCCCCGTCAGCTTCCAGCCCCGGCAACTCGCGGGCCCGCGCGCCGGTAGCAAGGATGATGGCCGGGGCGGTCAGTTCCTCCGCCCCCTTGTCGGTCTCCACCGAGACGCGGCCCCTCGCCGGCAGCGTCGCCCGGCCCATCACCACGGTGATCCTGTTCTTTTTCATCAGATGGCCGATACCGCCCGAAAGCTGGCTGGCGACCTTGCGCGAGCGCGCCACCACGGCGTCGAGATCATAGCCGATGCCCTCGGCCTTCAGCCCGAATTCCTTCGCGCGATGCATCAGGTGGAACACCTCTGCCGAGCGGAGCAGCGCCTTGGTCGGGATGCAGCCCCAGTTGAGGCAGATGCCGCCCAGATTTTCGCGTTCGACAATGGCCACGCTCTTGCCGAGTTGTGCGGCGCGGATCGCGGCGACATATCCTCCCGGTCCGGCCCCGATCACGATCACGTCGACGCTTCTGACAGCCATGCTCTTCCCCCCTTTGAAAAATTGATTTGCCGTTAAACTATCCCGAAAATCCAGGCAATGCGATTGAAGATGCGCCGGGTGATCCTCAGCGCATGGTTCGTTTCCGGACCTCGTTCACCATTGAAGCATAGGCCCCCGCTGCCAGCCAGGCTTCTTCCTCCGGCGTCGAGGTGCGGCCGAGGGCAGCATTGCGGAAGGGGAAGCGGCCGAAGCGGGCGATGACCGCCTGATGGGCGCGGGCATGGAGTGCGCTTTCGGGATCGGCGGGAAGCCGCTCGGTCTTCAACTGCACGGCCAGTGCCTGATCCGCCGGATCCTCGCCATGCTCGAAGGGCATATAGAAGAACTGCCGCTCCGGCTCGGGCGCCTCCATATCCCATCCGGCTTCAAGCGCCTTGCGGGCAGTGGTGCGGGCCAGCGGATCGGTGGCGAAGGCCTCCGCCCGGCCGCGCCACATGTTGCGGGAGAACTGGTCGCAAAGCACGATCAGCGCCAGAGACCCCGCCGCTCCCTCGGCCCAGTGATCGAGCCCGCCACCGCGCGCCGCCTGCCACAGATCGCCAAACAGCGTCCGGATCTCGGCGTCGAGCGCGTCGCTGCCCGCATACCAGCCCTCCCGGCCAACCGCCCCCAGCCAGTAGTCGAGCACCGTCACCGGATCGGACATGATGGCCTCCCTAGCTCCGTCAGCGCTACCGTGGCAGGGATTGGCCCGGCCCGCAAGCTCAGGTTGGATCGGCATTCAGGAACCCTTATGGATAGTTGAATGGAGCCATGGGGCATCCCACATAGCTTCCGCCGAGGCATGGAGTGACGGCCCGGAACAAGGCGCGCAAACGCCGCCGGGCAGTGCTACGCCCGCCCCCGAGGGCGGGCGCCGCAACCCGCCAGGTTTGCGTATCATCCAGAACGCCGGCGCGCCCATCCGCAGGCAGGCGCCACCCTTCCCTTGCGTGGGATGTCGAAGGTGGAAGCACCACGCGTATCGGCGTGCTCCAGATGAACTCCGATCGGATCTAGAGCGGTGCCGCTGGCCCACGCATTTCGGGCGGCAGCACCGGCTCGCCGGTATCAGCCTCCTCCATCACCGCGCCGACAGCCAGCGCCGACGCGGTGGGAGAAACGGTGGCGAACTGCCCGGTCACGCCCGGCGCGGCGCGGCGGGTCATCCGCCAAGCGGCATAGAGGGCCAGCGCCACGAAGTTCAGCGCGATGAAGTGGAAAAAGCCATTCGGTCCCACCCTCTCCATGATCCAGCCTGTAGCGAGCGGGCCGGAGATCGCGCCGAGCCCGTTGAGAAACAAAAGCCCCGAGGAGGCGGCCGCCATATCCTCCTTGGTGAGGAAGTCGTTGGTATAGGCGATCAACAGCGAGTAAAGCGGGTTGGCGATGCCCCCTAGCACCATGGCGACGCCGAGCAACGCCCAGAACGGCAGGCTGAACAGCCCTGCAAGCAGCATGGTAACCCCGGCGAAAGCCGAGAGCGCAAGGATGATCTTGCGCCGGTCATGCCGGTCCGACAACCAGCCGATCGGATATTGCAGCACCAGCCCGCCGGCATAGAGGGCGCCCACGAACGTGGTGATCTGCTTCACCGACAGCCCGGTTTTCGAACCCCAGACCGCCGACATGCCGAACATCGCGGCGAAGATGCCTCCGGTCAGCAGCATTCCCATGCAGCCGAGCGGCGACAGGCGCCAGAGCCTCGGGAAGCTCAGCGGGCGGATCGTCCCGAAGGTCGGTGCGGGGGTGTCGGCCAGCAGGATCGGGATGAAGGCGAAGCTTACCAGTACCGAGGGGATGACGAAAAGCGTGAAGCTTGCCGGATCCGCCACGTTGAGCAGAACCTGCGCCGTGAAGGTGCCGATCAACTGCACGATCATATAGGCCGAAAGCACCTGCCCGCGCGTCTCGTTGCTGGCGGAGCTGTTCAGCCAGCTTTCGGCGGAGATGTAGACACCGCAGAAAGAAAAGCCCATCAGCGCCCGCAGAACTACCCAGACCTCCCAGCGCGGCAGCACCGGAAAAAGCACCAGCATCGCCGAGATCACCGAGCCGAGCGCCGCGAAGACCCGCACATGGCCCACCCGTCGGATCATCGCCGGCACCATGAGCGAGCCGCCGAGCAGGCCAACGAAATAGGAGGACATGACGACCGAAAGCTCGAAGGTCCCGAACCCTTCGAGCGTGCCCCTTATGCCAAGCAGCGTGCCCTGCATGCCGTTGCCGATCATCAGCAGCATCACCCCCAGAAGCAGGGGCCAGGAGGTGGCGACGACCTTCGGCATGGCAGACTCCGCGCGTATCGGGGTGAGAGTAGCACGGATCGGCATTTAGCCAAGGCTCACGTACCCCGAGGGAGATCGGCTACCCCAATACACCCCCTCGCCAGGCACGGGGTGGGCCCCGCCAAGGATCAGGGGATCAACAGCGACGCGTCGCCGTAGGAGAAGAAGCGGTAACCCTGCTCTATCGCATGGCCGTAGATCTCCAGCATCCGCTCGCGCCCCATCAGCGCCGAGACCAGCATCAGGAGCGTCGATTTCGGCAGGTGGAAATTGGTCATCAGCGCATCGGCGATCTGAAAGCGGAAGCCGGGATAGATGAAGATGTCGGTGGCGCCACGCCAGGGTTCCAGCCTGCCGCCCCGGGCAGCACTTTCCAGCAGCCGAAGTGCTGTGGTGCCGACCGGGATCACCCGCCCGCCCGCCGCCTTCGTGGCATTGACGGCATCTGCGGCCTCCGCCGTCACCTCGCCCCATTCGGCATGCATCCGATGTGTCGCCACATCCTCGACCTTCACCGGCAGGAAAGTTCCGGCGCCGACATGCAGCGTGACCTCGGTGAATTCCACCCCGCGCGCGCGCAGGGCGGCGAGCAGGGGCGCATCGAAATGCAGGCTGGCGGTGGGGGCGGCGACGGCGCCGGACTGGCGGGCAAAGACGGTCTGGTAGTCATCGCGATCCTGCGCATCGGGCGCGCGCTTCG
>JAIRJX010000142.1 GCA_031260425.1 Gemmobacter sp.
TTCCTACCCGCCGGAGCTCCGATCCCAGCCAGCCGGCCATGCGCGCCTCCCCTCCTGCTTCCCCCGGAGCATTTGGCACGAGGGCCGCGCGCCTGTCCATATCAGCGCGGCGCTTCCGCCAGAAAGCGGCGCGTGCAGGTGACGATATGGGCGAAGCGGTCGCCGCCGAGATGCACGCCGCCATACCAGCGGGTGACCACCACGATGGTATCGCGCAGCCCGGCCCGCTCCAGCATCTTCAGGATCAGCACCCCGGCGCCGGATTCGCCGTCATCGTCCTTCAGCGCGGTGCCGTCCGCCAGCAGGCAGGCCCAGCTGTTATGTGTGGCTTTGGCGAACTTCTTCTCGCGCTTCAGCTCGGCAAGAAAGTCCGCGCAATCGGCCCTGCCTGCGACCGGCCCGCCGCTGACCGCATATTTCGAGCCCCGGTCACTCACCACATTGAGGATCTGCCGCATGACGCCTCCCGTTCGCCGCACAATCCGGGGCCAATTCACATTCACCCCGGCTCCGGTGACTTCGTGGGGAAGTCTGGCCTTCCACCTTCGACATTCATCAGAAGGACAGGGCTCGATCGCGGGCAGGTGCTCCTGCGATGGTGGTCAGCACTTTATCGTGACACACCGCTTGAGTTCAATCCCCGCGGCCAGCGCGCCCCAAGCGCCCGGGCCGCTTCGCGGCCGTTCCGGGCATGGGGGAGGGCGCATACGGCGATTGGGCGGGGGACGTTCCACGAATATTCATCGCCGCCCGTCGGGCCTGAATGATGATACGGCCTGGCAGCGACGGTGGCGGGGACAGAACCGGTTCGCCGCACCTGGGCCACGATCTCGGGTGTGAGCGACAAAAGCCGGGCAGGGTGGTGCGCACGGATGCAGATCAAGGCTCAGTGTCCGGCTCGCTCCTCCAGCCGGCGGACCACTGCCGCGACCTGGGCCTGTCGCTCCGCGTTGGGTGGGTGCGAGCCGAGGAATTCGTCCCCCGGGTCGGGCAGGCGTGAAAAGAAGCCGGCGCCGGTGACCGGATCAAAGCCCGCGTGCCAGGCGATCACCGCGCCGAGTGCGTCGGCTTCGAGCTCGAAATTCCGCGAATAGCGGCGTGCCCCCACTGCGGCGCCAAGCGTTTCCAGCCGGTCGAGCGTGGCCGCATCCGCGCCTGCCACCCGCCCCAGCACCTGGCCAAGCACCGCCCCCGCCGTCGCCTTCTGCTGCTTGCGCGGAATGTGTCCCAGGATGTGATGCGACGCTTCGTGGCCCAGCACGAAAGCGATCTCGTCGGCATTGCGGGCATCGGCGATCAACGACAGCGTGAAGCCGACGATGGGCCGGCCCCTCTCGTCCAGCGTCTGGAAGGCATTGGGCGGAATGTCCATGCGCCGGTCGATCACGATCTGGAAGTCGCAATCGGCCCGGCCGCCGGTCTCCTGCCGGCAGATCGATTCGGCAACCGGCTCCACCCGCTCTACCACCTCGACGAAGTTGCGCGCGGCCTCGCGCGGGGTCAGCACCGGCTGAGGGCCCCCTTGCGTCGGCGGTATTGGCGTCGGTGCCGCGCAGCCCGCCAGTGCAGCCACGCCGCAGCAGATCCTGATCGCCTGCCAGATCCATCGCATCGCCTGCTCCGCCTGTTTTTCTTTTCCACCGCCCCGGGGCGGATCGGCAAACATCCTAGGCCCATGTGCCCCCGGAGGAAACGATCATTTCCACCTTCGGCATCCCGCATGGGCAGAGCACCGCGATGTCCTGTGGCGCCTCGTTCCGGGCTGGGCGCGGGTTCATACGGCGCGCGGGTGCGAGACGACATGCGATGTTTCTTATGCCCGACGGCACGAGACAGGTTCACCCAAGCAGAACCGGGCGCGGCGGAAGGGGCCGCCCGGCCGCCTTCCTGCCCCGCCATCTCCGTGATTGCGGTTGCGCTCCGGCTCCGCCCTGCTAGGCTTGCACAATGTTCACCATCGAGCACGAATTCGACGCCACCGTGATCACCCTTATCGACGAGGGCGAGGACGGTTTGCAGGAAGATCTCACCATTTCTGCCTTCGACGATTGCATCACGCTCGAGCAGGTGCACCCCGTCACTCAGGAGCCGATGGTGATCTCGTTGTCGATGGGGCAGTTGCGCGACCTCGCAGCCGCTCTCGATCTGCCCGAGGGCAGCTACCGGCTGGAACGGCGGAAGGACTGAGGGGCGGGCGAGTTGATCGTAATCGGCCGGTTCCCGCTTTCGGGCAGTGTTGTCGATCGGATGAGCTCCCGTTTTCCGGAATGTCGCGTTCTTCTGTCCCCCCGGGATGCGCGGATCGAAACCGGTGCCCATCACCGATACAGCGGACAGTCCGCGGGGGTGCCCCACGCCGGTGCACGGATCGAAGTCAGCCGGCGGCGGGGCGGGCTTGCGGGCGTCGCCCCGCCACCGGAAAAGCTGCCGTGCGTAATCAGCGCGCTTCAACAATCCCGTTGCCATCCCGCCGGTTTGCCGTTACCACACCACCATGATCGCTCAGAGCCGCCTTTTCTTGCTGCCCCGACGCCGACGCGCCTGACGCGTCCGGGTGCCCGTGCACCCACGATCTCCCCGCCTATGCGGCCTCTCCCTTTCCGTTGACAGTATGGCCCGCCTTTGGCCCCCCTCATGGCCTCGTCTTATCCAGAGGATACCCTGATGATTTCCGCTATCCTTCCGACCTATAACCGCGCGCCTTTCGCTTTTGTGTCGGGCGAGGGCTCCTGGCTCACCACGACGGATGGCCGTCGCTTCCTCGACCTCGGCGCAGGGATCGCGGTGAACGCGCTTGGCCATGCCGAGCCGAGGCTGGTCGCGGCGCTGACCGAACAGGCGGGCAGGCTCTGGCATGTCTCCAATCTCTATCAGATCCCGCAACAGCAGGCGCTTGCCGAGCTTCTGGTTGATCGGACCTTTGCCGATACGGTGTTTTTCACCAATTCCGGCACCGAGGCCGCCGAGCTTGCCATCAAGATGGCGCGAAAATATTGGCATGACAAAGGCTGGCCCGATCGGACGGAGATCCTCGCCTTCGAGGGCGCTTTCCATGGCCGCTCCACCGGCGCCATCGCGGCAGCGGGGTCCGAGAAGATGGTAAAGGGTTTCGGCCCCCTGATGCCCGGTTTCCGCCAGCTTCCCTTCGCGGATGAGGCCGCTCTGCGCGCCGCGCTGAACGAGCACACCGCCGCCGTGATGCTTGAACCCGTTCAAGGCGAGGGCGGTATCCGCGCCTTCCCGGACAGCTTCCTGAAGACCCTGCGCAAGCTTTGCGACGAGACCGGCACGCTCCTGATCCTTGACGAGGTGCAATGCGGCATGGGCCGGACGGGGCGGCTTTTCGCCCATGAATGGGCGGGCATCACCCCAGACATCATGATGGTGGCCAAGGGGATAGGCGGCGGCTTCCCGCTTGGCGCCGTGCTTGCCACCGAAAACGCGGCCTCCGGCATGACCGCCGGCAGCCATGGCTCGACCTATGGCGGCAACCCGCTAGGCTGCGCGGTCGGTCTCGCCGTTACCCGCATCGTGACGGATCCTGCCTTCCTGGCCGAGGTCAACCGCAAGGCTGCGTTGTTCCGTCAGGGGCTGGAGGCGCTGGTCGCCGCCCATCCAAACGTTTTCGAGGCGGTGCGGGGGCAGGGCCTGCTTCTTGGCCTGAAATGCCGTCTGCCCAATTCCGCCGTGATCGAGGCCGGCTACGCCGAACAGATCCTTACCGTTCTTGCCGCCGATAACACGCTGCGCCTGTTGCCGGCGCTGAACATCCCGGATGCAGACATTGCCGAGGCGCTGAAGCGGCTCGATGCCGCTGCCACGAGGCTGGATCGCGATGCGGCCTGACCTCGCCCCGCCACAGACCCGCACAAGCGCGGATATTCCCGGGGAGATGGATAACGGCTGACCCCTGCGTGCCCGCCCCGTCCCGACAATCGCGCCGCCCCCTTCATTTTCTGTCTGCAAATATCCCCGGGGGTTGCCGATCGTGCGCCACCGGCTCAAGCCTGATCGGCGACGGGGCAGGCAGCCCCGGGTCCGACATTCGATAGAAAGCCTGCACGATGAACCATTTCCTCGACATCCACACCACCCCTCCCGGCGACCTGCGGCAGATGATCGATTCTGCCCACGCCATGAAGGCCGCCCGAAACAACCGCCCCAAAGGCACGTCCGATGACGACCAGCCCCTCAGGGGCCGCATGGTGGCGCTGATCTTCGAAAAGCCCTCGACCCGCACCCGCGTTTCCTTCGATGTGGGGGTGCGCCAGATGGGTGGCGAGACCATGGTGCTTTCCGGCAAGGAGATGCAGCTTGGCCATGGCGAGACCATCGCCGACACTGCCCGCGTGCTTTCGCGCTATGTCGACCTCATCATGATCCGCACCTTCGAGGAGGCGACGCTTCAGGAGATGGCCGAGCACGCCAGCGTGCCGGTGATCAACGGGCTCACCAACCGCACCCATCCCTGCCAGATCATGGCCGATGTGATGAC
>JAIRJX010000167.1 GCA_031260425.1 Gemmobacter sp.
AAAGGCCGCGCGCGTCCTCGCGCACCTCGTCCCAGACCCCGATGGGCTGGCCTGGGTCATGCTGCCATAGCATCTTGACCCGCCGCCCCGCCGCGCCCAGCCGCGCCAGAGACCCGGCATAGGCGCCCCGCGTCACCACATCACCACCCTGATCACACTTGCCGAAGAGGCTCGCATAACCAGCGATCTCCTGTCCTCCGATTACCGTCAGATCTCCGCCACCCTCCGGGGCGAGCGCCATGAACTTCCGCTCCGGCGCACCAAATCCGCTTTCGTATCCCATGCTTACCCCGCGATCCTCATTTCAGCGCCGCCTTCAGCAACGCCTCCGCCCCCTGCGTCAGCAGAAAGGCCGCGACACCATAGACCCCCAGCCAGATCCGCTTCTCCAACTGCGCCAGCATCGCCTCGATCTGACCCAGCCGGTATTCCAGCGCGTTCCAGCGTTCCGCTGCCACCCGCTCATTAGCCTCGATCCGGGCCTGAGCCGCGTCGAAACTGTCATACAGGAACCGCGATCCGCTCCCGCTCTGCTTCATTGCCCCTCCGCCAGCGGCGGCAGGCCCAGCGCCGCCCGCTTCTCGCCTTGCGTCAGGAAATCCGCCGCGCCGACCCGTGCCCATTGCTGGTCGCGCTCCACCGCCAGTGCCGGCACCTGGTCGAGATCGGGCCGCAGATCCGCAGCCTCACCACCGAAGCTTTCCAGCCAATGCGACACCGCCGCCGTGACCTTGGCAACCAGCGGCAACACGGTCAGCCGATAGAACGCCCGGTTCGCTTCCTGATAATTGGCATAGGTCGCGTCGCCCGGTATCCCCACCAGCATCGGCGGCACCCCGAAAGCGATGCAGATCTCGCGCGCCGCACTGAGCTTCGTTTCGTGAAATTCCATGTCCGAGGGGCTGAACCCCATCGGCTTCCAGTCGAGCCCGCCCTCCAGCAGCATCGGCCGCCCGGCATTGCGCGCGCCCTGATGATTGGCCTCCAGCTCCATCACCAGCCGGTCATACTGATCGGTGGAAAGCGTCCCCGCTCCCTCCGGCCCCTTGTAGACGATCGCCCCCGACGGCCGTGCCGCATTGTCGAGAAGCGCCTTGCTCCAGGCCGAGGCACTGGAATGCACATCCACCGCCACCGCCGCCGCCTGCATCGGCGACAGCCCGTAATGGTCGTCCTGAGGATGGAAGCTGCGGATGTGACAAACCGGCTTCACCTCTCCCGTCATGTCGAACCGATGTACCCGCCCGCCCACGGTATAGTCATAGGCCACCGGCCAGCCATCCGACCCCGGCACAAGACTCATGCGGTCCGAGCGCAGCACGTGCAACTCCCCCGGCAGCCGCCCGACCCCCGGCACCGCCTCGAGATATCCGTTGCCGCTGAGCAGGATCTGCGCATAAAGCGCCTCGAACAGATCCGCCCGCCCCTGCGCCGGATTGGGCCTGCGCACCAGATCCAGCACCGGATGCACCTCGTAGCGCCGCTCGGCATCCTGCAGCACCAGCGGCAGGGCCGCTGCCGCTTCCGCAATCAGCTTCACCACCCGAAAGCCGATCGGATTGCCCAGAAACCCGTTGCGCACCAGGCTCATCCCGTCGCGCGCGCTCCACACCACCCGGCCCGACGTGCCGAACGCCACCACCCGCCCCGTGGCCGAGGCTTTCCGCTCCGGCGCCGCCTTTTCGGCCCGCCGCAGGAAATCGAACACCATCCCGCTCTCCTTGATCCCGGGCCCGCGCCCGTCACACCACGCAATCCGCACGGCTCCCCTGCAAACCCGACGGTCTTTACCCAACGGGAAACCCCATGGCCTTTGCTTCTTGCCCAAATACTCCCGCCGGAGGCGTCCCGACGCCGCAACCCGCGCATTGCGGCGGTGAACAAGCGCCGTCCCAAGCGCCACCTCCACCAACCCTGCAGCTTCTGCTTTTTGCCCAAATACTCCTACACGGCCCTACAGCAACCGCACCTGGGGCCGACGCGCCGACGCCCCGGGCTCGATCATCAGTGCCGTCAACGCCCAGACCAACGCATCCACCCGGTCGGGAGAACCCCTGCCCTCATAGCCGCGCGCCGTCATCCGGCACATCTGGTCCTCCAGTTGCGCCAGATGCCGCAGGTGGCTTACCCGCCCCTGCTCATAAAGCGCCGCCACCGGCTCTGCCCGCGCCGCCTTGCCCTTCGAGGCCCGGACCGCCTTGAAACTCACCAGCGGATCGACCTGCCGGATCACCGATTGCACCAGATCGCCGCCCTGGTTGACCTCGGCCACCAGCCGCTCCGCACCGTGCCGCTCCATCGCCGCCACCGCCGCCCGCGCCCATTGATCGGGCGAGGCGCCCTGCACCGAAGCATCCTCCAGCACATAGGCCCGCCAGTCTTGCACCGGCCCTTCGGTCACTGCACCCACCACGATGATACCGCATTCGTCCGAGCCACCATGTCCGGTCACCGGCGGATCGACCGCTACCACCACCCGGCTCAGCGCCGGCACCGCATCCACCCGCGCCCGCTCGATCATCGCGCTGGTCCAGAGCGCACCTTCCGCATCCTCCAGCAGCATACCTTCCAGCTCCTGCCGCCCCAGCCGCGTGCCGCCATAGCGCGCCCTCACCTCCTCCAGGAATGAGGCCGCCAGATGCGCCCGGTTGGCATCGGTCGGTGCATGGGTCACCACGCTGGAGGGGTTCAGCAGGATCGCCTTCAGCGCCGCCACATTGCGCGGCGTCGTCGTCACCACCTGCTGCGGGTTCGGCCCCAGACGCAGCGCGAATTGCAGCTGGTCCCACGCCTCCTCCGCCTTCTTCCACTTCGCCAGTTCGTCGACCCAGGCCGCATCGAATTGCGGTCCCCGCAGCGATTCCGGCTCATGCGCCGAAAATACATGCGCCACTGCTCCGTTCGGCCAGACCAGCCGCCGCCGCCCGGCCTCCCAGACCGGTCGGCGGTCCGGGGGCGAGCAGGCGAGGATGCCGCTCTCGCCGAACACCATCACCTCGCGCGCCTGATCAATGGTCTCGCCCACCAGCGCCACCCTGGCCGCGCGGCCTGCATCCCCCGGCCGCGCGCCTTCCACCTGCGCGCGCACCCATTCCGCCCCGGCCCGCGTCTTGCCCGCGCCGCGTCCGCCCATGATGACCCAGGTCTTCCAGGCCCCGTCGGGCGGCAACTGATGCGGCAGCGCCCAGAACTCGAACAGCCAGGGCAGCGCCAGCAGCGCCTCGCTGCTCAGACCACCCAGAAACTCATCCACCACCTCCGGCGTCGCGGAGGCGAGCCAGGCGGCGCCCGATCTCGTCCCGGGCTGCGGCGAAATCCAGTTCTCCGGCGCCTCCCGCAGCCCCGGCAACCTGCTTGCGGAGTTTGTCAACGCGCGTCCTTTCATCCATCACCATCTGGAAGGCCGTGCGCAGGTCCTTCGCCGCCTGCACGGCGGCCTTGACCTCTCCCAACTCACCGTCGCGCAGCTTTCGCGTCGCCTCGGCCAGTTCGCACGCCACTTCCCAATACAAGTCTTCCGTCGCCCTCAGCAAAGCCTCGGGCTCACCCGCAGAGAATTCCAGTCCCATTCCGTGCCGCCCACCTCCCATGCCCCCGCACGAGTGAAATGAAAAAGCGACGGCATCGGGTTCCCCCCGATCCGTCGCTCGTTCTTTTCTTCCAGCACAGGACCATTTCTGCCACAGACAGACAGATATGTCAAATATTATTGTATTATCAATGCACTAACGGAAAGACCGCTCCCCAGCCACCTGCCGCAACACCCCGTCTTCCATCCACCGGAACCTATCCGCCCGCGTGCGCGGCCAGCACCGACGGGGCGGCTGCGCTCATAGCCGCATCCGCTCAGGCATATCCGCGCAGGGGTGCGAACATCGCCACGTTTTTCTTATTTTTCAAGTAATTGAAAGAAAACATATCCGCGCGGTGGCGCGAACTCCGCCAGCGCGGCAATTGCCCTTCGGGTTGCATCCGCTCAGACGTATCCGCGTGAGTGTACGAACTGGCCACCGCTGCCGAGGGCCTTGGGGAAGGGTGTCGAAGGCACGCAGGAACCGGCGGGCAACAGACCCGCCGGCTGAAAGCTCACTCCGCCTCCGGCTGCTGCGCCTCGATCTCGCGCCAGCGCGCCACATTGGCGTTGTGCTCGTCGATCGTCGCCGCGAAGGCATGGCCTCCTGTGCCATCCGCCACGAAATAAAGATAGTCCGTCGCCTCCGGATGCAGCACCGCCTCGATGCTCAGCCGGCCGGGATTGGCGATCGGCGTCGGCGGCAGCCCATCGATGACATAGGTGTTCCAGGGCGTCGCCTTGCGCAACTCGCTTGCCCGCAGGCCGCGCCCCAGCACCCCCTCGCCCTTGGTGATGCCGTAGATCACCGTGGGGTCGGTCTGAAGCCGCATTCCCCTGGTCAGCCGGTTAAGGAACACGCTCGCCACCAGCGGCCGCTCCAAGGCAACCCCGGTCTCCTTCTCGACGATGGAGGCCAGGACCAGCGCCTCCTCCGGCGTATCGAAGGGCAGCCCCCCGGCGCGCGAGGCCCAGAGATCCGCCAGCGTCTGCGCCTGCCTGTCCCGCATCCGCACCAGCAGATCCGACCGCGCGCTGCCCTTCTCCACGTCATAGGCTTCGGGCGCGAGACTGCCCTCCGGCGGCACATCCTCGATGGCGCCCTCCAGGAAATCGGCCCGCTTCAGGCTTTCCACCACCTGCCAGCTCGTCACGCCCTCCGCCAGCGTCACCTGCCAGCGCAGGTCACCCTCCAGGGCTGCATCGACATAAATCTGCGGCGGTGCCTCGGCTCCCGGATCGAACCTTGCCACCTCGACGAAGCGGTTGCTCACCGGGTCAAGCTCGCGCAGCACGATCTCCGCCCGCGCCACGCCGATACGGAAATTCACGTCGCGCCCGCAAGTCGAGGCGCCGCCCGCCGTCAGCAGCTCCAGCACATGCGCCATCGACGCCTGCCCCGGCACCAGGTAGGAGCCGAACCTGAGCCCCTGCCCCTTGCCGGTGTAATTCGCGCCGATGCGGAAGATCCGGGCATCGGAAATCGCACCCTGCGCCTCCAGTTGCCGGCTCACCTCGCCCAGCGAGGCGCCGCGTTCAACCCGTACACAGACCGCCTGCGCAAGCGGTCCCGGCCCGCTGAACTCCTGCCGTCCCCAGGCCAACAGGCCCGCAAAGCCGATCAACACCACGATGAACAGCGTCAGCGCGTTGGAGGCGACAGACCGCCACATCAGCCGCGCACCTTGCCCAGAACCAGGCTTGCATTGGTGCCGCCGAAGCCGAAGCTGTTCGACAGCGCCACATCGATCTTGCGCTTCACCGCCCGGTTCGGCGCCAGATCGAGCTTCGGTTCCATCGCCGGCGTATCAAGATTGATGGTCGGTGGCGCGATCTGGTCGCGGATCGCCAGCACGCAGAAGATCGCCTCCACCGCACCGGCAGCGCCCAGCAGATGCCCGATGCTCGACTTGGTGGAAGACATGGTGGCCTTCGCCGCCGCATCCCCCATCAGCCGCTCCACCGCGCCCAGTTCGATCGTATCGGCCATGGTCGAGGTGCCGTGCGCATTGATGTAATCCACCTGATCCGGTGTGATTCCGGCCCGCTTCAACGCCGCCTGCATCGAGCGATAACCGCCATCGCCATCCTCCGACGGCGCCGTGATGTGATAGGCGTCACCCGAAAGGCCATAGCCCAGCACCTCGGCATAGATCTTCGCGCCGCGCGCCACCGCGTGCTCGTATTCCTCCAGCACCACCACACCCGCGCCTTCGCCCATGACGAAACCGTCACGGTCGGCGTCATAGGGGCGGCTCGCCTTCGCCGGATCATCGGCGCGCTTGGTGGACAGCGCCTTGCAGGCGTTGAACCCGGCAATGCCGATTTCCGAGATCGGCGCCTCGGCCCCGCCCGCCACCATCACATCCGCGTCCCCAAGCATGATCAGCCGCGCCGCGTCGCCGATGGCATGGGCGCCGGTCGAACAGGCGGTGACCACGGCATGGTTCGGCCCCTTGAAGCCGAAGCGGATCGACACCTGCCCCGAGATCAGATTGATGAGCGAGCCGGGGATGAAAAACGGGCTCACCCGCCTCGGCCCCTTCTCCTTGATGAGCACCGCCGTCTCGGCAATCGAGGTGAGCCCCCCGATGCCCGAGCCGATCATCACCCCGGTGCGCAGCCGGCCCTCCTCGTCCTCGGGGGCCCAGCCCGCGTCGCGCACCGCCTGCACGGCCGCCGCCATACCGTAAAGGATGAAGTCGTCCACCTTGCGGCGCTCCTTCGGCTCCATCCAGTCATCGGGGTTGAAGCTCCCGTCCGAGCCGTCGCCGAAAGGGATCTCGCAGGCGTATTTCGTCACCACATTGGCAGTGTCGAACCGCGTGATCGGCCCCGCGCCCGACTGGCCGTCGATCAGCCGTCTCCAGGTCTCCTCCACCCCGCAACCGAGCGGCGTGACCATTCCCAGACCCGTGACCACAACCCGACGCATCCCGATCTCCCTGTCCTCTCGCCTTGCGGCGGCATTCCGTCGCCAAGCGTGATACACGTCCCCCCGCCCCTGCGCAACAAGGCCAACCGGCGGCGGCGGGGGCTTGCCTCATCGGCCACACCCGGCAATAACCCGGCCATGACGCCGCTTCCCATCGACGCCGCCCTGCCCGATCTGATCGCCGCCCTCCGCGCCGGCGGGCAGGCGGTTCTGCAGGCACCGCCGGGCGCCGGCAAGACCACGCGTGTGCCGCTCGCACTGCTCGGGGCCGGCCTCGCCCCCGGCCGCATCATCATGCTGGAGCCCCGCCGCCTCGCCGCCCGCACCGCCGCCGAGCGCATGGCCGAAACGCTGGGCGAGACCCCGGGCCAGACCGTCGGCTACCGCATCCGGGGCGAATCCCGGATCAGCCCCGCCACCCGGATCGAGGTCGTCACCGAAGGCATCCTCACCCGCATGTTGCAATCCGATCCGGGGCTCGACGGCATCAGTGCGCTGATCTTCGACGAATTTCACGAGCGCAGCCTGAACGCCGATCTCGGCCTCGCCCTCGCGCTCGAGGTGCGGGGAGCACTGCGCGACGACCTGATGCTGGTCGTCATGTCCGCCACGCTCGACGCGGCCCCCGTGGCGGCGCTGATGGGTGGCGCGGCGCTCATCACATCCGAGGGCCGCGCCTTCCCGGTTGAAACCCGCTGGCTGCCCCGCCCGCTCGCCCCCCACGCGCGCTTCGATCAGGCCCTGGCCGCACTGGTGCTGCGCGCGGTGGAGGAATGCCCCGAGGGTGGCGTTCTGGTCTTCCTGCCCGGCGAGGGGGAAATCCGTCGGGTAGCGGCCCTGCTGAGCGGTCTGCAGGGCTGCGAGATCCGTCCGCTTTTCGGCGCGATGGAATTTTCCGCCCAACGCGCCGCGCTCATCCCCGCTTCGCCGGGGCTGCGCAAGATCATCCTCGCCACCTCCATCGCCGAAACCTCGCTCACCATTCCCGACATCCGCGTCGTGGTCGACGGTGGCCGCGCGCGCCGCGCCCGCTTTGACGCGCCCTCGGGCATGGCGCGCCTCGTCACCGAGCGGGTGACGAGGGCCGAGGCAGAGCAGCGCCGCGGCCGGGCGGGACGGGTGGCGGAAGGCCAGTGCTATCGCCTCTGGTCGAAGGGCGAGGAAGGCGGCCTTCTGCCCTTCCCGCCCCCCGAGATCGCGGTGGGCGATCTCACCGGCCTTGCGCTCGAGCTCGCGCTCTGGGGTTCGGCCGATCTGCCCTTCCTCACCCCTCCCCATCCCGGCATGCTGGCCGAGGCCCGCGCACTGCTGAGTGACCTTCAGGCGCTGGAGGCAGGCCGCATCACCGACCACGGCAAAGCCCTCGCCACCCTGCCGCTGCATCCGCGCCTCGGCCATATGCTGCTTCGCGCGGGCCCGCAGGCCGCGCCCCTCGCCGCACTTCTTGCCGAACGCGATCCGCTGCGCGGCGCCCCTCCCGATCTGGCGCTGCGCATGGCGGCCATCGCCGATCCCGGCAAGGTGGAACGCGTGGGCCACGCCCCCCACCGCCCGACCATCGAGCGTATCCGGCAGGAGGCCGGGCGCCTCGTCCGCACCCTCCCCACCGGCCCCTCCCTGCCGCTCAGCCTGGGCCAGACGGCCGCACTCGCCTATCCCGACCGCATCGGCCTGCGCCGCAAGGGGGATACCCCGCGATGGGTGCTTTCCGGCGGCAAGGGCGCGCATATGGCGCCGGGCCTGCCGCTCTCCACCGCGCGGCTCCTCGTCGCGACCGATCTCGACGGCGACCTGCGCGAGGCGGAAATCCGCCAGGCAGCACCGCTGACCGAGGCAGAATTGCGCGCCATCCATGGCGCGCACTTCCATTGGCGCACGGTCTGCGACTGGTCGAAGCGCGAAGGAAAGGTGTGGGCACGCCGGCAGGAAATGTTCGGCGCGCTGATCCTCGACGACCGCGCCTGGCCGGATGCGCCCGCCGAGGCTCTGGCCCGCGCCGCCCTCGACGGCTTGCGACAGATCGGCCCGACATGGAGCGCCGCCGCCCGCCGCCTTGCCGCGCGCATCGCACTTTGCCGCCGCGACGGTGCCGACCTGCCCGATCCCGAAGCCCTGCTCACGGGCGAGGCGCTGCTGCCCTTCCTCACTGCCTGCCGAACGGAAGCCGACCTGCGCGGGTTCGACCTTCTGGAGCCGCTGCGCGCCCTGCTGGGCTGGGACGGGGTGCAACTGATCGACCGGTTGACCCCTTCGCATTTCGAAACTCCGCTCGGCCGCCGCCTCCCCATCGACTACGAGGGCGAAACCCCGGGGATCGAAATCCGCCTGCAGGAACTGTTCGGCGTCACCAGCCATCCGGTCATCGGGCCGAAGCATCTGCCCCTGCGCATCACGCTACTGTCGCCCAGCGGCAAGCCGGTGCAGGTGACCTCCGATCTGCCGGGTTTCTGGACCAACTCCTATGCCGATGTGCGCCGCGACATGCGCGGTCGCTACCCGCGCCATCCCTGGCCGGAAGACCCGCGCGCGGCCGACCCGACCACCCGCACCAAGCCGCGCGGAACGTGATCGTCACAAGGCATCCTTCCGCTCGGCGCAGACCGGCCCTCCGATCACCCACCCTCCGAATACCCGGCGGAGACCATTTGGGGAACTACCCCCGCAGAAAAAGCAAAAGCCCCGGAATTTCCGGGGCTTGCTGAAACCAAGTGGTGCGGATGAAAGGACTCGAACCTTCACGGGTGTTACCCCACAGCGACCTCAACGCTGCGCGTCTACCAATTCCGCCACATCCGCGCGATCCATCTTGGTGAGGCGGTGTTTAGCGAAGGGCCAGGACGAAGGAAAGGGGGATCTGGCCGCCCGGCACAAAATTCTGCGCCGGCTCTGCACCGGGCGGCAGGCTTCCCGAAGCGGCTACTGCCCGAGCATCAGCTTCGGCAGCGCGGTCATGATCGCGATCGCCTGCGCCGCCACCGCGGGCTCGACCGAAACCGGGGTCGCGGCGGGTTGCGCCTCGACCACCGGCGGCGCGGTCGGAACAGGCGCCGCCTCCACCACCACCTGGGGCACAGGCGCGGCGGGGGTCAACACCGGCAGCGGCGTCTCCACTGCCGGTACCTCGCTGCGGCCGTTCAGCATGAAGATCGCCTTCTGCACCAGGTCGGGCGCGCCGCCGGTCAGCACCGGTTCGCCCTGCCCGATCTCGAACCAGCCAAGCGCGAGGTCGGGCCGCCGCGTGGCGCCCATGCCGTCAGCCAGATGGTGCCCGAGCAACGCGGCATAGCCGGTCTCGCCCAGCGCACTCAGCACCAGCGCCGATCCCATCGCCACCTCCATATCATCCGACGCATAACCGACGCCCAGGCAGATCTTCGAGCTGCCCGAAAGCTGCGCAGGCGACATGCCGCTTTCGGTGATGAACTGGGACACGCCCGCCAGCACCGACGGCGCGGGCTCCAGCGAGGTGGCGGTGACGTATTCCTTCAGCACCGGCCCGAAGGCACGGCACTGCTCCGCCACCTGCTGCGGCGTGACACCCTGCACCGCGCGCACCATCTCCTCGCCACTCTGGATCGCGACGGCACGCGAAAGGCAGAACTGCTCCGACAGCGCCTGCGCCGGATCGCCCATGCTGGCGAGCGTGGCGTAGCCGCCATTCGCACCGGTCTTCAGCGCCACCGCATTGCAATGCGAGCTGAGCGACACCAGCGCGCCGCCAAAACTCGGCAGCGCCGGTGCCGGGGACGGCGCAGGTTCGGCCACCAGCGCGGGCAGCCCCGCCCCCATCGCCTGCCCCGAGCTTGCCGCCGTCACCCCCGCCATCTCGTCGCGCTGCACCAGCAGGAGCCCCTTCATCCCCATCGGATGACCGCTGACCACCTGTGCCACCGCCGGCCCGCCGGCAATGGCGCGATGATAGGCGGTCACCAGCAGCGTGCGCTCATATTCCGTCAACTGCCCGGTGGGCGGATAGCCCAAAAGCGCCTGATAGGACGAGATCGCCCCCCGGCTCTTCGGCCCGAAGGAGCCGTCCGGCGTGCCGACCGGAAAGCCGAAATGATTGAGCGCGGTCTGCACCTCGCGGTTCTGCTCGCGCTGCGCGGCCGAGATGCCGCTGGCCGCCGTCGCAGAGGATTTCGACGACTTGCGCGGCGCCGCAGCCGCCGCCTTGCGGTTTTGTTGGTCCTTGGCGATGGCATGACCGATGATACCCCCGATCAGCGCCCCGGCGATGGCATCGCCCGCATCGGCGCGCACCGGTCCAGCCGGCGCAAAAGCGACCGCGGCCGCAATGGCGCAGGTAGTTGCAATTGTCCCGATTTTCATCGCAAGACTCCCTGAATTGACAAACAATAATCGCCAGCCTAGCACGGCCCGCCGGCAAAGCGAGGCGAAACTGGCGGGAAAGGGGCGTTCATGGTGGAATGGTGCCGACTGCCGGGCCTCAGCCCCTATGCCGAGACACTGGCCGCCATGGAGGCCCGCGCCGAAGCCATCGCGCGCGGCGAGGCCGGAGAGGCGGTCTGGCTGCTCGAACACCCTCCCCTCTACACCGCCGGCACCTCGGCCAGGGCCGAGGACCTGGTGGAGCCCGGCCGTTTCCCGGTCTTCGCCGTGGGGCGTGGCGGACAATACACCTATCATGGGCCGGGTCAGCGCATCGTCTATGTCATGCTGGACGTGAAGAAGCGCGGTGGCGACGTGCGCTGCTTCGTGCGCCACCTGGAGAACTGGGTGATCGCCGCGCTGGCCGAGTTCAACGTGACCGGCGAGATCCGCCCCGGCCGGGTCGGCGTCTGGGTGGCACGCCCCGACAAGCCGTGCCGGCCCGACGGCTCGACGGCCGAGGACAAGATCGCCGCCCTTGGCATCAAGATCCGCCGCTGGGTCAGTTTCCACGGCATCGCAATAAACGTGGAACCCGATCTGACGCATTTCTCCGGCATCGTGCCCTGCGGCATCCGCGAATACGGGGTGACCAGCCTCGTCGACCTCGGCCTGCCGGTGACGATGGAGGATCTGGACAGCGCCCTGCAGGCGACCTTCGCCGACGCGATGGCTTCCCCGTCTGCCTCGCTTGCTGATCGCATCCACCCGCCCGGGTCATCCGCCGCACAGGGCAAGGATCCCTGGCCGACCCTGCCCCCAAGACCTGCGGCCCCCTGATCGGCGGCCTCTACCTCGTGGCCTGGGCGCGGCCGTCTCGGGGGGTAACCGCTGTCGCCGACATGTTGGGGGCCACCTCGCGGCCTCTGCGCAGCGGGTCTTCCGCCGCGGCAGGGACGGCGCTATGGTGGCATCATCGCTGATCCGCCGCGCCCGCGCGGCCCCGCCCGAAGGTTCCCACCCATGGACATCCGTGCCCTGACCCCGACCTATGCCGTCTCGCCGCAAATTGCGCCCGAGAATTTCGCCGCGATCCGTGCCGCCGGCTATCTCACCGTGATCGACAACCGGCCTGATGGCGAGATCGCGCCGGAACTTCATGCCGGGGCGATGCGGGCGGCGGCAGAGGCTGCGGGCCTCGTCTTTGTCGCCAATCCGGTGGTGGGGGGGGCGATCACCGACGAGAACGTGACCAGCCAGGCGGCGGCCATCACCGCCGGCCCCGGCCCGATCCTCGCCTATTGCGCCTCGGGAAACCGCTCCTCGGTGGTCTGGGCGCTGGCTCATGCCGGCCGGATGAGCGCGGATGAGCTGATCGGCATCCCCGCCCGGTTCGGTTATAATCTGGAATGGCTGCGCCCGACGCTGGAAGCTGCGGCGACAAAGGGCTGAGAGACCCTCCTTATCCCGTCCCCGTCTGCGGCAGGTCCAGTGCTGCCGCCACTGGCAGCGGGGCTGTCGATGTGACGGGGGTAGCGGGAGCAGGGGCGCTCCCGGCTGCCGACAGTCGTAGTGCGCGCATCCCGCGATGCTGGCCGAGCCGACCGGTGGCGCGACCCTGCCCATCCGCCCCCTCCAGCACGATCCGGTCCAGTTGCGCAGTGGGCAGGGGCAGCATATCCCCCGGCCCGAGGCCAAGCAGCGTGTCAAGCGGCAGGCTCAGCCGGCAGAGCACCGCATCCACCGTGGCGCTGGCCGCCATGACCTGTTCCCGGAACTCCGCCTCGAACAGTGCGCCCTGCGCCGGGTCAAGTGGCGGCGGCCCGGCGCGCTGCGGATTGCGGCCCCGACCCTCGGCCGGAAGCGCCAGCACCAGCGGCCCTTCGCGCCCCGGGGCGAAACGCAGCGTGACCGCCAGCACCCTGTAGGGCGCATCTTCCAGCATCAACCCGAGCGGGCGCGGCTCGTCGAGATGCGAAGCGAAGCGGAAGCCATCAGTCCAGACCAGATCCTCCTCGGCACCGAGCGTCTCTTCCAGATCGGTCATCACCGCATCGACCCAGTCGGCCACCATGGCGGCATCGGTGCGGGTGGGCCGGCGCGGGGCGGCGGGCAGGGCCGCGACATGGCCATGGGTCTGCGCCTCGATCAGCGCGGCAAGCACATCGGGGCCGATCATCATCACCCCGATCGCCTCGCCCGGCCCCTCGAGCAGCGCGATCAGCGACAGGGCGGGCGGCAGGTCCAGCAATTCGGTGAGCGAATAGCGGTGCAGGCGCAACCCCGCCACCTCGGCATTACAGGCGTGCCTCGTCCGGGTGGCACGCGCCAGCGCCAGAGGAAAGGCCCGCTCCACCCCGCCTTCCGGCGGCTGCACCGCCTGCGTGCCCGTCAGCTTCCGCCTGATCACAGCCTGATCCAAGATCCCTCCGCTTCCGCCCGATTTCCCGGGACCGGCCCCATCCGGTTCCGGCCCCTCACCCTAGTTCTGGCAGAGTTCCGTTAGCGAAAGGTTACGCCGCCTCATCCTCCGGCGTCTTTTTCATCTGCAAGGGCAGCACGACGCGGAAGGCAGCGCCACCCTGCCCCGGCAGATAGCTGATCGAGCCCCCGAGATTGACCATGATCTCGCGGCAGATCGCCAGCCCCAGCCCGGCGCCGCCGGCTCGGGTCTGGTCGGTAAGGCGGGCGAATTTCTCGAATATCAGCGATTGCTTGTCCTTGGGAATGCCGGTGCCGTTGTCGATGAAGTCAAGGATCACCCGCCCGCCGCGCTGACGCACCGTAATACGCAGCTCGGCCCACGCGGCGTCGCAATATTTGCGGGCATTGGCGATGAGGTTGATGCAGACCTGCGCCAGCCGATCGGGGTCGGTGCGGATGAACAGCGCCTCGGAGGGCAGATCGCGGATCACGGTGAAGTCACGCTCGGGCCGGGTCTGGGCAGCGGCGCGCACCGCCCGGTCGAGAAGCTCGGTCAGGCTCGCCAGCCGCAACGAAAGCCGCACCGTGTGGTTTTCCAGCACACCCAGATCCAGCAGGTCATCGAGCAACCGGGTCAGCCGGATCGCCTCCTCGTTGATGATGCGGGCAGAGTTCGCGGCCATGTCGGGCGGCATATCGCCCTCCCGCAGCATCTCGGAAAACGCCCGGATCGAGGTCATCGGCGTGCGCAATTCGTGGCTGATCTGGCTGAGAAAGGCGTCCTTCTGAACCGAAAGCTGGGTCAGCTTCTCGTTCGCCTCGCGCAACTGGCGGGCGGTGCGGGTCAATTCCTCGCGCTGGCTTTCAAGGCGGCTGGAATATTCCATGATCTGCGCCGTCTCGTCGGCGACGCGCATGAGATCGACCACGGTCACCCGCGCCCGGCCTGCGAGTTCGGCGATCATGGCATGGGCCGCAGCCGCACCGACAGAGCCTGCCAGCCGCCGTTCCAGCGCGTCAAGGAACTCCGGCACCGGGTCGGGCAGATAGCCCGCCTTGCCCTGTGCCTGCGCCTGCATCTCGAAGAAGCCAAGCGCCGCATCGTCGCCAAGAATGCGCTGTGCCAGCACCAAAAGCGCCTCGGCATCGGCAAGGCCGCGCACCCAGGCCTGCGGCTCGGCCCGTTCCGGATCGAACACATCGACGAAGGCGAGGCCCTGCACCCGCTCGACCGGAGTCGGGAAACTGACAAGCGAGCCGACGACGAAGGCGACAATATTGAAGGCCAGGCTCCAGAACAGCGCGTGCATCAGCGGATCGAGGCCCTCGATGCCGAACAGCGCCTGTGGCCGCAGCCAGCCGAGGCCGAAGGGCCCGGTCGCCAGAAATTCGGCGGTGAAGATCGCGCCTGGCCCGAAACTCGGCAGAAACAGCGTATAGATCCAGACTACGAAACCGATCAGCACCCCGGCCATGGCACCGATCCGGGTGGCACCGCGCCAGAACACACCCCCCAGCATGGCCGGCAGCATCTGCGCCACCCCGGCGAAGGAGACGAGCCCGATCGCCGCCAGCGCCGAGGCCCCACCCGAGAGCGAGTAGTAAAGATAGCCGAGCCCCAGCACCCCGGCGATGGAGAAGCGGCGCGACATCAGCACCAGCCGGCGCACATCCCCCGTCACCTCCCGCGTGGGCCTGAGGCTGAGCCAGAGCGGCACGACGATATGGTTCGATACCATGGTCGCCAGCGCGATGGAGGCCACGATGACCATCGAGGTCGCGGAAGAGAAACCGCCGAGGAAGGCAAGCATCGCCAGCCCGCCATGGCCCTGCGACAGCGGCAGCGTCAGCACGAACAGGTCCGGGTTCGCGCCCTCGGGCATGACCTCAAGGCCCATGACCGCGATGGGCACCACGAAAAGGCTCATCGCCATCAGGTAAAGCGGAAAGGCCCAGCTTGCCGTGGGCAGAAAGCGCTCGTCGCTGTTCTCCACCACCACGACCTGGAACATGCGCGGCAGTGTCAGCACGGCGGCGGCCGACAGGAAGGTGAGCCCGGCCCAGCGCGAGGGCACCAGATCCCAGTGGCCAAGGGCCGAGGCGCCGATGCGCGCCACCATGTCGGCCGGGCCATCGGCCACCAGCCAGACCACGAAGACCCCGACCGCCAGCAGCGCCACCAGCTTCACCACCGCCTCTACCGCGATGGCGGTAACGACGCCGGTATGCTGCTCGTTGGCGTCAAGGTTGCGTGTGCCGAACAGGATGGTGAAAAGCGTGAGCCCCCCGGCAACCCAAAGCGCGGTGGCTTCGGTATCCGGGACCGCCCATCCCTCGCTGCCGGCGGCGGCGAAGACACCGAAGCTCAGCGTCACCGATTGCAGTTGCAGCGCGATATAGGGTGTTACGGCGATGACGTTCAGCACCGTGACGACGACGCCCAGCATGTTCGACTTGCCATAGCGGCCCGAAATCATGTCGGCGATCGAGGTCACCCGCTGCTGCCGGGCGATCCGTACCAGCTTGCGCAGCACCCACCACCAGCCGATGAAGACCAGCGTCGGGCCAAGATAAATCGTGGCGAATTCCAGCCCCGAACGCGCGGCATAGCCGACGGCGCCATAGAAGGTCCAGGCGGTGCAATAGATCGACAGCGACAGCGTATAGACCAGCGGTGAGCGCAGCCACCGCGCCTCGCCCCGCTCGGCCCGCCGCTCGACGGCGAAGGCCACGAGAAACAGCATCGCGGCATAACTGATACAGGCCAGGACAAGAAGGTTGAAGGGCATCAGCCACCCCCACCTTCCGGCACATCGCCGGAGAGCGGCGGCGTGTCAAGCTCTTCCTCCGCACCAAGCGCCCGCGCCATCAGCGCGGCAAGCGCGACCAGCCCCAGCCAGACCGCGAAGAGATAGATGCCGTCGGTCGCCGTGACATTGCCTTCGGGCGAGGACCACAGGATCGGCAACAGGAACAGGAAGGCACCCGCCAGCGGCAGGAGCCGCACCGCATCGCGCAGCCGGCGCTGGCGATAGGCGCGCCGGGCCAGGATGATCGGCCCGCGCCGGCTCATGCCCCCGCCTTCACAGACCCGGCTCCATACGCATAGCCCAATGGTTTTGTTGTCAGATCAACATTTTGTTGACAGTGGCCCGGCCCCATGCACGCAGTTGTGCGGAGCTTGATCCCGGTCATTGATTTTCCTGCCTTTCGGACCATGTCGAAGAGGTTGGGGAGACGTGGCGGCGATGGCCTTGGCAGGCTCTCTGACCATGACGGTCGGATCGCCCTGATCGCCGTTTCCGTTTCCTGAGCGCCCCGGCCCCATGTGTGCAGTCGCGTGCCCGGCAGCGAGCGTCTGACATCCGCCGCCGCGCATGCGTTCGGTCCTGTGCCCGGGCGGTAGCCTGGAACCGGTGCCGTATGAGCCGAGCCTGCTGGCACTGGCCGCGACGATGCGCGCCGATGGCAGTCCGGAGCCTTTGCCGCACTGCGGCGCGGGGTGGCTGTCGGCGCATGGGCATTGCAGCCCGCCCTCATACCCCCACCAACGCGCGGGCGGCAGCGACGAATTCGGCGTTGGAGAAAGGCTTGGCCATGAAGAGATCCGCCCCCGCCTGCTCCGCCGCCTCACGGTCGCGGCCCTGCCCGCGCGCGGTCAGCATCATCACCGGCAGTGCCGCGGTGACGGGATCGGCCCGCAGTGCCGTCAGGATTTCCAGCCCCGAGCGGCCGGGCAGCATCAGGTCGAGAATCACGATATCCGGTCGCGCCGCCCGCACCTCGGCTTCGGCCGCGAGGCCATCGCCCAGCGTCGTCACCCGCCACCCCTCGCGGCCAAGCAGAAAGCGGATCGCCTCGGCGATATTGGGTTCGTCCTCGATGAGCATGGCATGATGCCCCACGGTCGCGATCCTCCCCTGATGCGGGCCATGGATGGCCTTCTGAGGGAAACTATCGGCGGAAACCTGCCGCATGTCAAAACGCCGTTTCAGCCGCGCAGGTCGGGCCGGTCGGTGACGATGGAGGGTTCGCGCCGGGCCGGGCAATCGGACAGCGGGCAGATCCGGCAACTGGCGCCGACGCGGATCTCGGTCGTCTCGCCACGCCCGATCGGGGTGACCATCATCGCCGCCTGCCGCAGTTCCACCCCGCCCAGACCCTGCGGATAGCTGGCCTCGCCCCAGGCGAAGGCCTGCAGGCGCAATCCGTTGCGCCCGGCCATCTCGATCCGCGCGGCGGAAGGGGTCATGGGGCGGGCCAGCGCCGCATAGAGCGGCCAGAGCGCGCAGGCCGCACCGCTGCGCGGCGGCGCGAATCCCGGCGCGGGCTTGCGAAACAAGAGCGCGCCGGACGCGTCGCAGATCACCAGCCCCGCCTCGGCGCCCGGCAACAGGGCAAGGCGGCGCATCACCGCCAGCACGTTGGCGCCGGTGCGCGCCGCGATGCGCAGCGGATCGGGGCCGCAGGCTGCGAGCGCCGCCTGCATCGCCGCCAGCGGCAGCGTCTGCGCATCGCGCCGCATCTCGGCCAGCCAGCCGGCAGCAAGGCTGCGCGCCGCCGCTGTGGCAAGGCCCGAAAGGTCGGGGCCAGAGAGATCGGACGCTCCCTCCTCCAGCTCCGGCAGGTGCCAGCCACGCGCGGCCAGCCAGTCGTCAAGCTCCTCCTGCGGGGTGGCAAGACCGGCGGCGCTTTCGCTGTCGGAGCCGTCGAGATAGGCCACCAGCGCCTCCGCCCCCGTCGCCAGCCGCTCGCTGTCGTGGTGGAGATTGGCATGGAAACGGGCGCGCCAGTCGGGTTCGATATCCTCGGTCTCGGCCAGGATCGCGGCGGTGGAACGGACGGAGCTTACCGCCGACAGCACCTCGTGCAGTGCAAGGCTCAGATGCGGGTCATGCGCCAATCGGTCGTTCAACGCCGCCACCGCCTGTTCGAGTTGCCCCGCCCGCCGATGCAGCCCGGCGGTGACCTGCGCCCAGCCGGGATAGCGGCCGATGAACTCCTCCAGCCGGTCGAGTTCGGCCAGCCCTTCGGTCTCTCCCGCCGCCGCGCGCAAGGTTTCGGCCAGCGCCCCCTCCGCCCCCTCTTCCAGCGCCAGCGCCTCGATCCCCAGCGCCGAGGCAAGCCGCGCCAGCACCTCGCCCGCGACGCGACGCCGGTTGTGCTCGATCAGATTGAGATAGGAGGCCGAGATACCCGCCGCCCGCGCAACCTCGGCCTGCCTGAGCCCGAGGGCCTGCCGCCGCTCGCGCACCCGGCTTCCGGTCGGGGCATTCAGCGCCATGTCAATCTCCTCCGTCGGCAGAGATTTACACCTTCCGGTGAAATTGACAAACTCCGTAAACTGCGGGCGCCGTGAATTTCGGTGCCCACAAAGCCGGCGGGAAGGCCGCAGCATGGCCCGGTTCGGCCTGCCTCACCCAGAGCAACAAGAGAACAGCACCATCCCCTCACCACAGAGGGCAGCGCCCGACTGCGGGTTGGCGCGTGAGCGCGGTCATGGACGGCACTTTATGGCGCAATCCCTCCCATGCTCAATCCCCGCACGAACGTCGCCAAAGCGCCCGCCGGAGGGGCGGGCGTAGCGCCGCCCGGGCGGGGAAAGCTCACTCCAATGCCCGGACGGCAGCGGTGATCGGCATTCCGGGCATCCCTCATCGCCGCATAGCGGAGCCTGGATGCAAATCCGCGCTGGCGGCTTGCCATGCCGAAGTTCAAGGCGCTTCGGCTCGACAGCCAGTCCCGGGCGCGCTATGGCTTCGGCTCGGACACGACGAGGCAGGCACGGATGTCCGGCATCCTGCCCCATCGGCAGCAGGGGCAACAGCGCCCGGACCGGAACGGATGAGGGTGGCGCCCGCCGCCCGGCAGGAGGCAACATGATCGTCATCACCGCCGCCATTCTCGGCGCGCTCATCGGTGTCTTCCGGGCGCGCGCCCATGGCGGAGGCGCGCTCGACATGGCGCAATGGGCGGCGGGCTTCGCCATCGCCTTCGCGCTTCTGGCCGCCTTCGCCACCATCTTCATCGAACGTTCGATCTGACCCATGTTCGCACCCTTCCTTGAGGCGCTGCGGCGCACGGGGGTTCCGGTCTCGCTGCGGGAATATCTCGGCTTTCTGGAAGGGCTGTCGGCGGGCCTCACGACCTGCGATCCCGAGGCGTTCTACTACCTCGCCCGCATCACCATGGTGAAGGACGAACGCCATATCGACCGCTTCGACCGCGCCTTCGCCGAAACGTTCCAGGGGCTGGAAGCGATCACCCCCGATCAGGTGCTGGACGCCATCGACCTGCCGCGCGACTGGCTGGAGAAGCTGGCCGAGAAATACCTTACCCCCGAGGAAAAGGCGCAGATCCAGGCGCTCGGCGGCTTCGACAGGCTGATGGAGACGCTGCGGGAGCGGCTCGCCGAGCAGAAGGGCCGTCATCAGGGCGGCAACAAGTGGATCGGCACCGCCGGCACCTCGCCCTTCGGCGCCCATGGCTACAACCCGGAGGGCATCCGCATCGGCCAGGACGAGAGCCGCCACCGCCGCGCGGTGAAGGTCTGGGACAGACGCGAGTTCCGCAACCTCGACGACAGGGTGGAGCTTGGCACCCGCAACATCAAGGTGGCGCTGCGCCGGTTGCGCAAATGGGCCCGTGACGGCGCGGCGGAGGAACTGGATCTCGATGGCACGATCCGCGCCACCGCCGATCACGGCTGGCTCGACGTGCAGACCCGGCCGGAGCGGCGCAACGCAGTCAAGGTGCTCCTGCTCCTCGACGTGGGGGGCAGCATGGACCCCTATGTCAAGGTGATGGACGAATTGTTCAGCGCCGCCCGGGCCGAGTTCAAGCACCTCAGGCATTTCTACTTCCACAACTGCCTCTATGAAGGTGTCTGGACCGACAACCGCCGCCGCTGGAACGAGCAGATCCCGACCGCCGAGGTGCTGCGCAGCTATGGCTCCGACTACAAGGCGATCTTCGTCGGCGACGCGGCGATGAGCCCCTACGAGATCCTCCATCCCGGTGGCGCCAGCGAGCACTGGAACCCGGAGGCCGGGCAGATCTGGCTGGAACGCGCCTGTGCGCAATGGCCCGGCCATCTCTGGATCAACCCCGTGCCCGAAGCGCATTGGCCCCATACCCATTCGACACGGCTGATCCGGGACATATTCAGCGATGCCATGGTGCCGATGACGCTCGACGGTATCGCGCGCGGCATCAAGGCGCTGCGCTGAGCGGCGGGCCGGAAGCGCCTGTCGCAGTTGTTGATAGCCGACAGCGCCGGAGGCCGGAAGAACCCGCACGCCGCCCCGGCCTTCTGACGGGGCCATGGTCTTTCCGGTTCCCGCCGCGCGCCCGGTGGCGATGTTTTCTTGAGTATTCAGGACAAGAAGCAAAGCAGGAACGGCCAGGAGCGCCGCACCTGAGCGGTTGCCGCCCCTTGCCTTGGCATGGGCTTTGCTTCTTGCCCAAATACTCATTTCCACGGCCAGCCGCAGGCGTCGCGTTCTCCGCTTGTTCGACAGATCTCGTGCATGGCGCACGTGCCACGATTGCGGTTGGCCACTTCATGGTGACGCTCCGCCCGGGTTCGATCGCCGCGCCGAGGTCAGCGGAGCGCCGGAACGGGCGCAGCGCTGGCCAGCGGTGCGAACCGCGTCCGGTTCCGGGCGAGGGAGGGTTCACGAGGAGTGTGGGCCGGACCCGCAGTCATCGGCATTTCCCGCAATCCCCGGATGAAGCCACTCGCGCTCACTGTCCGCAGGGCGGGACGTCGATGGGCCGGGCGGGAACATGCGTGATCCCGCTCATGGCGTCGAGATGTTTCCCGAGCCTGTTCCCCGGCCAGATCAATTTCCAGTTCCGAAGCAGCGACTCGGCATCTGATCGGATCGTGTCGAAGCCCTCGCATGGTCCGCGCGGTTTGCCCAGCCCGCTTGCCTCGACGGCCAGATACCCCGGATCGCCCGCATGGATCACCTCGTGATCGCCGCCGAGCCAGAAGAAGCTCTGCAGATCGAACCAGGCATATTCGGTCTGCCCCTCGACACAGGGTTCGGCATGGCACCGGCAGATCCAGCCCTCGCCGGGGTGGCCGGTTTCCGGCGGGTCCGCCCATGAGGACACGCGGCCATCGTTCATGCGATGCGACGGGCGCACCTTTGCATCCCGCCGCGTCTGCCAGACCGGCGCTCGGTCTCTGCCTTCTGTTTCAGCGACAGCCGGAACGGCGTGCCCTCGGCGCAGATATTCGGCAAAGGCGGTGCGATAGGCATCGGTATCGATAATATTCATGGGAGTCCCGGCTGTGACGGCAATTCCCGGAGTCATGGGCTTCAGGCTAAATTTGCGTTAACGCCCTGTTCGCCACCCGGCTCCACGACCCGCTCCGAACAGAGGGCCGGAACGGACAGGCGAGACCCGGATTGTCGTTTTGCAATTGCGCAGACCCGACCGAACCTTCGATCCGGGCGCGGCCCCGACAGACTCGGGACCTGCCAAAATAGCGGATACGCAGCGGAGCGGCGAGAAATGCCGCCACGGATGCTACGCCATTGCCGCGTCGCCCACCCCTCGCGGGGCATGGACTCTCCCCTCCCGCCGGCATAGCCTCCGCCCATTCCGCAAGGAGCGCGCCCGTGACCACCGCCGCCATGCCGCCGCAGGCCAGCCCTGTGCAACAGACTGCCTTCGCCGTCATCCTGTCGATCAGCCTGTGTCATATGCTGAACGACATCATGCAGTCGCTGCTCTCGGCCATCTATCCGCTGCTGAAGGAAGATTTCGCGCTGAGCTACCGGCAGATCGGCCTGCTGACGCTGTGCTTCCAGGTGACAGCCTCGCTCCTGCAACCGGCGGTCGGCATCTTTACCGACCGCAAGCCGCTGCCTAAATCGCTGCCCGTCGGCATGGGCTCCACCTTCTGCGGGCTGATCCTGCTGGCCTTCGCGCCCAGCTATCCGCTGCTGCTGCTTGGCGCCGCCTTCATCGGCATCGGCTCGGCGATCTTCCACCCGGAGGCAAGCCGGGTGGCGCGGATGGCCTCGGGCGGGCGCTTCGGCCTTGCGCAGTCGCTCTTTCAGGTCGGAGGCAATTTCGGGTCGTCCATCGGACCGCTGCTGGCCGCCTTCATCGTGGTGCCGCTGGGGCGACCATCGGTCGCCGCCTTCTGCCTGATCGCGGCGCTCGGCATGATCATTCTGAACACCGTCAGCCGCTGGTATGCCGGCGCGCTGACCGAAGCTCGAGGCCGCAAACCCGCCGACAAGACACTGCCGCTGCCGCGCGACCGGATCGTTATGGCGCTGGTGGTGCTCGCGTTCCTCACCTTCTCGAAGAACATCTATACCGCCTCGATTTCCAGCTATTACACCTTCTACCTGATCGAGACCTTCGGCCTTACCACCCAGCAATCGCAGATGATGCTGTTTCTCTACCTTGCTGCCGTGGCGACCGGCACCATTGCGGGCGGGCCGATCGGCGACCGCTTCGGGCCGCTTGCCGTCATCTGGTTCTCGATCCTTGGCGTGCTGCCCTTCACGCTGGCGCTGCCCTACGCCAACCTGTTCTGGACCGGCGCACTGTCGGTGGTGATCGGCCTCATCATCGCCTCGGCCTTTCCGGCTATCGTGGTCTTCGCGCAGGAGCTGTTGCCGGGGCGTGTCGGCATGGTGGCGGGGATCTTCTTCGGCTTCGCCTTCGGCATGGGCGGCATCGCGGCGGCAGTGCTCGGGGTGATGGCCGACAGCTATGGCATCGCCATGGTCTACCGGATCTGCGCCTGGCTGCCGATCCTGGGCCTGCTGACCATCTTCCTGCCCAGCCATCGGAAATTGCGCCTGGGCTGAGGCGCGCGGATTGTCATCCAGAATTCCGGCCAGGCCGGGAGGAGGCCATGAGTCAGCCGCCACTGCCCTCATTGGCCGGTGTGAACCCTTCCCCCGCCCGGAGCATGGCCCCGGGCAGTAGCGACACTTCCTCGGCCGGGGCCATGCCCTTCCGCTGCACGAGGAGGAAACGGCTTCTCCGGGACGCCGGATGAACACCCTGAACGGCTGTCGACAGCCTCCGGGTCCGGAGGGGCTTTCTCCCCGGCCCGAACCGGCGCAAGATGACGGGATGCTGAAGTTTCTTCCCGTCCTCCTCGCGCTCGGCTATGCGCTTGTGGCTTATCAGCTCTCGGTCTGGCGCACCCACCGGATGCTCGACCGCACCTCCCATCCGCTCGGCGATGCGGGGCTGTTGGCAGAGGGGGCACGGCTGGCCCGGGCGCTCGATCTGCCGGGGCTGAACATCCATGTCTTCGAGGTAGAACCGGTGAACGGCCTTGCCGCCCCTGATGGCCGTATCTTCCTGACCGAGGGCTTCTTGCGCAAATACCGCGCCGGCGAGGTCACCGCCAAGGAAATGGCGGCGGTGATCGCGCATGAGCTGGGTCATGTCGCCCTTGGCCACAGCCGGCGGCGGATGGTGGATTTCACCGGCGCCAACGCGGTTTTCGTGATGCTGACGGCACTTTTGTCGCGATTCCTGCCGTTCATCGGCATCTGGATCGCCAACCTGATCTCCGGCGCCTTGATGGCGCGCATGTCGCGCCGTGACGAGTTCGAGGCAGATGAATACGCCTCAGCTCTGCTCGTCAAGGCCGGGATCGGCACCGGACCGCAAAAGACGCTTTTCGCCAAGCTCGGCGGGCTGACCGGGCATCGCACCGCGGTACCCGCCTGGCTTCTGTCGCATCCGTCGACCGAAGACCGCATCGCCGCGATCGAGGCCAACGAGGCGCGTTGGCGACTCGATCAGCCGGTATAGGCACGGGCGAAGCGGTTCAGCTTCACCCGCTTCAGCATCGCCTTTATCGAAACCGGCTGGCCTGCCCGCCGCTCTGCTTCGGCATGGACCTGCGCGAGGGCCGCCGCCGCCGCATCAGGAAAGCACGACCAGAGCTCCCAGACGAAGCCGTCCGGGTCGCGCCGCCGCAGCCCTTCGGCTGTCAACACATGGCCGGGGAAATCTGCGGCATTGAAGGTCACGATCGCATCGGCCCCGGCAGCGATGGCCACCGCCAGCACGTGCAGATCATTTGGATCGGGCAGCATCAGCCGCGATTCGAGCGCCGGCTGCGCTGCCGTCATCGCACGCGGGAAGGCGGCCCGCATCGCCTCTGCGTCACGCGCAGCCTCCGCCACCGCCTCCGGCCCGAGGCGGGCAACCGCGCGCTGCCATTCGCCCAGGATACGCTCTGACCAGACCGGCTCGTAAAGCCCGCGCGCGGCACAGCCAAGCAGGAGGCCGCGCAGGACGCTTGGAAACAGCACGCAGGCATCCAGCACCACCCGCATCAGTCGAGCCGGAACACCAGCGACTTGAGGTAGCCACTTTCCGCCAGTTGCGGCAGAAGCGGATGGTCGGGCCCGGCAAAGCCGGTATGGATCAACTGCCCGCGCCGCCCACCCCGCCCGATCCCGCGGGCCGAGGCGTTGCGAAAGCCTGCCAGATCCGCCGCATGGGAGCAGGAGCAGAGCACCAGAAACCCCGCCCCGGCCACCAACGGCGCGGCAAGCCGGGCGATCCGCTCATAGGCGCGCAGCCCCGCCTCCAGCGCCGGTTTCGAGGGCGCGAAAGCCGGCGGGTCGCAGATCACCAGATCGAA